>CAYPYV010000265.1:0-4051 GCA_964414845.1 uncultured Devosia sp. | reverse complement strand
ACCGTGATGCCGTCCTTTTCGGACTTGAGCATGATGGGATCGGCAATCAGCGGCGTCTTGGCCTTGTCGAGATACCTGACGAAAGCCTCGAGCCCACCTTCATAGTGCAGCTCGACCTCGGCCGGCTCGGCATGGCGCAGATCCTTCAGATGGATGCGCACACCGGAATTGAGGAAGGCCAGCTCGCGCAGGCGATGCTCGAGCGTCTTGAAGTCGAACTCGATGTTGGTGAAGGTCTGCGGCGAGGGCAGGAAGGTCGTTTCGGTACCCGAGCGACCATCATAGGTGCCCGGCTGCCGATTCGGCACATAGGTGCCGGTCACCTTGAGCGGCGCATCGGCGTTGCCATGCGTGAAGCTCATCTCGTGGATCTTGCCGTCGCGGCGAACCTTGAGCTTCAGCGAAGTGGAGAGCGCGTTCACCACCGAGACGCCCACGCCATGCAGGCCGCCCGACACCTTGTAGGAGTTCTGGTCGAACTTGCCGCCCGCATGCAGCTGGGTCATCACCACTTCGACGGTGGAAATGCCCTCGGACGGATGGATGTCGGTGGGAATGCCACGGCCATTATCGATGACCGTGACGGAACCATCGGCATTGAGCTGAACGGTGACGAGATCGGCATGACCGGCCAGGGCCTCGTCGATGGAATTATCCACCACCTCGTAGACCATGTGATGCAGGCCCGAACCGTCATCGGTATCGCCGATATACATGCCGGGCCGTTTGCGCACCGCATCGAGGCCCTTCAGGACCTTGATGGAATCGGCGCCATACTCGTTGTTTTCTGGGGTGCTCTCAGGAGTGCTCAATGGGGTCCCGAATCAGGTGGATTGCTCCGCTTTTCGTTGTTAGCGGATGGCTAGGGTCTACCCAAGCTAAATGGCGATTTCGGGCCCGTTTCTCAAGGTTTTACGGGGGATTTGCAGGGGTTTCGCCATCGATTGGACGGTTTTGGGCGGACGTGATCACCCAGGTCGGGAACCGCCCGGCCTTGAGCCCGCCGCCCGAAGGGTTTAGCTCAGGGATGAACGGGTGGCGGAGCCGCCGCAAACGAGAGACAGACCATGGCCGAGACCGGCGTCGACGACATCAAGACCATGAGCTTCGAGCTGGCGCTGAAGGAACTCGAGTCCATAGTGGGCAAGCTCGAAAGCGGCCAGGCACCGCTCGCCGAATCCATTGCGCTCTATGAGCGTGGCGAGGCGCTGAAAGCGCGCTGCGAGGCATTGCTGAAGGAAGCCGAGATGCGGATCGAGAAGATCACGCTCAAGGGCGGGCAGCCGGTGGGCACCGAACCGCTCGACGCGCAGTAAGGGCTGCCCAGGTGGCGGAGCGGATACGGCTCGACCTCGCGCTCGAGGCGCGCGGGCTGCTGCCGAGCCGGGCGCGGGCACGCGACGCGGTGCTGCGCGGCACGGTGAGCGTGAACGGGGTGGTGGCAACGAAGCCGAACCAGCCCGTGGGCGCCGCCGACACAATCACGCTCGAGGATCCGGCGGCGCGCTATGTGAGCCGCGCCGCGCTGAAACTGGTCGCGGGGCTCGATGCAGGCGGGATCGACCCGAAGGACCGGGTTGCGCTCGACCTCGGGGCATCGACCGGCGGGTTCACGCAGGTGCTGCTGGAACGCGGCGCGGCGAAGGTGTTTGCCGTGGATGTCGGGCATGGACAGCTGCATGCGGATATCGCGCGGGACCGCCGCGTCGTGAGCCTCGAAGGCATCAATGCCCGCGACCTGACCGGCGAAGCCATTCCACAGGCGCCGGACCTGCTGGTGTGCGACGTAAGCTTCGTGTCGGTGGTGAAGGTGATCGATGTCCCGCTCGCGCTTTGCGCCGCAGCCGCCGATGCGGTCATTCTGTTCAAGCCGCAATTCGAGGTGGGGCGCGAGCATGTCGGACGCGGCGGACTCGTGACCGACGCCGGCGCGATTGCCGACGCGCAGGCGCGGGTGACAGCGTTCATGGCGGAGCGAGGCTGGCTGCACCGGCATGCGGTGCCCTCTCCGATTGCGGGGGGTGACGGCAATCGCGAGACGGTGTTGGTGTTCCGGCGGAGCCAGGAGCCCGTTGCGCCTCCTGCCTCGACAAGTTGAGCGTGAGACGCGGAGGAAGCCGCGCAAGTGTCCCCGGGTGCTGTGGCCGCGAACTGGAGGACCTCATCCCGAGCGTGTCGAAGGACGAAATCCGGATCGGCTAGACCCGAACGACATCCATTGGCGCGGCGCCGCCGAAGATTTCCCGGCGGAAGACCATGTTGCCGATCAAGGGGTCGCGCCGGATGGTGAGGCGGCTGAAGGGATGGCCGCCCTCGCGGCGCGGATCGCCCGGATCGCCGGGCTTTTCCATGCGGCGGCGGTCGGGCCCGAGATATTCGGACGTGCGGATATAGGTGGGGGGCGCAGTGAGCTGCTTGCAGAGCCGGCCGGTCAGCACATCCCGCCGCTCGGGCACGATGATGACATCGTCGAACCCCATGTCGATATGCTGCAGCACCCTCTCGGCGGGCCCGTCGGGGGTCATCACGATGGCAGGCGCGTAGCGGAGGCGGTCGGTACCGCTCTTGCGCAACTGATCGAGCAGCGACCGCTTGGCGGAATCCGGCAGGCCGACATGCACGAGGAAGAACACGACCGGCCGGATGGCCACATGTGGGTCGGTGACGGAGGCGGATTCGATGTTTCCGAAGCCGATCAGGCGCGCGAGTTCGACCAAGGCCCGGTCATCGGCCTCGGTCGCGGCAACCACCATGGCTCCGCAAAGCTCCAGCATGCGCATTTCCCCCTCGGGGTGCACCATGCCCACCAATGGTTTCGCATTTGTTTCGCATTTTGCACCTAAGGGCCTTAAGGCGGATTCCGGTGCTTTTTTTGCTGTCGGACAGGGCCCGGACATGACATTTCACTCGAAATGTCAGACATATAGCGTTAATCGGTCATGCCCGCCGGTCAGTAGCCGATGCCGCCCTCGCGCCCGGTCTGGCCGCGATGGCGCAGATAATGGTCGGCCAGCACCAGCGCCATCATCGCCTCACCGATGGGAACCGCACGGATGCCGACACAGGGATCATGCCGACCCTTGGTGACCACCTCGGTATTCTCGTTGGCGGTGGTGACCGTCTCGCGCGGGGTGATGATCGAGGAGGTCGGCTTCACCGCGAATCGCACGACAATTGGATCGCCATTCGAGATGCCGCCCAGGATGCCGCCGGCATGGTTGGACTTGAAGGTGGGGCCGTTATTGCCGGCGCGCATCTCGTCGGCATTCTCGGTGCCGGTGAGAGCGGCGGACTCCATCCCTTCGCCGATTTCGACGCCCTTGACGGCATTGATCGACATCATCGCGGAGGCGAGATCGGCCGAGAGCTTGCCATAAATGGGGGCGCCCCAGCCTGGCGGCACCCCTTCGGCGACGACTTCGATGACGGCACCGACGGAATTGCCATCCTTGCGGATGCCGTCGAGATAGGTCTCCCATTGCTTCGCGGCTACCGGATCGGCGCAGAAGAAGGGGTTGTTACCGACTTCCGCCCAGTCGAAGCGGGAATATTCGATCTTGTGCGGGCCCATCTGCACGAGGGACGCGCGGATGGTGACCTGAGGAATGACAAGCCGGGCGACGGCGCCGGCGGCGACGCGGGCAGCGGTTTCGCGCGCTGAGGCACGACCCGAACCCTTGTAGTCCCGGATGCCGTATTTCTGGTGGTAGGTGAAATCGGCGTGTCCCGGCCGGTACTTGTCCTTGATGTCGGAATAGTCCTTGGAGCGCTGGTCGGTATTTTCGATCATCAGCGAAATCGGCGTGCCGGTGGTCTTCAGGAGACCATCGCGCTCATCCTCGAAGGTGCCGGAGAGGATGCGCACGAGATCGTCCTCGCGGCGCTGGGTGGTGAAGCGCGACTGGCCGGGCTTCCGGCGATCGAGATCGCGCTGGATGATTTCGGCCGACAGTGGAATGCCGGGCGGGCAGCCGTCCACCACGACGCCGAGCGCCGGCCCGTGGCTTTCGCCCCAGGTGGTGAAACGGAAGAGGTGGCCGAAACTGTTGAA
>CAYPYV010000264.1:0-4089 GCA_964414845.1 uncultured Devosia sp. | reverse complement strand
TCCTCAAAGCGCTCTAGCCCCGCAAGCGGGGCCAGACTGGGAGCAATCGGCGCTTGTCGTCTCAGCTGCGGGCGCGGGATTTCAGCCAGCGATCAAAGGCGACGGCGATGATCAGGATGAGCCCGATGACGATGGACTGCGTGTAGGACGAGACATTGTTGAACTGCAGTCCGTTCTGCAGCACGCCGATGAGTGCCGCCCCGACAACGGTACCGCCGACCGAGCCGATGCCGCCGAACAAGGATGTGCCGCCGATGACCACCGCCGAGATGACGGTGAGTTCGTAGCCGATGCCGGCGACAGCCTCGGCGGAATTGAGGCGCGCGGACAGCACGAAGGCCGCGAGCCCGCAAAAGAAGCCGACAATGACATAGACCGACACAAGGATGCGATCGACCCGCAGGCCCGATAGCCGCGCCGCCTCGGCATTGCCGCCTACGGCGTAGACCGAGCGGCCAAAGCGCGTGTAGCGGAGCACGATATGGCAGATGATGGCCGCAACGGCGAAGATGATCACCGGAACGGGAACCGGACCGACAAGGCCGGTACCGAACCAGCGGAAATCCGGGGTGAAGCCGGAAATGGGGCCGCCATTCGACAGGGTGAGGGTGAGGCCCCGGAAGATGGTGAGGCCGCCCAGCGTGACCACGAAGGGCGGAACCTTGAGCCTGGTTATGGCTACGCCCTGAACGCCGCCCGCGAGAGACCCGACAACGAGGGCCGCAAGCAGGGCGGCAAACCAGCCGAGGCCGGCGTCAGGGCCGGCCGAGAGCGCCATGGTGTTGGCCGTACCACCCTTGGCGACAATGGCGGCAACCATGCCGCAAAGCGCCAGCAGCGAGCCGACGGAGAGATCGATGCCGGCGGTTAGGATGACGAAGGTCATGCCGAGCGCGATCAGGCCGGTGATCGAGATCTGGCGCATGATGTTGAAGACGTTGATCGGATCGATGAACGACGGCTTCAGGGCGGCGAAGACGGCAATCAGCACGATGAGGAAGATCAGCGGGCCGAACTGCTTGAGAATACGGAAAAGGCTAGGCCCGGATTTCGGCTCGGGCGCCGAACTGCTGGTGGTCATCAATGGTCTCCCTGCCGCCGATCGAGCGCCATCAGCGCCATCAGGTTTTCTTCTGTCGCCTCGGGAGCCGGCATTTCGCCGGTAATCCGCCCCTGGCGCATGGTGACGATGCGGTCGCTGACCGCGAGGATTTCCGGCAGCTCGGACGAGATCACCATGACGGCGATGCCGCGCGCCGCGAGCTGCACGAGGATCTGGTGGACTTCGGACTTGGCGCCGACATCGACGCCACGGGTCGGCTCGTCGACGATGAGCACCTTGGGGTCGCGGGCGAGCCAGCGCGCCAGGATGACCTTCTGCTGGTTGCCGCCCGAGAGGCCATCGATCTGCTGCTCGGGCGAGGCCATTCGGATGGAAAGCTGGCCCTTGTAATCGAGCAGCGCCGCGCGCTCACGACCCTCCGACATGAAGCCCAGCGCGTTCGACCAGGTGTCGAGCGTGGCGGTGGAAAAATTGTGCTGGATGCCGAGCATGGCGAAAATGGCCTGATGCTTTCTATCCTCGGGCACGAGGCCGATGCCGAGCGCGATGGCATCGGCAGGCGAACGCGGCGCGATCGGCTTGCCATCGAGCTCGATGCTGCCCGCCGCGATGCGGTCGGCCCCGAAGATGGCGCGGGCAAGCTCCGTGCGGCCGGAACCGACAAGGCCGGCAATGCCGACGATTTCGCCGGCGTTCAGGTCGAGATCCACGCCGTTGAGCACGACGGCATGAGGCGCGTCGGGATTGCGGACGGTGCGAAGGCCACGGACGCGCATGCGCGTGGCGCCGGCGGCATGGCGTTCGGCCGGGCGGGCATAGAGGTCGGACGCGGCGCGGCCGACCATGCGCTCGATGATGCGGGGGAGTGGGATGGGCTGACCGTTTTCGCGCACCAGCGTGCCGGCGAGGCGACCGTCGCGGAGCACGGTCATCCGGTCGCAGATCTGGCTCGCTTCCTCGAGGCGATGGGTGACGAACATGATGGCGACGCCTTCGGAGCGCAGGCGATCCATGATGGAGAGCAGCCGCGTCACCTCGGATTCGGTGAGGGCCGAGGTGGGCTCGTCCATGATGATCAGCCGGCTCTCGAGCGAGAGGGCACGGGCGATCTCCACCATCTGCTGCTCGGCAACGGAGAGGGCAGAGACGGGCGTACGCGGATCGATGGCGAGCCCGACCCGCGCGATGATCTCGCGGGTCGCGTCGTTCATCCGCCGCCAGTTGACGAGGCCGAGCGGCCCGGTCGGCGCACGACCGATGAAGATGTTCTCGGCGACGGTGAGCGTCGGGATGAGACTTAGTTCCTGGTAGATGGTGACGATGCCCATGCGCTTGGCATCATTGGGTGTCGCCGGACGATAATCGGCGCCGGCGAAGCTGATGCGGCCAGAGGTGGGCGGCTGGGCACCCGAGAGTATCTTGAGGAGCGTGGACTTGCCCGCGCCGTTCTCGCCCATGAGTCCCAGGATTTCCCCGGACCGGACCTCGAGCGACACGTCGTTGAGGGCGATGACGCCTGAAAAATGCTTTGAAACGCCGACGACCTGGAGCAGCGGCTCCGCGGCACCGGGCGCAATGGCCGGCTGGGCCATGGGGCAATTCCCTCCGCCTCGTGGAAAAGCGACAGCCGGGGTGCCCCGAAGGACACCCCGGCAATGGCGGATGCGGTCAGGTGACCTCGCCGAGGCGCTCGGCCTTGTCGAGATTGTCCTTGCTGATGACGATGGGGGTCAGCAGCACGAGCTTCTCGGCCGGCGGGGTCTTGTCCTTGGCATAGGCCACCGCGATGCGGACGGCCGTGCGGGACTGTTCGCCCGGGAACTGCTCGACGGTGCCGGCGAGCTTGCCATCGCGGACGGCGGCCAGCGCTTCTGGCAGGGCGTCGAAGCCGAAGATCTTCACGTCGGTATAGCCACGGGCGGCGCAGGCCTCCATGGCACCGAGCGCCATATCGTCATTGGCGCAGATGATCGCGTCGGGCTTGCCATTGGCGGCGAGGCCGGCCTCGGTGACCGAGAGGGCCTGGTCGCGCGCGAAGTTGGCGGTCTGCTCGAAGATGATCTGGTACTTGTCCTTGACCGGATCGAGGACGTTGTGGACGCCCTTGTTGCGATCAATGGCCGGACCGGCGCCAGGCTGCCCCTGCAGGTGGAAGATCTTGGCGCCATTGGGGAAGGCGGCGACCAGTGCGGCGGCTTCGGCTTCGCCACCCTTGACGTTGTCGGCACCGACATGGGCAAGGATGCCCTCGACGCCATCGACGCGGCGGTCGATGGTGACGACCGGCACGCCGGCCTGCACGGCCTGCTCGATGGCGGGCGCGAGCGCGTTGACATCAAGCGGCGAGATGACGATGGCGTTGACCTTCTGCACGATGGCCGCCTCGATATCGGCCGTCTGCTTGGGCGCCGAATTCTGGCCATCCGATTCGACCAGGTTCACGCCCTGGGCCGCGGCCTCGGCCTTGATCTGGTTGAGCATGTGGACGAAGAACGGGAAGCCGAGGCTCGGCACGGAGCCAAGGATGGTCAGCTTGTCCTGGGCGAAAGCCGTAGGGGTTGCCGCGGCGAGGGCGCCGAGCGCCACCGACGACAGCAGAAAACTGCGTCTATCCATAAACTTATCCTCCTCGTGGGGCATGCGATCTTGAAGCCGCTATGCTGGAACGTGACGGTAGGTGACTTCCCGGATAGGCGCAAGCACTGACATGTTAGTCAAAGGGTGCATGTCGCAGACGTGACCGAGGGCACGAACCCGGCCACGGGGGAGCGTCACAAAAGCGCTGTCCGAAGGGCGGTTGAGCATTTGTCATATCGGGCAGCTTGGTTTAATGGACTTCCGCAACTGCCGCCGCTTCGCATCCGGGCAAAGACCCGGCCGGTAGTTGCGCCGAACATGGAAAAGGTCTTGCCACACGACGCTGCCAGCGCTCGCCGATGGCAAGGGCCGGCTGAAACAGGGCAATTCGCGCAATGGCAAATGTGATCGTCGTCGGCAGCCAGTGGGGTGACGAAGGCAAGGGCAAG
>CAYPYV010000263.1:0-4093 GCA_964414845.1 uncultured Devosia sp. | reverse complement strand
GGAATGTTTTCCCTTGGCCCCACCTTCATTTCGTTTTGGACTCACGGCGAAGTGACCGATTTTGAATTCCTCTTTTACTTGTTAGTGGTGTCGGTAGCATTTGAGATCATCTGGGTAAGTGCGCAGGTCCCATATGTTGCAACAAACCAGCACTCCTATTTCGCCGTTGCGTTCTTGCTTTGCTCCGTAGCTGGGCTGCTGGTGCTGGTTCCATTAGCCATTAGCTTCGGGACGGTTGCGGCCGGATGGACTGCCGTCCTCGTGCAGTGCGCAACCTTGTTGTTGACGCTGCGTGCAATTCGGCGACATGGCGGCTTTTCTGGAGCCAAGCCATGAGTGTGGCATCAGGAATCACATCCGCCCCACGACTGCTTTTCGTGGGCGCCGAGACATTTTCGCTCGTTGGCGGGCTGCAGAATTTCAATCGGCGCCTGCTGCGAGCGCTCGATTCGCCCTACTATGGTCAGGCTTGGGCGCTGATAATGCGCGATCAAGTCGAAGGTTTTCCCAAGGATAGCCGGGTCAGCTTTACCAGTGTTCCGAGCCGATTTCGGATGATTGCGGATGTCGCGCGCCTAGCGCCTGAAATCGATGTGCTAATGATCGGGCACATCAACCTGCTGCCAGTGGCGCTTGCGGCGCGGCTCATCAACAAGCGCATGCGCATCATAATGTTCGTACATGGGGACGAAGCCTGGAACGACCCGGTCTATCGGAAGATGCGCGCATATGAGCCCTGGCTCTGCCGACGGCTCGATACTATCGCCTCCGTGAGCCGCTATACGGCACGACGAATGGCCGAGGCCTTCAGGTTGCCCGACGGCCTGTTCTCTTATTTTCCGAATGCGGTGGATGTGCGGAGCGCGGCGCCCGCACTGCCCCGCTCCAACACACTCCTTACGGTGTGCCGGCTTGCAGCGCATGACCGTGGCAAGCATATCGACGCACTGATCCGTGCACTGCCAAAGGTGCGAAAGAAGGTGCCGGACGCGAGGCTGCGCATCGTGGGCGCCGGCGTATTGCTCGATGAGCTGAAGGCTCTGGCGCAGAGCCTCGGCCTCGGGGACGCAGTGCAGTTCGATGGGCGGGTGAGCAACGAAGAGCTAGAGAAGGCATATCTTGGCGCCCGCGCCTTCGCGATGCCATCGTCGAAGGAAGGATTTGGCATAGTCTTTCTCGAGGCGTGGCAGCACGGGTTACCGGTCATCTGTGGCACGGAGGATGCTGCGCACGAAGTCATCAGTGATGGTGTCGATGGCTTTGCAGTGCACCACGACGACATTGACGGGCTGGCTGACAAGATCGGCTTCCTGCTTGCGCATCAGGACATAGCGGCAGATATGGCTCGAAAGGGTGCCGAAAAGGTCGAGCGCGTGTTCTCGGATGCGAACTTCCGGACCCGCCTGAAGGCCCTGATCGAGGGGCAGCGGGCATGAATATTCTCCACATCATCGCCTCGGTGAACCCCGAACATGGCGGCCCGATCGAAGGGATCCTGCGGCAAAACGAAAGTTCCAGCGGCTTTGGGCATAGACGCGAAATTGCCAGCCTCGATGCACCCGGTGCGCCCTGGCTCCGAGACTTTCCCATGGTTGTGCACCCGCTCGGCGCCAAGCGGCCAGACAATGCCAACCGCAGCTGGGCGCGTCCGCTGGCGCGATACGGTCTATCCTGGCGCTATATCCGCTGGTTGAAGCGGCATGCGCAGGAGTTCGACGTTATCGTGGTCAACGGGCTCTGGAACTTCACCACGTTTGGCTTCGTCCTGGCGGGCGGGCTCAGGGGGCGCCCCTTCGTGG
This sequence comes from uncultured Devosia sp., assembly GCA_964414845.1. Classification (GTDB taxonomy): domain Bacteria; phylum Pseudomonadota; class Alphaproteobacteria; order Rhizobiales; family Devosiaceae; genus Devosia_A. The sequence goes on along the minus strand of CAYPYV010000263.1, from coordinate 2,294 downwards.
TCTATACCCATGGCATGCTTGACCCGTGGTTCAAGCAAACGGCGCCGCTGAAGCATGCGCTCAAGCAGATTGTCTGGTGGTTTGCCGACGGGCGGGTCGTCAACAATGCAGCCGGCGTATTCTTCACCGCAGAGGAAGAACGCGTGCTCGCCGACGGCGCCTTCTGGCCCTACCGTGCCAAGCCGGTGGTGGTGCCTTATGGCGCGGGAGACATACCCAGCGACCGGGCGGCCCAGGATGCCGCCTTTTCCGCCGCGGCACCCGGGTTAGGCCACCGCCCCTATCTGCTGTTCCTCTCGCGCATTCATCCCAAGAAGGGGCTGGACCTCGCCATCGAAGCTTTTGCGGAGCACGCGGCCAACCGCCCGGAGCTGCAATTCGTCATTGCCGGGCCGGACCAGACCGGGCTTCGCCCCGCGCTCGAGGCACGGGTTGCCGAACTCGGGCTATCGCCACGCGTCCACTGGACCGGGATGCTCAAGGGGGATGCGAAATGGGGGGCGTTGCGCCATGCCGAGGCCCTGTTCCTGCCCTCACACCAGGAGAATTTTGGTATCGTGGTAGCCGAGGCCCTCGCCTGCGGCGTACCAGTGCTGATCAGCGACAAGATCAATATCTGGCGGGAAATCGTCGCAGACGGCGCGGGACTGGTCGGGCCGGACACCAAAGACGGTGCAAGCTCTGTGCTGGGGCAGTTCCTGGGGATGGGGAGCGGGGAGGTACTGGGCATGAAGCACAGTGCCCGGCGCTGCTACGAGGCGCGATTTGACGTAAGGATCGCCGCCAAGGCTATGTTTGACGCGATGGCACGAGTGACAGCCGGACAATGAAAGCAACCAGGCCAGGGCAACCCAAGGGTGCAGATGCGTCGGGGGATCGGCGACGGCCCCTCGAGCATGGCAACCGCGATATTCTCGCCTATGAAGGGGCGAAGGTGTTTTCGGGCGCGCCCAGCTTTTCGCTCGGTAACCGCATAAGGCGCGGATGCTGGAGCCTGGCCTGGCTGCTGCTCGCGCGCTGGACCCCGCCGCCGATGCACAAGTGGCGGGCCATGTTGCTGCGCATGTTTGGCGCGAGACTCGGCAAGGGCGTGGTGGTGCATGGCAGCGTCTCGATCTGGGATCCGCGCAACCTCGACATGGCCGAGCGCTCCTCGTTCGGCCCCAGGGTCATTTGTTACAACATGGCTCGGATCTCAGTAGGCGCATATGCGGTGATCTCGCAGGGCGCACATCTGTGCGCTGGCACCCACATGATCGACGACAGCAGCTTTCAGCTGATTTCGCGCCCAATCGAGGTCGCCCGCCTGGCCTGGGTGGCTGCCGATGCATTCGTGGGCCCCGGCGTCAGCATTGGCGAGGGCGCGGTGCTCGGGGCACGCGCCGTGGCGACGAAGGATGTTCCGGCCTGGACGGTCTGGGCGGGCAACCCTGCCCGACAGATCAGGGAACGGCCCAAGTTCACCCGGTACGGCCTATGAGCAAGATCGCCGTCATCATCCTTACCAAGAACGAAGAAATCCACATCGCGCGCGCCATCGAATGCGTGCGCGGGTTTGCGCATTCAATCCATATAATCGACTCCGGCTCGACTGACAGGACCTGCGAGATTGCGCGCACGCTTGGCGCGGAGGTGCTCACGCACCCTTGGAAGAACTACGCGGACCAGTTCCAGTGGGGATGCGACAACATCTCCACAGAGGCCGATTGGTTGATGCGCGTCGACGCAGACGAGGTGGTTGAACAGTCCCATGCGGATGTCATTCGTGATCGGCTTCCGCTTGTGGGGGCTGAAGTATGCGGCATCACGTCGGACCACAAGCATATCTTCATGGGACGGTGGATACGGCATGGCGGCCGATATCCATTACGGCTATTGCGTCTCTTCCGGCGCAATCGAGGACGTATCGAACAACGTTGGATGGACGAGCATATCGTCGTTGATGGTCCGACCGTGCACTTCGAGGGTGGCTTCGCTGACCACAATTTGAACGACATCACGTTCTTCACAACCAAGCACAATGGCTATGCCACGCGCGAAGCCCTGGATGCGGTACTGCACCGGCACGGCCTAATGGCAGGTGCCGACCAGGCCGAGGAGTTGAACAGGCAGGCAAGGATCAAGCGGTACATCAAGCTCAGAATCTACAACCGGTTGCCGTTCTATGTATCCGCGACAGGCTATTTCCTCTATCGCTATATCGTGCAGTTGGGATTTCTAGATGGCGTGGAAGGGCTGATCTACCACTTCCTGCAGGGCTATTGGTATCGGTTCCTCGTGGGCGCGAAGGTGCT
>CAYPYV010000262.1:0-4098 GCA_964414845.1 uncultured Devosia sp. | reverse complement strand
TGCGCCAGAGCGCGGTCCGCCTCCGGCATGGCGGCAATCTTGTCGAGAACCGCCTTCAGGTCCTCGGCCTCGCCCGCCCCGCGCTTCTCGCGCTTCAACTCCTCGGCGCGCTCCTTCATCGCCGCCTTTTCCTCAGCGGTGAAACTCTCGGTCTTCTTCCTGGCGGTCGCCATCGTCGTGGCTCCTTTCATCGCGGCCCGATTGCCCAATGCCGCAATGTCGCGCGGGCCTCGCGGGTTTCGACCGGGCCCGCGCGACGGCGTGCATTATTGCGGCCGTATCGGCCAGATCGGTCGCACTTCGATGGTGCCGAACTGCGCGGCCGGGCAGGCCTTGGCCCATTCGATGGCCTTGTCGAGGTCTTCGGCCTCGATCAGGTAGAAGCCACCCAGCTGTTCCTGCGTGTCGGCATAGGGCCCGTCGAGGATCACCGCCTTCTGGTCGCGCACGCGCACGCTGGTGGCGGCGCTGGTCGGCCTCAGCCGCTCGCCGCCGCGCATGGCACCTGCCTTCAGCAGTGCCTGGTTGAAGGCATGGTAGTCCGGGCTCATGCCAGTGTCTTCGACCTCCGGCGCCGCATTCATTTTCGCTTCGTCGCCATAGATCAGCAGCATGTACTGCATCTTCATCTCCCTGATGCGCCGGGCACCATACCCGGTCGATCGGATGACGCGGGCAGGGGAGAGGTTTCTACATTTTGTCGGCGAAATAAATCTCGGGCCGATATGTGCGCTCAGAAACCGGGCTGCATGGCCCGGATTTCAATGCTGCCCCATTGCGCCGCCGGACATTGCTTCGCCCAGGCGATCGCTGCGTCCATGTCCGCGGCTTCGATCATGAAGAAGCCGCCGAGCTGCTCGCGCGTGTCGGCATAGGGCCCGTCGATCACCCTGAGTTCGCCACCCTCGTTGCGAAAGGCAGGGCCGCCGTCCTTGCCGGCCGCAACAATCTCGCCCCCGTCATGGCGGATGGTCCGGGCGTTGCGGGTCCGGTCGAGCGGGGAGGTCATCACGAAGGCGCCTGCCTTCTCGAGCGCCGCCTGATAGGCACCCATGTCCTCCATCACCCGTGCCATGGTCTCGGGCGCGATCTTCATCCCCTCGGCCTCAGGGGCATAGAGCAACAACATGTACCGCATTGCGCGTCTCCTCATGCCCACCATAGGGCTTTGGCCCTATGTCGCGCGAGAGGTGGCGATTTCGACAGCAGAGAGCGGAAAGAGAGCTGCTGGAGCCAAGGCACCTCGACCTGGGCAAAAGCACCTCACCCTGAGCCTGTCGACTTCGCAGGCACCCGGCAAAGCCGGCGCAAGGCTCCGGTGGAGCCTTGCGAGCCAAGAAGGCCATGAGGGCTATGCTCGAATGGCGCGAGGTTGCCTATTCTCAGTCCAGCAGGCTCGATACGCTCTGCTCACTGGCCGTGCGGGCGATGGCCTCGCCGATCAGCGGCGCGATCGAGATCCGTCGGATATTCTTCGTCGCGAGCGTTGCTTCGGTCGCCATGATGGAATCGGTGACCACCAGTTCCTTCAGCTTCGATTTGCCGATGCGCTCCGCTGCGCCGTCCGACAGCACGCCGTGGGTCAGGTAGGCCGACACCTCGGTCGCGCCGGCCTTGATCAGCGCTTCGGCGGCGTTCACCAGCGTGCCGCCCGAGTCGACGATGTCGTCGATCAGGATGCAGGCGTGGCCCGCCACGTCGCCGATGATGTTCATCACTTCCGACACGCCGGCGCGCGGGCGCCGCTTGTCGACGATGGCGAGGTCGGCGCCGATGCGCTGCGCGGTGGCGCGGGCGCGGGCCACGCCGCCCACGTCCGGCGAGACGATCATCAGGTTGTCGAGCTTGTAGTGCTCCTGGATGTCGCGAACCATTACCGGCGCGCCATAGAGGTTGTCGGTCGGGATATCGAAGAAGCCCTGGATCTGGGCGGCGTGCAGGTCGAGCGTCACCACGCGGTTGACCCCCGCCTCGGTGATCAGGTTCGCCACGAGCTTGGCTGAAATCGGCGTGCGCGAGGCGGATTTGCGGTCCTGCCGCGCATAACCGAAATAGGGGATCACCGCGGTAATGCGCCGGGCCGACGAACGGCGGAGCGCATCCGACAGGATCAGCAGCTCCATCAAATTGTCATTGGCCGGATAGGACGTCGACTGCAGGATGAACACGTCCTCGCCCCGGACGTTCTCATGGATCTCGACGAAGATTTCCTTGTCGTTGAAGCGCTTCACCGTGCAATCGGTCAGCGGCAGCTCGAGATAGGATGCGACGGCCTCGGCCAGCGCGCGGTTTGAATTGCCGGTGACGAGTTTCACTTGGGCGCGCTCCGATCGGACCTGTAGACGGGTTATGTGGCGATGTGGGGCTCATAGCCTCGCGCCGCGCCGGAGTCTACGGGTTAGATCGGTGATCGTTACGGATTTCAGACCATTCCGATGACGCTGAGCTGTCGTCCGGTCTGAATGCCCTGATGCGTCGCATAGCGGTGCGAAAAGAACCGCTTTGGGCTCGCATAGGTGCACAGGCCCAGGTCCTCGACCAGTCCGACGCCCGCTGCGCTCAACTGGTCGAAAACGAAGCCCGGCAGGTCGAAATGCTCGCGCCCGCCCTCGGGTCGCGCGATGCGGTTTTCCGCATCGCGATGCTCCGCGAGGAGGTTGGCGGCGAATTCCGGGCCAACTTCGTAGTTCTGCAGCGAAATGGTCGGACCAATCGCCGCGACGATGTGCTCGCGGCGCGCGCCGAGCTCTTCCATCACGCCCACGGTCGCCTCGGCGATGCCGCCGAGCGCGCCCTTCCAGCCTGCATGCGCCGCCCCGATCACGCCGGCCTCGGCATCGGCGAACAGGATCGGCGTACAATCGGCGGTCAGCACGCCGAGCAGCAGCCCCGGCACATTGGTGACGAGCGCGTCGCCCTCCGGCTTTTCGACATTGCCGGGCTTCCGCGTCACCTGCAGCACGGTAGTCGAATGCACCTGCCTGATCGTCACCAGCGCGCTCGCATCATAGCCCATCAGGCCCGCGATCGCGGCGCGGTTCTCCGCGACGTGCTGCGGCTTGTCACCTGCCGTTTCCGACACGTTGAGCGAGGCAAAGAGCCCGGTCGAAAAGCCGCCCCGCCGCCCGAAAAAGCCGTGCCGTACCTTGCCCAGCCGCTCCAGCGTCCGGCTCATGTCGTAGGGAATGCTCATTTGTCCGAAAAGCCCACCGGTTCGATCCCGCCCGCCGAGGCGCAGAAGACCTTGAACAGCGTACCCATCTCCTCCTCGTGCGTCAGCCGTCGCAGCGCCGCGGAGAGCTGGTCGAGATGGCCAGGATTGGCCCGCGCCAGCGCCGTCGCCCGCTCGACGATCCCAAGCCGACCGAGGAAGTCGCGCTGCGGCACGAGCGGTGCGACCTCCAGCCCCATGGCCGCCGCGACGCGTCCCAGGGCATCGAAATCCACATGCGCGGAGAGGTCGATCTCACCCGGCCGCTCCAGCACATCGGCGAACCTGTGCTTGCTTACGCCCTGCAGCGTCTCGCCGGCCTGTGTCCGGCCATAGCCATAGTCGATGGCGAGCAGCGCGCCCTTTTGCGCCTTGATCTTCTGGCCCAGCCGCTGCATCGCGTCGGCCGCCGCGAGGCCGATTTCGGCCACGGTCCCCTCCGCCGCGCCATGAAACGCCACGGGCATGGCGCTTTCCGGCACCGGCGTCGGCGAGAGCCCGAAGGCGCGCTTCCCCTCGCGCAGGCCCACCAGCCGCTCGTGCCAGCCGTCCTTGCCCTTCACGAATTGCCTGACCGGCAGGGCGTCGAAGAATTCATTGGCGACCACGAAGACCGGATCGCCCTCGGCGACCGCGTCGATCTCGTCGGCCCAATAAGGGTTGTACTGATCGAGCCGCTTCTTCTGTTCGGCCCGGAGCGCCGGGTTCGCCTCGAACAGTTGCAGGTGCAGCGAATCGAGGAAGCCGTCGGCCTTGGCCGCCACTCTCAGCGCATCCTGCATCAGCGTGCCGCGGCCGGGCCCGAGTTCGAGCAGCGTGAAGCTGGCTGGCTCGCCCAGTTGCTGCCAGCAATTGACGATGAAGAACCCGACCAGCTCGCCGAACAT
>CAYPYV010000261.1:0-4124 GCA_964414845.1 uncultured Devosia sp. | reverse complement strand
GCGCCGCTCAACACCGCCGATGTTCTGGAAGTCACGCGCCGCATCGAGCGCGAGGCGGGCTCGGTCTACCGCATCAATGGCAAGGAAGTGCGCGCACGCGACGTGCAGCTGCTGTTTGCCGATGCCTCGACCGGCGCGCATTCCCCCGCCCTCGTCAGGCAGGGGCAGATCGGCGAACTGATTGCCGCGAAACCGCAGCAGCGGCGGGCGCTGCTTGAAGAAGCCGCGGGAATATCGGGCCTCCATTCGCGCCGGCACGAGGCGGAACTGCGGCTCCGTGCCGCCGAGCAGAACCTCGAACGCGTCGACGACATCATCGCGCAGGTGGAGCAGCAACTCGAAACGCTGAAGCGGCAGGCGCGGCTCGCCATCAAGTATCGCGGACTTTCTGCCGAAATCCGCAAGTCCGAGGCGACACTGTTCCATTTGCGCTGGGTGGCCGCGCGATTCCAGGAGAAGGATGCCGAAGCCGGACAGGCGAAGCTTCTGCGGGAGCTGGCGGAGGCGCAGCATCTCGAACTCGAAGCGCAGAAGGTGCTGTTTCTCGCGACGAAGGCGGTTGCGCCCCTGCGCGAGGCGGAGGCACGGGCCGGCGCGGCCCTGCAACGGGTCCGCATCCTCGCCGAGCAGCTCGAGGACGAGGCGCGGCGCGCCGAGGCCCGGCAGCGTGAACTGACCGAGCGCATCCGGCAGGCCGAAGCCGATATCGCACGCGAGCGGCAGCAGGCGGCGGACAGTGCCGAGATGCTGGCGGGAGTGATCGCCGAAGCGGAACGGCTCGGTGCCGAGACCGCAGAGGCCGAAGGCGCCCTGCTGGCGCTGCGGCAGGATGCGGAATCGGCGCGGCTCAATGTGACGGCAGCCGATGCTGCCGCCCGCGCGGCGGCGGCGGGGCTTGCCGAGCACAAGGCCAAGCAGAGCGCCGCGGAGCGCGGGCTTGCCGATGCCCGCGCGCGGCTCGTCCGTGCCGAGGCGCAGTTGCGGGACGCGTCTGCCGAGCTCGAAAGCCTCACCCGACGCATGGCGGCAGAGCATGATCTCACACCGCTGCGGGATGCGGTCGCCGACGCGGAACAGCAGCTCTCGCGCAGCGAGGCGGCCGCGCGGCATTCCGAGAAGGACGTGCAGGCGGGCATCGCGGCGCTTGAAGCGACCCGCCCGGAAATCCAGCGGCTCGAAAGCCTCGTCAGCCGTCTCGAAGGCGAAGCACAGAGCCTGAGCCGGATGCTCAATGCCGGAAATGGGCGCCGTTTCGTTGCCATCGTCGACAGCCTCGAGGTCGACACGGGCTATGAAAAGGCGCTTGGGGCGGCGCTGGGTGACGATCTCGACGCGGCGGCCGATCCGCGTGCGCCGATCCACTGGGCTGGAGCGCCGGGCGCCGATGACCCCGCCCTGCCCCCGGGCGCAGAGCCGCTGTCGGCGCATGTGCGCGGCAACGCACTGCTCGCCCGACGCCTCAAGCAGATCGGCATCGTGGCGGAGCAGGATGCGGCAGCGCTCGTTCAGCAGCTGCGGCCGGGCCAGCGCCTCGTGACCCGAGACGGTGCGCTCTGGCGCTGGGATGGACTGGTCGCGGCCGCCGATGCCCCAACTGCGGCCGCCGAAAAACTCAGGCAGCGCAACCGGCTGCAGGAAATCGAGGCTCAGCTTTCCGAAATCCGCGCCGAGCACAACCGCCGTCGTGCGGAAGCGGCGGATCTGGCGGCCGGGCTCGAACAGGCCCGGGCACGCGAGAAATCGGTCCGCGAAGCGGTTCGGCAGACCATCGCTGCTGCAAGCGCGGCCCGGCAGCAGCTCGAGCGCGCCGAACGCGCCCGCACCGAAATCGCCGCACGCCACGCGGCACTTTCGGAAAGCCGCGCCCGGCTCGAGCCGGGCCTGGCCGAGGCACGGGCATCGGAGGCCGAAGCCCAGGACCTCGTCACGTCGTTGGCGGACGACGCGGCGAAGATTGCCGTTCTCACCCGGCTCGAAGCGGAGCTCAAGGCCGCAAGGGACCGCGAATCGCAGGTGCGCCTGGCGCTCGGGCAGGTCGAGGCAGCCAGCCGCCTACGCGCCAGCCGGTTGGCGCAGTTGACATCGGACCGGGCAGCGGCGGAGCGCCGGCGGGACGGCGCGGCAGCCCAGATCGCAACGCTGGACTCACGGCTCGCCGAAATTCGTGCGCAGCTGGGGGGCGTCGACGCGACGCCCGCGGGGCTCGAGGCGCGCCGGGAAGCGCTGCTCGCCGAGATCGCCACGGCATCGGTTGCGCACAAGGCGGCGGTCGATGCGCTCGCCGCGGCCGAGACCCGGCAGCGCGAGGCCGACCGGGCGCAGCGGCTTGCCGCCGACGCGCTTGCTGGCATGCGCGCCGAGGCGGCCCGCATCGAGGAGCGGATCAAGGGTCATGTTGCGCAGCGCCAGCAGATCGAGGCGCTGGTCATCGAGACGCTGGGCATTTCGGCGAGCCAGACGGCGGCGGCGGCGGGCATCCGCCCGGAACACGCCTTGCCGCAACAGGGGCAGGTCGAGACCCAGCTCGAGCGGCTGAAAGGCGAGCGCGAACGGCTGGGTGGGGTCAATCTCGGCGCCGAACGCGAGGTGGAAGACACACGCGAAAAGCTCGACCTGATGATCAAGGACCGCGACGACCTGATTGCGGCCATCGGTAAGTTGCGGGCGGGTATCCAGAGCCTCAACCGCGAGGGTCGGGCGCGCCTCTCGGAGGCGTTCGAGAAGGTGAACGGGCATTTCCGGGAGCTGTTCACCTCGCTGTTCGGCGGCGGGACAGCCGAACTGCAGTTCGTGGAAAGCGAGGATCCGCTCGAAGCCGGGCTCGAGATCATCGCCCGGCCACCGGGCAAGAAGCCGACGACCATGACGCTCCTGTCGGGTGGCGAGCAGGCGCTGACGGCAATGAGCCTCATCTTCGCGGTGTTCCTGACCAATCCCGCGCCGATCTGCGTGCTCGACGAGGTGGATGCGCCGCTCGACGACCACAATGTGGAGCGATTCTGCAACCTGCTCGACATGATGACCCAACGCACGGAAACCCGTTTCCTCGTCATCACCCACAACCCGATCACCATGGCCCGGGTGGACCGGCTGTTCGGCGTTACCATGGCCGAGCGCGGCGTCAGCCAATTGGTGTCGGTAGACCTGGCCGCCGCCGAAGCAACGGTCCGTCAGGCAAGCTGATCGCGGCTTTCGGCGGCTTCGGCACAATGGAACTTGACCGCGCCGGGCAGGATTCCCCACCATGGGGCGGATGACTGAATGTCACACCTACACCGGCTTCACAAAAGAGTTGTATTTCCAATGACTTACGACCTTGTTCACAGCCTTGACACCATTTCGCCTCACCACTATGGTGCGCCCGACTTCAAGGGGCTCGTCGCGATTTTTGGTTCCCGGACGTCAGGGAGGGCGGCATGACCAAACCGCTGGGTACCGGACAGTCCACGGAACGGGATCAGACAAGTTCGTTGACGGCTGACCTCAAGGCACGTATCGCACGGGCGAAGAGCAGCCACGATGCCGCCGAAAGCGCGAAGGCGCCATCGGCGCAGCGGGACATGTCCGGGATGGGTCGCGGCCTGCGGCTTGGGTCGGAGTTTCTCGCAGCCATATTGGTGGGGGCGGTAATCGGTTACCTGCTCGACCAGGGCCTGGGGACGACTCCCTGGCTCATGCTGGTGATGTTGATCATTGGCTTTGCCGCGGGCGTACTCAACGTGGTTCGCACCACGGCGGAAATGAACAGGGCGGCTTCGCCGTCACCGGTTGCCAGCGGCAGCCGGAAGGACGAACAGGACGAGTAAAGGCGCTAGCCTTAGAGGAACAAAGTTGGCCGATCCGAATAAAGTCGACCCGATCCATCAGTTCGAGATCAAAGACATCTTCTCGCTCGGCGAGAATGGTCCGGCGCTCACCAATTCTGCCCTGTTCATGATCGTGGCGGTCGTCCTGATCGTCGGCTATCTGATCCTTTCCACGCAGAAGCGTTCGCTGGTGCCCAACCGCGTGCAGCTGGTAAGCGAAATCCTCTACGAATTCGTGGCGGGTATGGTGACGGACGCGGCCGGCAAGGCCGGCATGAAGTTCTTCCCCTTCGTGTTCTCGCTGTTCATGTTCGTGCT
>CAYPYV010000260.1:0-4152 GCA_964414845.1 uncultured Devosia sp. | reverse complement strand
TGAGTTGACCACAAGGTCCCATGCAGGCGGCGTCGGAGCGATCCGGCGCCGTTGCATCTTGTAGGCGTGCAATTGCGGCAGACCTTCTCAGGACCTCACCCTGAGCGTCCTCATGGCTAGCCAGGCGAACGACAATGGGCGAGGTCCGCGCCTCTCCGGCGCTACGCTCCTAGCGCCTTCGCTGCGATCGTGAGCACTTCCTTGAATGTCGTGAGGTCCGTCAGCTCCTCGCCGGGCCTGGCACTCCCCACCACCACCACGCCATTCCGGCGCACCACGCCGCCATGCAGCATCAGGTTGTCGATCATGCCCATGTCTTCGATCAGCATGCCGTCCGGCCCGCGCGGCAGCCCCTGCGCATCCGTGTGCCACTCGCCGTTGAAATAGGCCCGCGTCCGCGCGCCGTGGTCTGCGGCGACAGTGGTGAATGCAAAGGCGGGCTTGCCCTGCGCGCACATATAGCCGAGCTCGAAGCAGGTGCCGGTATCCGCTGCAATGCCCCGGAACGGCGTGAGGTTCGCGATGATCGCGTCCGCGCGGTTCATCAGCTCCTCGTCGATCCGGCTGATCGCGAGGCCCAGCTCGAACTTGTCTGCGAGCTTCGGGATTTCGAGGTCGCCTGGCGAGATCGGCAGCAGCCCTGCCTCGCGCGTCAGCGCGATCTTCTTGTCGAGAATTTCCCGCGCATTGGAGAGGAACACTTCCGGGCCGGCGAGATAGACGGATTTGGGCATGGGGCTCCTCAGGCGACGCGTTCGCCGCTCACATGGATCTGGGCGAGGTTGGCAAGGCTCGCCGTGTAGAGGATCTGCTCGATATGGTCGAGCGGGTCTTCACCAAAGAGCCGCACTGAACCCGCATCCACCTCGGCGTCGATCACGATCGCATCGGCCTGGTAACCCGGCCGGAACAGCCCGATGGGCAGGTCCAGCGCCACGCCGCCGCCTGCCGTCGCGAGATGGAAGGCCGTGCGCATGTCGATGCGCGATCCTGCCACACCGCGCTCTGCCTGCGGCAGGGCCGGGTCCACGCCCGTCTCGAGCTGCCGCGACGCGGCCACGGTTGCCCGGCAGGCATCGAGCATCGATCCCGATGGCCCGCCGGAAATATCCGTGCCGAGCCCGATATTTAACCCCTTGTCGAGCGCGCGCCGCAATGGAAACACCGCATTTGCGAAATAGGTGTTGGAGAGCGCGCAATGCGCCACACCGGCGCCGCGCGCCTTCACCAGCGCCATGTCCGCGTCGGTCAGAAATACCGAATGCGCCAGCACCGTCTTCCGCGTCATCAGCCCGAAGCAGTCGAGTGCTTCGGAATCCGTCTTCCCATAACGCGTTATGGCGTGCTGGTGCGCCCAGTCGCTTTCCGAGCAATGCGTCTGCACATGGCAGGCGCACTCGGAGACAAGCTTCCCCAGGCCTTGGAGGGCTGCGTCGCTGCACGAGGGGATGAAGCGCGGTGTCACCACTGGCAGCACGCGGTCATTGCCACCGAGCGCGCGCACTTCGTCGATGAAGCGGCGCGTCTCAGCAACCGCCATCTCGGCAGAGCTATCGCGGTAATAGTCGGGGCAGGCATCGGGGTCGTCCATCACCACCTTGCCGACGAGCCCGCGCTGGCCCATATCGAGGCAGATTTCCGCCAGCGCCAGCGAGGCCTCGCGATGAACGGTCGCGAAATAGAGCGCGGTCGTCGTGCCGCCGCGCAAGAGGTCCGCCACGAGCCGGCTGTAGCGCTCGCGGGCGAAATCGAGGTCGCGATAGCGCGCTTCGAGAGGAAACGTGTATTTCCCCAGCCACACTTCGAGCGGCACATCGAGCGCCTCGCCGAGTTGCGGATATTGCGGCGCATGCACATGCAGGTCGACGAATCCGGGGATGACGAACTGACCTTCGCGCAGCGCGATCAGGTCATCCCGCGCTGCGAGCGCCGCATGCGCCGCCGTACCTGGCTCCGCCACCTCGGTGATCGTGCCGCCATGGTCCACCGCGATGATCGCGTCGCGCTTCACCTCGATCCGGCCTGGTTCCGGCGCATGGACGAAATCTCCGCGCACCGCACGTCCGCGCCAGCCGGAACGCCTTGGCATCACCACACCACCTTGTGCGTGGCACCGGTCTGCACATTGACGAAGCCCTCGGGCGCCGCCGCGCTCGGCGCCACCAGCACCCAGCGCCACGGACTGCAGCTGAGCGTCGCGAACTTCAGATGTTCGGGAAAGCCGGGCTTCCAGAGGTTGTCGCCTCCCGACAGATACATCCACTCCACCTTGGCCGCCGCCTTGTAGAACGCCTGCATGTCGCGGTCATAGGCCTCGGCCGGCCGCGCCGTCATCAGCCCGCCGATCTCGAAGCGCATCTCCGCCACCACCTCGCCATGGTGCACCAGCACCCAGCCGCCATCGATCTCCTGCAGCCGGTTCACGGCTTTCGCCATCGCCGCGTCCGACGAGCCGACGCACCAGACATTGTGGCTGTCATGCGCCACCGAAGAGCAGAGCGCCGTATCCGGGTCCACCGGCCCGCAGCCGGCCCAGAACATCTTCGCCACCGCGCCATCGCCGCGATAGCGGTCGACCAGCGCCCATTTGGTGATGAGGTTCTGTGTATCGCGCTGCACCTCGCCATCCTTCACCGGCAGGGTGCGCACCCAGAACTCCTCGTTCCAGTGGAAGGGCCTGAGCACCGCCGCCTGCATCGTCTCGCGGCCCGGCTCGGCGGCAATGGCGAAATCCGACGCCTGCAGCGTCCGCCCGATATTCATCGTTTTCCGCGCCCAGTCCGGCCAGTCGAGCGGCTGGTCCGGTCCAAGCCAGGTCTTGCCCTCCGACATCAGCTGCCCATCGGCATAGACATGCCGGATGGATAGCGTCCTCACATCGTCGAGCAATACTATGTCGGCATAGCGGCCCGGCGCGATCGAGCCCACCCACTGGTCGATGCGCATATGCCGCGCCGGGTTGATCGTCGCGCACTGGATGGCGATCTCGGGCGCGAGCCCGTACTCGATGGCGAGCCGGACATTATAGTCCGATGCGCCCTTTTCCAGCGTCTCGGTTGCCGAGCGGTCGTCGGTGGTGAACGCCACATTCTGCCAGTCCGGCAGATTGGCGATCAGCTCGGGCATGATCACGTCATACGAGAACGGCCTAAGCTCGGTGAATATCCCGCGCCCCAGCCGCTCCCACGCCTCCTTGTAGGCCCACACTTCGTGGTCCGACGAAATGCCCGATGCAACGAAGGCGCTCAAATCATGCGGGTCGATCAGCCCCGAGCCATGCCCTTCCACCACGCCGCGCATTTCCATCGTCGCGGCAATCATCCCCCACATGCGCTTGTAGCCAGGGTTCTCCGGGTTCCATACCGAGGGCCAGTCCATCACCTCGTCGAGCGACACCGTGCCCATGTCGGAGGCGAGGAAGTGCTTCTGCTCGTCATAGCCATACCAGCCGCCCGATTCCTCCCAGGCGCTCGGCGGCACCGCCGATCCGGGCTGGATGAAGATCTTGAGCGGCGAGCCCTCGCGCCGCGCCTTCTGCCAGAACTCGGTATTTTTTGGTCCGTTGACGTTGGCAAACTCGTGGCTCGCCTCGCAGGTCCAGGTATTGCCGCGCGGGATCACCAGCGCCGCCTCGAACTCGGGTGTCAGGTGGGTGGATTCGATATGCTTGTGCACTTCGCCGAAGCCCGGCACCGCCGAGAGTTCGGGGTAGCTCACCCGCTTTGCTACCTCGCCCTTGTAGCTGCCGCGGGGCCCGAGATAGGCAATCCGCCGCCCCGAAACGATGATTTCCTGGTCGTCGAGCCACTGCCGAGAGTGCACCGCCAGAACCCGGCCCACTTCGATCGCAAGGTCCGCCGGGCGCTTCCCCAGCGCCACCAGCACCAGGTGCTGGCGGATCGTCACTTCATCCCTTGCATTGAGGATCAGGTCGTCGGGCAGGTGCATCGAACGCTTCCGGGCTGGCGGGTCTCCCGGTTAGTAAAGCGGTTTACTTGGCGAGGCGCAAGCGGGGCTAGCAGCGAATAGGTGCGTGAACCTCGTCCTTCGACAGGCTCAGGATGAGGTTCGGGAGGTGCTGCATAGCAACTGCCACGGCACGTGCGGTCGCGCCCCGTAAACCGTCGTCAGTCTATCGTCCTCATGCTGAGC
>CAYPYV010000259.1:0-4163 GCA_964414845.1 uncultured Devosia sp. | reverse complement strand
CCCCGATGCCATTTTCGTGATCGCGTGTAACAATCGCGCTCCGGAATACGTATATTAAGCGCATTCCAAGACATGGAGAAACGATCATGGCGACCACTACCGAGCGTGCGGTTCTGGCTGGGGGCTGCTTCTGGGGCATGCAGGAGCTGCTGCGCAAGCGCGACGGCATCCTCACCACCCGCGTCGGCTATTCCGGCGGCGATGTGCCCAACGCCACCTATCGCAACCACGGCACCCATGCCGAGGCTGTCGAGATCATCTTCGATCCGAGCAAGATCAGCTATCGCGATATCCTCGAGTTCTTCTTCCAGATCCACGATCCGACGACCAGGAACCGCCAGGGCAATGACCTCGGCCCCAGCTACCGCTCGGCCATCTACTACGAGAATGCCGATCAGAAGGCCGTCGCAGAGGAGACGATCAAGGATGTCAACGCCTCCGGCCTCTGGCCTGGCAAGGTGGTGACGGAGCTGGCGCCTGTCGGGCCGTTCTGGCTCGCCGAGCCCGAGCACCAGGATTACCTGCAGCGCTACCCCACCGGCTATACCTGCCATTGGGTGCGGCCGAACTGGAAGTTGCCCCGGCGGCAGAACGCTGCCTGAGGACACGGCCATCTATCCACGGGGTGCTCTTCGGAGCGCCCCGTTTGCATTGAAGCGCCTTCCCCGTCATGGCATATCTCGCGCCGAGCATTCAAAACGGAGACGTCACATGGCCATGGCTGCGAGCGAAATCGAGAAGCGCATCCTTGCGGCCATTCCTGACGCTGTCGTGGAAATCCGCGATCTCGCGGGCGACGGCGATCACTATGCGGCGACCGTGGTATCGGCCAGTTTCCGCGGCAAGACGCGCGTGCAGCAGCACCAGATGGTCAATGCCGCTTTCGGGGCCGACATGGGCACGGTGCTGCATTCGCTGGCGCTGACGACGAAAGTTCCCGCCTAAGGCTGCTCCAGCCTACTCGCTCGCGAGTAGCTGGGCGTTGGCCACGGTCACCACGGCAACGAGTCCGCTGGGTTCGTAGCGGCTTTCAAACGTGCCGCCCAAGCCGCGTGCCAGCGTCGGAATCAGCTGGCTCCCGAAGCCCTGCCCCGGACCAGGCGGAGAATCTATCGGGCACCCGGTTTCAGTCCAGGTGAACACAGTCGACACACCATCTGGTGTCGTCTCCCATGACAGCGTCACGCGGCCCTCCGGCACCTTCAGCGCGCCGTGCTTTACCGCATTGGTCGCAAGCTCATTGACGATCAGGCTCAGCGACAACATGGCCGAGCCGGAGGGCACCAGGGTCGTGCCCGAAAGGGCAATGCGCGCATCGTCGGTGCGGAACGGCTCGAGCGCGGTTTCCAGCACCTGCTGCAGCGTCGTCCTGTCACCGGCCAGCGCACCGCGGAGGATCGAGTGCGAGCGCCCCATGGCGGCAATCCGGCTCTTCAGCGCCTCGGCAAGGTCCCTCGGGCTCGAAGCATTGCGCTCGGACAGCGAAACCAGGCCACTGAGGGTCTGGAACAGGTTCTTCACCCGATGGTCGACCTCACGCTCCAGCAGGCGCTGCTGCTCGAGCAAGGCATCGAGCTCTCGGTGTGTGCGAGCCTCTTTGGCAAACGCCAACATCATCAGGTGGATGAGACCGAGATCGACGACGACGACGAAGGCGTAAAACAAGAGCGCCACGACGGCTGGCGCTCCGAGCTCGAATGAGTTCTGTGGCGGGATGAAGAAGTACCATGCACACAGTCCCGACAGCACGGCGGCAATGCTGCCTGCCCTGACCCCAAAGACGAAACCAGTAAGGATGACGGCCGGAAAATAGGTGACATAGGGGAAGCCGGGGGGCAGGTACGGCTCCGCGGCCATCCGTATCACGGTTGCAATGCCGGTGATCGCAAGCGCCGCTGCGAGCCCGCGCCAATGCTCACCGCCCGACGCGGCCCCGCTCGCCAACCGATATGACGGCAGCCGCGTGAGCCAGTCCGACAGGCGCCTGAACAGCATGGGGGCCGGCTCCTATGACGACGTTACCAGTCGTCTTAGCGGGCAGCGTTGCCCTGAGCAACATCCTCCACGCGTTTCTGGGAAGACGGCAGCCACCGCGTGGCAATAGAGGACGACCGCATAGTCGCCGACCTCATCCTCCCACGGACATGGTCAGGCTTGCCTTGCCATTGGGAAACTCGGTGTAGGTAATGCGGGCCCGATGGTAATCAACCTGGCCCTGGACCGTCATGGTAACACGTACGCTGCAGATCAACTTGTTCTTGCTAGACGAAATGGTCTTGAAATTCGATAGGCGCTCAAAGAATACACCATAAGACATTACGCTTGTGCCGCTGGCGCTCTCGAAGCGCAGATCCTTAAGTCCATCCTGCAGAACCTTCTGGACGTTGGGGTCTTCACAACGCAACGCAGCCTTCCCCGCTGCCATCGCCGAACACGTCATCAAGGCAAGCATCAGCACGCTAACTACAAATTTCATCTGTTGGGTTTCCCTGTAGGCCGTACCTCAGGTACCCATGTTGCTGATTTGTGTCCAGCCGAGCAGCCCGATGACTGCGGCCACGCGGCGCCAAACTGGCGGCCAAGCGTTATCCCGGCGTTATTGCTGCTCGACTGTCGATGGAAGCTTTGGCGGTGCTACCGCGCGACAGCAGCAGCGCTTTCGCGAACCATGAACTTGGTCGGCCCGCAGCGCCCCATTTGTGACAGGGCGCGCGGACTGCTGCTCCATTCGTTATGGCACCGTTACGAGAGACGGAGCCCAAAATGGCTAGGGGCGCGCCGGGAGCCATCTCGGCACGCCCCTACAGTTTGAGTCGTGACGGGACTCAGATGCCTTCGCCTTCGCGCAGCGGCCAATGGAAGGGCTTGCGGCTGCGCATCGCGTCAACCCAGCGGGCCGGCATGATCTCTCGCCAGATTTCCCAGCGGTCCGCCGAGATGGCCGGCATGTTGCCGCAGAAGCAGAACACCGCATCCGGGTCGATTTCGGCCACGCCGCGTTTCACCGCAAGCCCGGCTATGGCGGCACACATTCCGCCGCAAAGGCCCGACTCGCGCCTGCCATGGAAAGCGGCCTTGCTCACCATGGGCTGCTCATACCCATCAACCACGAAACCGCGATGGTGGTTCTTGGCGTACCAGCCCAGCCATTCGAACTCACCGCCTCGATAACTCTTGAGTTCGCAAGGCGCGTTGGTGCATGCCGGCGGGGCGGCGCTTGCGGGCGTCGAAAGAGAGAGAACGCCAAACAATAGAGCCACGGCTGCAGCGTGAGCCGCCAGCCAGAGCATTGCCATGCCCTGCCACCAGGCTAGTCGGGAGATGCGCCGGGTCAGCGCGGACGATGCAGAGGTCATTCGGGCCACCATGTTCTTTTCCTGTCGCACTCTGTTTCCGAGCGCCGTTTTCATTGACAGGAAGTACCCCTCCGCCCCTCAGAAAAGTTTAAGTGAGATCGTCGCACTTATAATTGTTTCTTTTCAACTCGTGCCAAACCGATGCAACTGCGCTTCCGTAGGGGCGGTCCGGAAAGCGGGAGGTAAGCTATGGCGCGTGCCGTGTTGTTCGATGTCGATGGCGTGCTGATCAACGGCTACCATGCGAAGCCGGAGAAGCATGTCAGGTGGAACCAGAACCTTCTGGACGACCTTGGCGTCGATCCGGACCGCTTCAACAGCGAGTTCATCCACGATGTGTTCGTGAAGAAGGTGATCGTCGGGCAGATGTCCCTGCTCGAAGCGCTGGAGCGAACTCTACCCCGCCTCGGCTATCGCGGGCCTGCAATGGCATTTGTCGGCTACTGGCTGAACCACGACAGCAATGTGAACGAGCCTGTGGTCGAACTGGCGCGGCGGCTGAAAGCCTCGGAGGACGCGCGGCTGTTCCTTGCGACGAACCAGGAGCACATGCGCGCGCAGTGGCTCTGGCAGACGCTCAGGTTCGGCGAGATTTTCGAAGACATGTTCCATTCGGCCCGTGTCGGGCACGCCAAGCCCGCCAAGCCCTATTTCGACTATGTGAGCGCCCGGCTGGGCCCGCAGGACGAGCCGCCGCTGTTCTTCGACGACCGCGAGGATATAGTGCGTGCGGCGCGCGGCCATGGCTGGGAAGCCGTGCTGTTCACCGACTATGCCGATGCCGCCGAACACCCCTGGATCAAGGCA
>CAYPYV010000258.1:0-4170 GCA_964414845.1 uncultured Devosia sp. | reverse complement strand
TCTGGCGCAGGATGCGCTCGACATAGGTCGGCGCCGTCAGGATCTCGAGGAACCAGCGGTTCGCCTGCTTGTCATTGCGCAATTCGGCGTTGATGAGCCTGAGCGAGCGGCGGATGGCCTTGATCGCATCGGGATGAAGATGCAGGTCGCGCTGGCCGGCGAGCATGAACCCCTTGATGAGATTGCGCGGCTCTTTCTCGAAGGCGTCGGGCGAGGCGATGTTGAGCCGGCCGGAATCGACGACGAAATCGGTTTCGCCCTTGATGGCGACCTTGCCGCGCCGGAAGGGCGCGAGCACGCGGCCAACCATGTCGAGGGGCTTGGCGTGATCGAATTCCAGCGAGGCGCAGAAGATGCGGGTCAGATCGCCCACATCCTTGGCCACGAGGAAATAGCGCTTCATGAAGCGCTCCACGGCGAGCATGCCGGCCCGGCCGGCAAAGCCCAGGCGTGCCGCAAGATCGGGCTGCACGTCGAAGGTCAGCCGTTCCTCGGCGCGGCCGGTGAGGAAGTGCAGGTTGCAGCGGATCGCCCAGAGGAAATCTTCGGCGCGGTGGAAGAGCCGGTATTCCTCGGCGGAGAGCACGCCCTTTTCCACGAGTTCGGCGCTGGTGCGGACGCGGTAGAAATACTTGCCGATCCAGAACAGGGTCTGCAGGTCGCGCAGCCCGCCCTTGCCGTCCTTGATGTTGGGTTCGACGACATAGCGCGTATTGCCCATCTGCCGATGGCGCTCGTCGCGCTCGGCGAGCTTGGCCGCGATGAACTCGGGGCCGGTGCGCGGCATGACTTCCTGCTCGAACCGGGTCTGCAGTTCGTTGAACAGCGCCTTGTCGCCGGTGAGATAGCGCGCCTCGAGCGTGGCGGTGCGCACGGTCATGTCGGAGCGGGCCATGCGGATGCAGTCATCCACCGAGCGGACGGCGTGGCCGACCTTCTGGCCCAGATCCCACAGCATGTAGAGGATATATTCGGTGACCTGCTCGCCCCAGGGCGTCTGCTTGTAGGGCAGGATGAAGAGCAGGTCGATATCGGAGCCCGGGGCCAGCGTGCCGCGGCCATAGCCGCCGACCGCGGCGATGGAGATCATTTCGGCGCCGGAGGGATTGTCGACCGGGTAGACGTGGCGGATGGCGAAGATGTGGATCGCCTTGATGATCTCGTCTTCGGCGGCGCTCAGGTTCATGGCGCAGCGGAAGCCGCGCCCGCCCGAGGCCATGAGGTCGGCTTCGGCTCCCTTGCGCGCCTCGGCCAGGGTCTGGCGGAAGACGCCGAGCACCTGCGCCCGGCTCGCTGCCGCCTTGGGGTCGGAGGTGCCCACCACCTCGCGCAACCGCTCGAGAATCTGCTCGGCGGCGACCAGTTGGAAACCCGGTTTTCGGGGACGGGTGTCAGTTTCGGCGAGTTGCATCGCGAAGTTTCTTCAGCTCGTAGATCAGGTCGATCGCCTGCCTCGGGGTCAGGTCGTCTGCACGGACCTGGTCAAGCATTTCATGGAGTGGATTAATTTCCGCCTTCGCCGGCGCCGGCTGGTGCGCAAAAAGCGGAAGATCGTCTAGCATGACAGCCTTGCCGCCGGAAGAGCGCTGTTCAAGCACGCCCAGCACCTGTCGCGCACGGGACAGCACTTTTTCGGGAAGCCCGGCGAGCCGCGCCACCTGGATTCCGTAGCTGCGATCGGCGGCGCCGGCCGCCACCTCGTGCAGGAACACCACCTCGCCCTGCCACTCGCGCACTTTCATGGTGTGGTTGGAAACGCGCGGCAGGGTTTTCGAGAGCGCCGTCATTTCGTGGAAATGCGTGGCAAAGAGCCCTCGGCAGCGGCTCTCGTCATGCAGCGCCTCGGCGGCAGCCCAGGCGATGGAGAGCCCGTCGAAAGTGGCGGTGCCGCGGCCGATTTCGTCGAGCACCACGAGCGAGCGCGAGGTGGCGCGGTTGAGGATGGCTGCGGTCTCGACCATTTCGACCATGAAGGTCGAGCGGCCACCGCCAATATCGTCGGACGCGCCGACGCGGGAGAAAACCCTGTCCACCACGCCGATATGGGCGCTCCTGGCCGGAACGTAACTGCCCGTCTGGGCCAGGATGGCGATGAGGGCGTTCTGGCGAAGGAAGGTGGACTTGCCGCCCATGTTCGGCCCGGTGATGAGCCAGAGCGCGCCGCCGGAAAGGTCGCAGTCGTTTTCGACGAAGACGTGGCCCTCGCGCCGCACATGGCTTTCGACGACGAGGTGCCTGCCCCCTTGGATGGCGAAGGCGAGACTGTCGTCGATGCTGGGACGCGCGAGATCGCGGGTGACGGCGAGCTGGGCAAGCGCAGCTGCGACGTCGAGGGCCGCGAGCGCGTCGGCGAGCCGACGCAGGATTTCGGTCTCGGCCAGCACCGCGCCGACCAGCCGATCGAAGATGGCGAGTTCAAGCGCCAGCGCCGCATCATGGGCCTTGGCGATGCGGCCTTCCAGCTCGGCCAGCTCCGAGGTGGTGAAGCGCATGGCGTTCGCCATGGTCTGGCGATGGATGAAAGTGTCGCGCAGGGGCGGCTCGAGCAGGCGCTGGCCGTAATTGGCCGGCACCTCGACGAAATAGCCGAGTACGCCATTATGCTTGATCTTCAGCGACCTGACGTCGGTTTCCGCGACGAGCCGCGCCTGCAGGGCCGCAACGACATCGCGGGTTTCGCTCGCGAGCGCGCGCTCGGCATCGAGCGCATCGTCCGAGCCCCTGGCAACGAAGCCGCCATCGCGGGCGAGGAGCGGCGGTTCCTCCTCGATGGTCCCGAGGATATCGGCGGCGAGCGCGGCGGGCGCCATGCGGAGCGCGGCAGCAATATCGGCCAGTTCGGCGGGTGGATGGGGAAGGGTATCGAGCTCGGCAGCGAGCGCCAGCGCGCGATCGATGGCGCGGCCCATGGCGCGCAGATCGCGCGGGCCACCCCGGCCAAGCGCAAGCCGGGTGAGGGCGCGCATGATATCGGGCACGGACTTGAGATCGCTCCGCAACCGGGCGGCAAGCGCAGAGTCGGTGACCAGCGCGGTCACCGCATCGAGCCGCCGATTGATGGCGGCGGCATCGGCGAGCGGCGAGGCGAGGCGCCGGGCGAGAAGGCGTGAACCGGGCGGGGTGACGCAGAGATCGATTTCGGCGCGCAGGGCGCCTTTTTCCTCGCCGCGCTGGGTGACCAGCAGCTCGAGCGAGGCGCGGGTCGCCGCGTCGATGGCCATGAGACCCGAGAGGCGCTCGCTTGCCGGCGGACGCAGAGCGACCGGCACGCCCTTCTGGCTCTCGCGAACATAGTCGGCCAGCGCACCCAGCGCGGCGCGGCCGGCGCGCGAGAAGGCCGTGGGGTCGACCGCGTCGGCGCCGAACGCCGCGAGGATGCGGGTGGAGGCCGCGGAGCTGTCGAAGAGCTCGGCCGAAAGATGGACCAGCAGATCGAGCCGCAGGTTGACCCGTGCCTCGGCAAGCGCGGCGCGCACGGGATCGCAAACCAGGATTTCGGCGGGGTCGAGCCGCGCCAATTCGTCGGCGATGGCCTCGGCTGGGAGGTCTACCACTCCGGTCTCGCCGGTCGAGACGTCGGCATAGGCGAGGGCAAAGTCCGTGTCGCCGTGGCGCACCATGGCGATGGCGGCGAGATAGTTGGAGCCGCGCGCCGGCAGGAGCTCATCCTCGGTCAGCGTGCCGGGGGTGACGAGGCGCACGACATCGCGCTTCACCGGCGACTTGGAACCGCGCTTCTTCGCCTCGGCGGGGTCTTCCACCTGCTCGCAGATGGCGACGCGATGGCCTTGCGTGATCAGCTTCTTGAGGTAGTCCTGCGCGGCATGGATGGGCACACCGCACATGGGGATATCCTGCCCCTGGTGCTTGCCCCTCTTGGTGAGCACGATACCGAGCGCACCGCTGGCGATCTCGGCGTCCTCGAAGAACAGCTCGTAGAAATCGCCCATGCGGTAAAAGAGCAGATAGCCCGGATTGGCCGCCTTGAGCTCGAGATATTGCCCCATCATGGGGGTGACGGTCTGCGCGTCCGCCTGTATCGCCTGAGGCAGGTGGTCCATCGAAGCCGGGAAGATGGGAATGGGACGGCGGGAGGTTAGCCCATTTCCGTCGACCGATGAAACGCGGAAATGGGCCCATTCGCCATTTTGTCGCGCTCCAGAACCGGAA
>CAYPYV010000257.1:0-4204 GCA_964414845.1 uncultured Devosia sp. | reverse complement strand
TCCCAGCCATTCGGCCATAGGCCTCATGGCCTTCTCACCTTGAATGTCTCCACCGGAGACATTCATCGCCTGCGGCGACCGGCTTCGAAGTCCCGCCTGCCGATTGTGCTGCCGCCTTCCCCGCCTCTTGAAACGCCTTCGACCGCGCCTAAATCAATGCTGTCCGCCGGCAGTGCCGGGGACCGGGACACCCGGGAGTGACGCTTGCCCAAAGCGGGGAGCGGTCACGGGACACCCGACATCACGTTGCTTCTCAAGGAGAATGTGCACATGCCGAGCTATGATTTTTCCCCCTTCTACCGTTCCACTGTCGGCTTTGACCGCCTGTTCAACCGCCTCGATTCCCTCGTCGGGCAGGAAGCCAAGTCCTACCCGCCCTATAATATCGAGAAGACCGGTGACGACGCCTATCGCATCTCGATCGCGGTAGCCGGCTTTGCGGAGGGCGACATTGCCATCGAGAGCCGGGAGAACGGTCTTGTCGTAAAGGGCGCCAAGGCGACCGAAGCCGATGACAAGGCCCGCGAGTTCCTGCATCGCGGCATTGCCGAACGCGCTTTCGAGCTGCGCTTCCAGCTCGCCGAATATGTCGAAGTGGCCGGCGCGTCGCTCGAGAATGGCCTTCTGCATATCGAGCTCAAGCGTGAGATCCCCGAGTCCAAGAAGGCCCGGCAGATTCCGATCGCGACCGCGCCCAAGACGATCGAGAACAAGCAGGTCAACTGACCTGGATGAAATTTCGGGTCCGGATGGTGTGTGACACGGACCCGAAGTCCATAGTCGACGGGCTCCCCTCGGGGAGCCCGTTGCGTTTCCGGCAGGCCACTGGCCATGCCGATTCGGCCGCCCGGAGCCCTCAGGTTCCGGTCGGCTCCTCGTCTGGTCGCAGCGTCAGCTGCTGGTAGATCTTCTTTGACACTGCCTTCATGTCCGCTTCGGCAAGCCCACCCACCACCGTGCAGGTGATGCGGTCATCACTCCAGTAGAAGGCATCTACTCCGCCTTCCCTCACCGTTGCATAGGCCGGTTTATCCCCCTCATGCGCCGCCGTGATATAGACGGTGATCCGTTCCGCAGCGGCATTCTCATACATGAGCTGTGCAGCGGCGTTGGTTTCACCCTCCTCATAATATGAGGGAAGGAGGCGCCCGCCGACCAGGGCGAAGCCATCCGCTGTCAGGTCCGGAGGGGTAATGGGGCGCTGCAGGCGGTCAGACAGCCAGTTGACCAGGTGTCCCGAGTCGGCGGCCGCGACTTCCACGGCATGACGCTTCTCCTTGACGAAGAGCTGGTGCGCCGCAACTGCCCCTTCGATCAGCAGGTGCTCGTCCGTCGGCACGGGCGAGACAATTCCATGCCCCACCCAGCCGAGCGCGCCGCCCAGTGCCAGGATCAGCACCGCTGCCGCAGCAAGGCGTGGCCAGGTTTCGGTTCGGCGCCGTCGTGCCGCTTCGGCGAGAGCGTGCGGGGAGAGGCGGGGTGGAGGCGCCTCGTTGGCGCCCACGGCGAACAAAGCGCGGATAGCCTCGTTCTGCCGCACCCAGCCGGCGACTTCGGCGGCACGGTCGGGATGGGTCGAAAGCCAGGCCTCCACCTCATGCCGTCGGTCGGCTTCGAGCTTACCATCGGCATAGGCATGCAGGTCGGCTTCGGCAATCGGTTGCGTTGGGCTCATTTCACCGACCTCAGCCGGGGCTCGTCGCCTTGTCCGGTCAACTGCTTCAGCGCGGAGCGAGCGCGCGAAATTCGGGACATCAGTGTTCCGATTGGAATCGAAAGGATTTCGGCGGCCTCGCCATATGGCTTGCCCTCGAGGACGACCAGCAGCAGGGCCTCTCGCTGCTCCGCCGGCAGCGCGTCGAGCGCCCGGGACATCTCCGCGAGCGCGATGCGGCCAGGCTGGCTGGCGGCGACGGCTGGCTCGGCGGGCAATCCTTCGATCTGCACATGCTCGCCGCGCCGGCGGATCGTGCGCAGGTCGTTGCGCCACAGGTTCACCAGCATCTTCATCAGCCAGGCTTCGACCGTCCCCTTCGGCACCCAGAGCGCGCGCTTCCGTATCGCGCGCTCCAGGCAATCCTGGACGAGATCGTCGGCCCGGTCGGCATTGCGGGTCAATGCCCGCGCGTATCGGCGCAGGGCCGGCACGCTCTTTTCCATCTCGTCCAGGAATGCGGTCACGTCGATGCGCCCGAAATCAGTCGTAGGCAGTGTGCCAGACCTGACCGACCATGTCGCCGGTCGTCTCGCCGGGCTTGGTGTCCTTGAACCACAGATAGAGCGGCTTGCCTTCGTGCGCCCACATCCTCTTGCCGTCGGTGCGGGTGATGATGGTGAACTCGCCCTCGTCCTTGGCGCCGTCGGCAGCAAAGAGCGGCGGCCACTTCACGGCGCAGTCGTCGTAGCAGTTGGAGACGCCGGGCGCGTCCTTGTCGAACGTATAGAGCGTCATGCCATTGGCGTCGGTCAGCACTTCCTTGCCCCCGATCTCCATGGTCTTGATCGCCCCACCGGCATAGTCCTCCGCCAGCGCAGCAGCCGTCATCAGCAGCAGCGCTGTAGCGCTACCGAGCAAAATCGCCTTCATTTGCAGATCCTCTCCTTGGGCCGGCTTCGCGTGCCAGTCAGAAGAGACAACAACGCGGGGCAGAGATTTATTCCCGGCCCCGCGCAACAATCATGGTCAATCAGTCTTCGATCAGCCTTCGAGCCACTTCACCTGCTCGGGCGTCAGGTTGATGCTGAAGGCGAGGCAGCTGTCATCGAGTTCGGCCAGCGTACGGGGTCCGATCAGCGGCACCGAAGGGAAAGGCTGTGCCAGCACGTAGGCCAGCGCGACGTGGATGGGGTTGGCGCCGAGCTTCCCGGCCAGCTCCACCGCGCGGTCGCGGCGGCCGAAATTCTGCTCGTTGTACCACACCCGCACCAGTTCCTCGTCGTCCCGCTTGTCGCGGCCGGCACGGTTGGTGAAGAAGCCTCGGGCCTGGCTCGACCAGCTGAAGTTGGGGAACTGCCGGTCGATCAGCCACTGCTTGAACTTCGGCGTCGAGCTCGTCACGCAGCCCGCCCAGATCGGGTCGAGCATTTCTGCGAGCGCGAAGTTGTTGGAGAGCGCACCCGGCCGCTGCTTGCCGTGCTGGTCGGCATAGGCGATCGCCTCGTCCATCCGCTCCTGCGTCCAGTTGGACCCGCCGAACGGCCCGCGGATGCGGCCCTTCTTCACCTCGGCATCCATGGCATCGACGAACTCGCCCACCGGAATGGAGGGGTTGTCGCGATGCATGAAGTATACGTCGACATAGTCCGTCTGCAGGCGGTTGAGCGTCTGGTCGAGCTGCTTTCCGATCACGTCGGGATAGACGAGCGGCGAATGCGCGCCCTTGCCGATGATGACGATCTCATCCCGCACGCCGCGCGACTTGTGCCACTCGCCGAGGAGCTTTTCGGTATAGCCGCCCGCATAGATGAACGCGGTGTCAAAGACGTTGCCACCCTTTTCGTAGAACGCATCGAGCAGGATCGAACCCGACGAGAAGGTCCGGAAATCCTCGAAACCCAGGGCCACGGCGGAAGCGGGCTTGTTGAGGCCGGGGATGCTGCGCTTCGGGATCACAGTGCCGCCCGACTTCAGTGGACGACCGCTGAGCGTATTGACGCGCGTCGCCGACTTTTCGATCGAGAATTCGATGCCGGCATCGGCGCGCCACTTGTCGAGCACCCGCAAATTGCCGAGCGTATCCGCCCAGCCCATGCCCGGGGCGGCAATCTGCTGCTCACCGGCCCAGATGGCGCGGGCCGCTGCGTCCGCCTCGAAGGAATAGAGGTGGCGATGCTTGCCGACCGAGACGGTTTCGCGCGTCCCGTCGTTGAGGATGATGTCGATCTTGCCCTCGCCGCCGGCGCGGTCGCCATTGGCGAACCAGAAGTTCGGCACTTCGATGCGGCCGAGCGTGCCGTGGATGCGCAGCACATTCTCGAGGTTGACGAACACCGCGCAGCTTACGTCGGCAACGATGCCGTTGGGGAAGGTCAGCACGGCAGCGGCCCAGTCGTCCGTGCCTTCGGCATTCAGCCTGGCGGTGCCTGCGACTTTCACCGGGTCGAGGAACGGCTGGCCCGCGGCGGCGCCGGCGATGAGGCGCACCATCGAGACGGGGTAGCAGCCGACGTCCATGATGCCGCCGCCTGCCAGCGCCGAGGCAAA
>CAYPYV010000256.1:0-4270 GCA_964414845.1 uncultured Devosia sp. | reverse complement strand
CGTCGGCGCCTTGGTCAGTCTTCTGGCCGGCTTCATCCTTTCGTTCTCGCACGCTGACGAGCACTGATCGGCCGAGCGAAAAAGAAAAAGCCCGCTTTCGCGGGCTTCTTTCTGGTCCCTTACGAGCCAGATGGTGCGGTCGAGAAGACTCGAACTTCCACGCCTTGCGGCACAGCGACCTCAACGCTGCGCGTCTACCAATTCCGCCACGACCGCACGTCTGTGGTAGAAGCTTCATCTCATCAACGAAGCGAGGCAGCGTGTAGCAACCTTGTCCGGAAGGTGCAAGCGGATAATTTCATCTCCGCGCAGATCGTCCTAACTAGCTGCGACGACGCAGCTTTTCGGTGATCTCGACGCTGAGGCGGCCTTCGTCGATCTTCACGTCACCCATGGCTACCAGCGTGTTGTTGGCATAGACACGCATCTTGTCGGCCTCTGTGGTGTCGAGTTCTATGACCGCGCCACGTCCCATGCGCAGCAGGTGGTGGATCGGCATCGTTGCCGCCCCGAGCTCCACAGTGATATCGACTTCAATATTCTCGAGCGTGTTCATATATCACAAGCCAATGGCCGGACTGAATCGCCGGTCCCCAGCATGCACCTTGGCGGCCCGATGCTTACCGAAACGTTAACGACAGTCCCGGAATGCGACACTGGCGCCAAGCTTATGCGCGCCGACGGCGTGCCGGCGAGCTGGCGAGTCAGCGATTCTCTCGTGCCCTACCCGGAAGCGCTCGAAACCATGCGCGCTCGCGCCGCCGCCATCGCCGAAGGTACGGCTGGCGAACTGGTCTGGCTGCTGGAACATCCACCACTCTACACCGCCGGCACTTCCGCCAACCCGGCGGACCTTATCGAGCCCGGGCGCTTTCCCGTGTACGATGCAGGCCGTGGCGGTCAGTACACCTATCACGGCCCCGGCCAGCGGGTGGTCTATCTCATGCTCGACCTGCGCCAGCGCGGACGCGATGTCCGTTGCCTCGTGCAGGGGCTCGAAGGGTTGATCATCGACACCCTCGCGGCGTTCAACATCAAGGGCGAGAGGCGCGACGGCCGCATCGGTGTCTGGGTCGCACGGCCCGACAAGGGCCTGCTGCGCGAGGACAAGATCGCCGCGATCGGGGTACGCGTCTCGCGATGGGTCAGCTTTCATGGCATTGCCATCAATGTTGCGCCCGATCTCGGCCACTTCGGCGGCATCGTGCCCTGTGGCATCGCCGATCAGGGCGTCACGAGCCTTGAAGATCTCGGCCATATCGTCAGCTTGGCCGAAGTCGATTCGGTGCTGAGGCACATGTTCGAACAGCGATTCGGTCCAACTTCGGCCGAGTTGCCACAGGGGATTGCGTAACACGCGCGTCCCCTTCATCCTTTGCCCTCAGGTGGCGCAACTAAAGGGGTATGCAATGACTTTCGACGATCTCAAGAAAATCTTCATGGGCCCCACCCTGTTCCGGCTCGACACAATCCTGTCGCCCCGGCTGGTCCCGATCCTCTACGCCACCGGGCTGGCGGCACTGCTGCTCTGGGCCGTGACGCATCTCTTCGCCACCTTCGGGCACAATTTCGGCGACGGTCTCTGGGGGCTTCTGGAGATCGCTGTGTTCGGCCTGCTCGGCCTCATTGGCCTGCGCGTGGTCTGCGAATTCCTGCTGGTCTGGTTCAAGGTGAACGAGTCCGCCGCCAAGTCCGTGGCGCTCGCGCGCATTTCCCGTCCGCTCGCCGATGAGGTCCGCGACGCGATCCACGAAATCGCCGAGGACGATGAAACCGAGGGCGGCGTTCGGCCGTGATATCCGCAGCGATCCGGACCGAAGCCCGGATCGCCAATCGTCTGGATCAGGCGGCGGCCGGAGCCGGGCTGTCCTTCCCAAGCTTGCCGTCGAGCGCCCAGGCACCCGGGCCGGCAAAGACGAGGTAGAGGAAGAAGAAGCAGAACAGGATGGCCGCATCACCGCCATTGTTCACCGGGTAGAGGCTGCCCGGCGCATGAAACATCCAGTAGGCAACCGCCATCTGGCCCGAAAGCACGAAGGCCACCGGGCGGGTGAAAAGGCCGACAAGCAGCAGCACGCCGCCGACCAGCTCAAGCACGCCTCCAATGCCGAAGAGCGAAAACAGTTCGACCGGCCCGGGCATTTGCCCGGCCGGAAAGGCCAGCAACTTCTGCGAGCCGTGGAGCATGAACAGCAGCGCCGCGACAATGCGCAATACTGCAAGCGCCTGCGGTGCATAGCGATTCAGGGATTGGGTATTCATTTGGTCACTCGAGTTTGGCGCCCTGGGAGATGGACGCCGAACAGTTCAAAGAGATTGTTGCGCTTTGCGTCAACAGTCTCACACCCGCCCCACGCGTTCGTGAAGTTGGGTCAACAGCCCTGCCCTGCTTTCATCGCATAAAGGCGATCATTGCTGTTTTGGCGCGAGAAGCGTATGACGCGGCCTGAATTTCGCTAATAGAGACACATGACAGCGCAACCCAAGATCGGTCTGGTCAGCCTCGGCTGTCCCAAGGCCCTCGTCGATTCCGAGCGTATCCTCACCACCTTGCGCGCGCAGGGCTATTCCTTCTCGCGCGATTACCAGGGCTCGGACATCGTCATCGTCAACACCTGCGGTTTCCTCGACAGCGCCAAGAAGGAGAGCCTCGAGGCAATCGGCGAGGCGATCGGCGAGAACGGCAGGGTCATCGTCACCGGTTGTTTGGGCGTCGAAGAGCAGCTGATCCGCGAAACGCATCCCTCGGTGCTAGCGGTCACCGGACCGCACCAGTACGAGGCGGTGGTCAGCGCCGTGCACGACCACCTGCCTCCAGTGCCCAACAAGTTCGTCGATCTCGTGCCCGAGGCCGGCCTCAGGCTCACACCCAAGCACTACGCCTATCTCAAGATTTCCGAGGGCTGCAACAATCGCTGCAGCTTCTGCATCATTCCGCAGATTCGCGGCGATCTTGTTTCGCGGCCCATCGCCAGCGTGCTGTACGAGGCTGAACGCCTCGTGCAGTCCGGCGTCAAGGAAATCCTCGTCATCTCGCAGGATACCTCGGCCTATGGCGTCGATCTCAAATACGCCACCTCGAAGTATCGCGGGGCCGACGTACCGGCGAAGTTCCACAACCTCGCCGAGGAGATGGGCAAGCTCGGGGTCTGGGTGCGCATGCACTATGTCTACCCCTACCCGCATGTCGACAGCGTCATTCCGCTGATGGCCGAGGGCAAGATCCTGCCCTATCTGGATATTCCCTTCCAGCACGCGTCCCCGTCTGTCCTGAAGGCAATGCGTCGTCCGGCCAACCAGGAAAAGACCCTCGACCGGATCAAGTCCTGGCGCGCAATTGCCCCCGACCTTGCCATCCGCTCGAACTTCATCGTTGGCTTCCCTGGCGAGACGGAAGAAGATTTCGAGTTCCTGCTCGATTGGCTTGAAGAAGCAGAAATCGATCGTATCGGCTGCTTCGAGTACGAGCCCGTCACCGGCGCCACTGCGGCGCCAGATGATGTGCCTGCCGAACTCAAGCGCGAGCGCTACGAGCGGCTGATGGAAGTCGCGCAGGATATTTCAGCGCACGTTCTCGAAAAGAAGATCGGCCGCACCATCGACGTGCTCGTCGACGATGTCGACCCGGGTGCTGGCCGCGCCATTGGCCGCAGCCAGTGGGATGCTCCGGAGATCGATGGCTCGGTCATCATTCATGAAGCCGACGGCATCAAGCCGGGCGACATGGTGCAGGTGCGTGTCACCGAGTCCGACGAGTACGATCTGTTCGGCGTGCCGGAAGCGCTCGCGCTAAAGGGGTAAGGCCGCACCCATCTCACAGTCGGGACTCCTCCCCTGCTTGCGGGGGAGGATACCGCCGTCAGGCGGAGGTGGGGGGTGCCGCTTGCGCTAAACCTTAAGCGACCCAGCATAATTCAGCGCAACCGGCTCCCCTCACCCGCCCTTTGGGCACCCTCTCCCTCACGAGGGAGAGGGAATCCCGACTGAAAGTTAGTGCTCTCTCCGACCTCATCCTGAGCCTGTCGAAGGACGAGGTCGGGAGCTAATGGCCCGAAAGGCCTACTGCCGCGCGCTGTCCGCCAGCGTCACCTTGAGCCCGTCGAGCTCGTCCGATAGCAGGATCTGGCAACTCAACCGCGAGTTCGGCTTCACGTCCGGCGCCGTATAGAGCAGGTCGTCCTCGTCGTCGGTCTTGGGGGTCAGTTTGCCCAGCCAGGCCTCGTCCACATAGACATGGCAGGTCGCGCAGGAACAGGCGCCGCCGCATTCG
>CAYPYV010000255.1:0-4275 GCA_964414845.1 uncultured Devosia sp. | reverse complement strand
AGGCGTTGAGGGCGAGCAGGTTGGTCTGGAAGGCGATGTCGTCGATCAGCCCGATAATGTTGGAAATCCGCTCGGAGGACGAGGCGATGCGCTCCATGGCGGCATTGGCCTCGGCCATGGCGCTGCCGGCGCCTGCCGCCGTATCGGACACGGCACGGGCATTGCCGCTCGCGTCCTGAGCGCGGCCGGCATTCTCGCTGACCGTGCGGGCCAGGTGCTCCATGGCCGCAGAGGTTTCCTCGATGGCCGCTGCCTGCCGGGTCGTTCGGTCGGCGAGATCATTGGCGCCCGAGAGGATCTCCACGGTGGCGGTCCGCACTGCGCCCGACGTCTCGGCCAGCTTGCCGACGATCTCGGTCAGCCGGTTGGCAAGGGCGTTCACGTCATGCTTCAGCCTGTCGAACGCACCACGATAGGTGCCGGCAACGCGACGTGTCAGGTCGGTCTCGGCCATGGCGCCCAGCACGCTCATGGTTTCGCCCAGCCCACGATCGACCGTGCCGACGAGGCTGTTGACGCTCTCCGCAAGACGGTTGAGCTCGGGATCGGGGAAGTTCGCCGCGACACGGCGGCTGAAATCGCCCTCGACAGCGGCGTCTACCACGCCCCCGAACGCTTCCACGAGTTCAGCCATCATCTTGCGGCGCTCGACCGTGCGGCGCGCCGCCTGAGCCGATTCCTCGGCAGTGAGTTCGGCAACCTTTAGCCCGTTCTGGCGAAAGGTTTCCGCCGCAGTCGCGATCCGGCCGATCTCGTCCCTGTCGCCCACCGAGGGGATCACCGTTTCGAATTTTCCCTCGGCAACAGCGACAAGCGCGTGCTCCATCAACCCAAGACGCCGGGCCACGGTGCGCAGCACGATGAAGCCGGAATAGAGGACGGCCGCCGCAGCGACGGCCGTGGCCGCCAACATCAATACGTGGATGATGCCGAACATCGTCCGCGTCGAGTCCACGTCAGCCGAGGAGATGGCGACCTGCCGCTCGACCAGCCTGCTCACCGCGTCGCTGATGGGATCAATGGCTGGATAGAGCTCGGAGGAAACAAAGGCCGCAAGCCCGGGCTCGTCGCGTCTGGCGAAGAGATCCGCGAGGGTGGCAACCGCCTTGCTGGCCGCGTCCATGGCCTGTTGCGTGGTGGCTACGAGATCCTGCCCCTCGGCGTTTCGGGGCAGGAGCATGAAGGCCTGCCATTGCTCCGCGATCCGCGCCTCCGCCTCGGCGAGAGTGGTGACGCCGGTCTCGAATGGAACGGTGCCCGCCCGCACCTTGTGCGCAAGGTCCACGATGGTCACGGCATAGGCATCGGCAACAGTCTTCAATTGCTTCAGCGGCTCGAGGCCCTCGGTGATCATCGCCTCCATGCGATGATCGGCGTCGGCAATGACGACAAAGCCACCGGAGATCAGGCAGGCGATGACCAGCCCCAACACAGAAAGTGCTGAAATCAGCTTCGACTTGATGGACATGAAAACACCAGGGACGGCCCGTGCCTCGGGCGCCCGGACCCCGTCCCCGGCCCAGGCAGCACTTGCTTGTTTTGTCCCCGACGATCCCAAACGCCGAAGTCGCTGTCGGGTCCTGTTCCGGACCTGCGCTTTGTATACCTTCCTATAAGGAAGTTATTGTTCTGCTAATTCGACATCCTGAATGACATCGGTATCATCTGCGAATACGAGCAATCTGCGCCGGTTCCGTCACCCTGCCGGGACGTGGCCTGACCACGTTCGAAAGAAATAGTTCGCCGAATGATCTTTTTTGGGGGCGCCGGGGCGTGCCCAGGGAAACGGCCCAAAGGCGATGGCCGGACACAAGCGCCGAAAGGCGTCAGGCAAAAGGCCAAAACAAAAAGGCGCCCGAAGGCGCCTTTGTCATCATCCCTTTGCGTCGGGAGGATAATGGAGCGGGCGAAGGGATTCGAACCCTCGACCCTAACCTTGGCAAGGTTATGCTCTACCCCTGAGCTACACCCGCACTCCAGTCGCTGCCGGTTCCGGCGTCGACGGGCGCTATATGCCAATTCGATCCCGGCTTGGCAACCCCCTTGTCCAACGAATTTCCGAACTGGCTCCGCCCCTTGCGAAACCCGGTTCCGAGGCGCAAATAAGCACTAAAAGGCGGCAGGCAGCGCCAATGGTGCCCATAGCGCCGCTCCCAAGGACAGAACACATGACCCTCAACGGCCTCTCTTCGCAGCCCGGCGCTCAGCCGGCCCCGGCAGCCGCGCTGATCAAGGATTCGACCGACCGGGCCTTCAAGGCCGACGTGATCGATGCCTCTCTCGAGGCGCCGGTGCTGGTGGATTTCTGGGCGCCCTGGTGTGGCCCCTGCCGTCAGCTGACCCCGACCATCGAGAAGGTGATCACCGAGAAAGCCGGCAAGATCCGGCTCGTGAAGATCAATATCGACGAGAACCCCAATATCGCCGGCCAGCTCGGCATCCAGTCGATTCCCGCCGTCTTCGCCTTTGCAGGCGGGCGGCCCGTGGACGCGTTTCTCGGTGCGCTGCCCGAGAGCGAAGTGCGCCGCTTCGCCGACAAGGTGATCGCGGGGGCGCCGGCCGGCAAGCCGGCAGCCGGTTCGATCGACGAGCAGATTGCCGAGGCAGTGGCGGCAGCCGACGAGGCTCTTGCGGCGGGCGATCTCAACCAGGCCGCCCAGATCTATGGCATGGTGCTGCAGCACAAGGCCGACCACCTGCCGGCGATCTTCGGCATGGTGAAGGTGTT
Organism: uncultured Devosia sp.; assembly: GCA_964414845.1. Lineage (GTDB taxonomy): Bacteria > Pseudomonadota > Alphaproteobacteria > Rhizobiales > Devosiaceae > Devosia_A. Next base: position 1,547 of record CAYPYV010000255.1, on the reverse strand, counting down.
TCTCGAGGCTGGCGAGACCGAGCAGGCCGAGGCGGTACTCGATACCGTGCCCGAGGGTGAGCGGAAGGGCGACGCGTACAATTCCCTCGTCGGCCGCATCAGGCTCCTCACCGAGGCCTCGCAGCTTTCCGAAGCCGACGAGCTCGCGCAGCGGGTGGAACGTGATCCGGACGATCACCAGGCCCGTTTCGACCTTGCAGTAAAATACAATGCCGAAGGCCGGCGCGTCGAAGCCGCGGAGGCGCTGGTGGCGCTCATGAAGCGCGACCGCACCTGGAACGACGACGCCGCCCGCAAGAAGCTGCTGGAGTTTTTCGAGGCCTGGGGCTTCAAGGATCCGGCGACCGTGAAGGGCCGGCGGATGCTCTCGGCCCTGCTGTTTTCCTGATCGGGGGGAGAACCCGGGAGTTCACATGCTCACGCGCCCGAAATCGCCGGCCGACCTGCCGCTGACCGTGCCGATCTTTCCGTTGACCGGCGCGTTGCTGCTGCCGTTCGCACGGCGACCGCTCAACATTTTCGAGCCGCGCTATCTGGAAATGGTCGACCATGCACTCAGGGGCGACAGGCTGATCGGCATGATCCAGCCGCGCGATACCACCGAGGAAAGCCCCGAGGGCGAAGTGCCGCTCGAGCGGATCGGCACGATCGGGCGCATCGTGCATTTCGAGGAAATGGGCGAGGCCCGCTATTTCGTCGTGCTCGAAGGTATCTGCCGGTTCGAATATGTGAAGGAAATGCCGTCCATGTCGCCGTTCCGGCGCGCCATGGTGTCCACTCAGGCCTTCGCGACGGATTTCGAGCATGGCCTCGGCGAGGAGACCGTGGATCGTCCGCGTTTCCTCAAGATGATGAAGGACTATGCCGAGTTCGGTAATTTCGAGCTCAACTGGGAAGAGATCGAGAAGACGCCGACGGCCGATCTCGTGAATTTCTGCTGCATGGTGTCCCCCTATGGAGCGGCGGAGAAGCAGGCGCTGCTCGAGGCGCAGTCGCTCCTGACCCGTGCCGAGACGCTCATCGCCATGGCGGAATTCGAGATGGCGCAGGGCGGCGAGCGGCCGTCGCGGCTCAACTGAGTCCCGAGCCATGGCCCGCCGTTTCGAGCCGCGTTATGTCGTTGATGCCCGCGTGCTTGAAATGCTGGTCTGCCCCCTCACCAAGACCCGGCTGACGCTGTCGGCGGACCATGATGAACTGATCTCTGTGGCTGCACGGCTCGCCTTTCCGATCCGGCTCGGCGTGCCGATGCTCTCGATCGACGAAGCCCGCGAGATCGACCCCGAGGAACTGCAGCGGATCAGCGCGCTGGCCGCGCTGGCGGCGGCCAATCCCGGCTCAGGCGAGCCGCCGGCCGAGGCGTGAAGCTTCAGGTCTGCGCCTCGTCCTTCGACAAGCTCAGGATGAGGCGCTCTGTGAAATTCCGAAGATTTCGGCGTCCTCTCAGTGAGCCTGTCTAACGACGAGCACTGGGCCGCGCCCCTCTCCACCCGCCTCATCAAGTCAGTTGAGCGAGCCTTGCGTTTGCGATTGTGATGATTTTGCGC
>CAYPYV010000254.1:0-4276 GCA_964414845.1 uncultured Devosia sp. | reverse complement strand
CCGCAATGGTGCCTGCCGCCGGCGAAGCTGTTGATCTTTCGCCGCTTTCTTCGGCGGCCGACCTCGAACTGATCAGAACAGTGGCACAGTGGCCTCGTATTGTCGGCAGTGCGGCTCTGGCGCACGAGCCGCACCGGGTTGCATTCTACCTTTATGAACTCGCCAGCGCCTTCCATGGCTTCTGGGCCAAGGGCAACACGGAGGTTGCCTTACGGTTTATTAACGTCGAAGACTCAACATTAACGAAGGCGCGACTCGCGATGGTCGCGGCTGTTCGTCAGGTGCTCAACAACGGCCTGACGCTTCTTGGAGTATCCGCGCCCGACGAGCTTTCATAATTCGGGCGCATTGATGTGAAGATTGCCCCGGATGGCTCGGCGGGGGCGCGGCGAGCTTCGGGGGACCGAGGGGGCGCTGCATTGCAGTTCAGCGAGACCATTGCACATGCCTGACGAGCAGGAAAAATCCGGCGACCTGATTGCCGAGCTGGCCAAGCTGATGGCGGTGGGCGGCACGGAACCAGAGGTTCGGCCGGGGCCACGTCCCGTCCAGCTTGAGCCAACACAGACGGTTCCGCCTCCGGCTCCCGCGAGTACGGCTCAGCCGGCCGTCGCTCGGCCTGTTGGGATTCGCATTCCAGGAATGGACCAGCCAGTCCTGCCCGAAACGACTTCATCGGCTGCTACCCTCGGTTCGGAAGCGCCAGCAGCTGCTGCGCCCACGCCTACCCAGCCCACAAGTACCCCGGCAGTCAGTTTAGGGGCTCCGCCGCAGACGCCTCTCGCCAGCGCGGCGCCGTCCATCCGCATTCCGGGCATGGAGCGCCCGGTGCCGGTTTCGCAGCAGCGCGAGCCCACGATCGATTTCGGCGCCTTGCCGCCGCCCGTGGTTCCTCGTCCGCAGCCGATCAATGATTGGCAGAATCGTGAGGTCCCCAAGTCTGCCGCCGAGCGGGTAATCGATCCGCCGAAGGATGCGTCTGACGAAGAGACCGAGCAGCATGCACGGCGCGACCCCGATGATGGGGAAGGCAAGCCTGGCGGCAAGACTGACGCGGCGAGCAGTACAGAAGCGCCAAAGCCGCAGAATGATCCGGGGCATATCAGTTTCGACTTTGACCTAACGGGTGGATCGAAGGCACGTCCGCCGGTCGCGTCCGCCACGACGCAGCCTGTTGCTGCGGAGACGACGCCCGCGCCCAAGCCTGCGGCCCCTACTCAGACCGGTGACCCCATAGCGGACCTTATTGCTGCCGAACTCGATGCAGGCCTGTCGCAGCCGGTAGTTCCGACTCCGCCGCCGGCCACAGTTCCGGTTTCTGCCCCGGCGTCTCCGGTATCGCAGCCGCCATCGAGCCCTGTCGGGGCGCCGATTGGCCAGCGCCCGATCGAGCCGCGGCCGCGGAGCACTGCGCCTTCCCTTGCGCGACCCGGCATGCCGAGGCCTCCTGTCGCTACCGAGAACGACCGTTTCGCCGTGTCGCCCATATTCGGGCCGGCTAGCAAAGGCGGGGTCGATTCCGCACAAAAGCCGCCTGCGGTGGAGACCCCGCAAGTCGTACCGGCCCCGCCAGTTGCGCAAGGCGCGCCGACACAGCGGCAGGCGCCGCCCGAGCGCGATCCGATGGACGAGATTGAAAGCCTAATCGGCGAGGCCGTTCGGGTCGAAATCGTGCAAGCGGAACGTAATGCCGCGGCGCGTGCCAATGGCGGCGCCAGAGCAACATCGACCGACTCGGTTGCGCCCGAGCCCGGCGAGGCCCCGAAGGCGGAAGCGCGTCCGCAGCCGCCGGTAGTGCCGCCGCTGACCGCGGGCCTGCCGCCACGGCGCGCGGCATTGAAGGATACCGAGCCGCGCATGAGTGCCGAGGAGGCCGTTGCGCTGACCGCCGCAGCATCGGTGACCGCCGCCGCCGGCAAGAAGCCCGTTCGACCACCAAAGCCGGAGCCTATCGAGGCTCGACCGAAGCCACCAAAGGCGGGCAGGGGGATGCGCCAATATGTGGGAATGGCCGTGGCCGGAACGCTGCTGCTTGCGTCGGGCCTTGGTCTTTACTGGGTTCTGACCATGGGGCAGGGCAGCAGCGGCGATGTGCCGGTGCTGCAGGCCGACGCAGAGCCGGTGAAGAAGGACCCGCCGGCCCAGGCGAGCACGAATAATGGCCAGGGTTCGGTTGTGTTCAACGAAATCGAAGGCAAGTCGGATACCAGCCAGGAAGTGCTGGTTTCGCGCGACGATAGCGCCGACACCTCTATCGCGGATGTTGCCACGCCGGAACCCGAAGCGACCAATACCGGAGAGACCGAGCTGGCGAACCGCAAGGTGCGCACGGTAACTGTGCGTCCTGATGGGTCGATCGTGTCGGGCGACGAGGCTGGCAGCGAGGCGCTTCCGGTCGACCGGCCGAATCTGCCGAGCCTCCCCAATACCGGTGGCGATACGCAGGCGACTGACCTGCTGGCTTCCGTGCAGAGCGGAACGGACAGTGCTGCGACCGAAACGCCAGCTGCGACCGCGGCTCCGCAGGATGCCGCTACGCAGCTTGCGGCCATCGAGCCGTCGCCGGGCAATGTGATCGACCCGAACATCGTTGCGCCGGTCCCCATGCCACGCGTTGTTGATCGCAGCTCGCTCAACAGCAATAGCGGTGGCGCAGCAACAGCATCGGCCGAGCCGGCGCCCCTCGACATCAGCGGCGGTTCGTCGGGCTCGGAACCGAGGGTCGTCAGCGGTGGTTCCGGGACCTATGTGCAGCTCTCGTCGCAACGCTCGCAGGAGGAAGCTTCCGCAGCCCTGCGGCGGACCCAGCAGCGCCTCGGCAGCGTCGTGAATGGCGGTGCGCTGGAGATTCGGCGTGTCGACCTGGGGGCGAAGGGCATCTGGTACCGCGTCGTGCTGCCAACCTCATCGTTCCAGGAGGCGACGCAGGCCTGTGCGACCATCAAGGCCAATGGTGGCGACTGCGTCGCGATCAACGGCTGATCACCGCCGCTTGACCGCGGCGTGCCGGACCGGCAAGGCTCTACCCAAACAGGGGCAGGGCCAGAGATGACGGATCTTTCCGCAGGTTGGCTGCAGCCGGAGCGTCCCGGCGAGGACGAGGTGATGTATGTCGACCTCGGCGCCTATGAGGGGCCGCTCGACCTGCTGCTCGACCTTGCCCGCAAACAGAAGGTCGATCTCGCGAGACTGTCGATACTGGCGCTCGCGGAGCAGTATCTGCTGTTCATCGAGACAATGCGTGAGCGGCGCCTGGAACTCGCTGCGGACTATCTCGTGATGGCGGCATGGCTGGCTTATCTCAAGAGCCGCTTGATGGTGCCGAGCACAGCAAGCGACGACCAGCCGACCGGCGAGATGATGGCGGCAATGCTGCAGTTCCGGCTGAAGCGGCTCGAGGCGATGCGCAACGCCGCGGCGCAGCTGGTGAACCTGCCCCGTCTCGGTCGAGAAGTGCATGCCCGCGGCGCGCCGGAGCCAATAGAGGTCGCGCGGCACAGCCTGTGGGACGCCACGCTCTACGACCTGCTGAAGGCCTATGCCTTGCAGCGCGAGCGCGGGGTGCCGAAGGAATACCAGCCCTTTGCACGCACGGTGTGGTCGCTGCAGGAAGCGCGGGACATTCTCGCGCGGCTGATTGGCGAGAGTTCGGACTGGATTGCACTCGATGCCTATCTCGACCGGTACCTGACCAGCCCCGAGCAGCGACGGACTGCGACCGCATCCAGCTTTGCCTCGAGCCTCGAGATGGCGCGGCAGGGTCAGATCGAGCTCGCGCAAGCCAAGAGCTTCGGGCCACTCTATATGCGCAAGCGGTTGAAGACACGGGGTGGCGAGTGAGCGACCTCGACACGGAAGGGCAGGATGCCGGTCAGCTTTCGGAGCGAAGGCTGCGCATTCTCGAGGCGCTGCTGTTCTCCTCCGCCAACCCGCTGAGCTTGGCCGACATGGCGCCCTATCTTGGCGAGGATGCCCCGGTCGAGGCGCTGCTTGCCGAACTGTCCGAGCGCTATCGAACGCGCGGCGTAAATCTTGTCCGCCGTGGCGACCGCTGGGCCTTCCGGACCGCCGATGATCTCGGGTTTCTCCTGCGGCGCGACGAAACCGAGACGAGGCCATTGTCGCGGGCGGCACTCGAGACCCTCGCGATCATCGCTTATCACCAGCCGGTGACGCGGGCCGAGATCGAGGACGTGCGTGGTGTCGCGACGGGGAAGGGGACGCTCGACCTGCTGATGGAAGCCGGGTGGGTACGGATGCGGGGGCGGCGGCGCAC
>CAYPYV010000253.1:0-4278 GCA_964414845.1 uncultured Devosia sp. | reverse complement strand
CGCACACTGCACACGCTGCTGGACGACATGAACGCGCATCGGCGCGAGGCGGTGAAGATCAGCGCCGAAACCGGGCGGATGAGCCGTGATATCTCGCAGCGCGTGGCCAAGTCGGTGATGGCACTGCAGGTTGGTGACGCCACACGGCAACGCGTCGAACACGTGGAAGCGGCGCTGGCCCAGCTGGCGGCCGACGCCGCGCTTGCCCCCATTGCGCCACGGGTGGTGGACCTGCAGCGGCGGCTTCTGGCGGCGGCGCGGGAAACGCTGACGAGCGAGATGGATGCAGCGGCCGCCGCGGTCAGCGACGTCGTCGAGGATATCGACGCGATGCTGCGCAAGGCGGCTGAACTGCATGGCGGTGGCAAGGGCAAGCAGAGCGCGCTCGATGCGCTGCGCGAGGCGGTGAACGAAGCGGTGCGCGTGCTGGGCGACTGCGAGGTCGAGCGGCAGAAGCTCGACCACGTGGCGCTTTCGGTGGCTTCGACCGTCAAGGTCCTGCTCGAGCATGTCGAGGCCGTCGAGGCCATCGAGTACAAGATGCGGCTGGTGAGCCTCAATGCGGCGGTGAAGTGCGCGCAACTGGGACCGCGGGGGCGGGCTCTCGATGTGATTTCCCAGCAATTGCGGGCACTCACCGGCGACACGGTGATCGCGGCGGGCGCGGCGGTCAAGCGCCTCGACGAAGCCGCGACGCTGTCGGCGGAGTTCGCTGGCGCGGCACGTGGCGGGGCTGCCGGCGATGTCAGCGCCCTTGGCACGGAAGCCGAGGCGGCGCTTGACCTTCTCGAGGCGGTCAGCCGGCGCATGGATGACGCCATCGGGGTGATCGAGCACGACGTGCCGCGTGCCAAGGCCAAGCTCGCCGATGTCGTGGCCGTACTGGGCGAGCACGGGCACATCTCGGAGCAGTTGAGCGACACGGAGTTCGCGCTGGCGGAAATGTCAGGACCGGGCGGCGATATTGCCGCGTATGCCGATTTCTTCGAAACAATGAGGAAATCGTACACGATGGACGCCGAACGGCGGATTCATGACCAGTTCACCGGCATCAAGATTGCCGAGAAGCCCAAGATGAACGAGGACGTCGCGCTCGACGACATCATGTTCTGATCGGCCTCCCTCCCACTGCAAAGGTGTTTCGACTGGGACCATCATATCCCGGCCGGAAGCAGCGGGGACAGATCAGCGCGCGAAGGTCAGCGGCATGGTGAACGTCCAGCTGGAGCGCCCGGAATCGGCGGGGATGGACGGGAACGGCGCTGCGCGCTTGACGGTGGCGACCGCTTCCTGATCGAGCACCGGATGGCCGGACGAGGCCACGACCTTGATGCCCGAGACACTGCCGGAGGCAGCGATCGTGAAGGTGACGGCCACGTCGCCGCGCGCAGAGCCTGCGCCCTTGGGGAAGCGCAGGGCGCGACGGAGCTTCCGCTGCACGAGACCCGGATATTTGGCGACTTCGGCCGAGCCGGACCCCGAGGCCTTGGCGGCCTTCTGCGGCTTGCCACCCGCGGAGGCGGCGAGGTCGGCATCGGCTTTGCCGCCATTGCCGGATGCGGCTTTTGCCTTTGTCTTCTGAACCTTGGGCGTCTCGGCCCTGGGTTTCTCCACCGGCTTTTCGACACGCTTCTTCTCGGCCACTTTCTCCGGGGCAGGCTTTACGGAGACCGGCTTTTGCGGCTCGGGCTTGACCGGTTCGGGCTTTGGCGGCTCGATCTTCTGCGGAGGCGGGGGAAGTGGTTCGGGCGCGGTGGCGACCGAGTTGGCGGCCAGCAGTGGCGGCAGATCGTCAGCGATAACCGGCGCTTCGGGGGTAACCGGGGTGATCTCGACGGGGGGTGATGGCAGGTCGGGCAGTGTCTCGGATACGACCGGTGACTCCTGCGCAATCTCCTCCAGTTGAACCGGTTGCGGCTCCCGCGCGCCGGCCGAGACGAGGGCGACGGATGCGGTGCTGGCGGTGGGCGTCGGATCGGGCACGGCCTCGGCGGGCAGCGTCACCAGATCGACCTCGATGGCGCTCGCGAGATCGTCGGTTTCGGGCAGGACCGTGGCGCTCAACCCGCCGATCAACGCAAAGATGAACGCGATGTGAAGCCCGGTCGAAACGACGGCCGATGCCTTAATTCCGACGCCAGCTTTAATGGGGCTGGAGAGACCCGCCAAGGAGCCTGCGAACTGCAGCGGCGGAGAGGGCGACAGGGGTGCGGGCGCGAGCGCGATTTCCGGTCCCGGTTGCCGGGGTGGCTTCAGATCGGCGCTGAGCTCGAGCGGGCGCATGGTCTACTTGGTCAGGATGAGCTTGCCGGCGCGCGTGATGCGCAGGCGATAGAGCTGCCCGGCATGGCGGATGATGAGCTCGGACCGACCGGCAAAAAGCGCAGTGGTCTCGAGATCGGGCGGAAGGCGCTCCATGGCGCTCAGATCGGTCGGTGGCTGGGTCACGGGTGGGGGCGAGGCGGTGGTCATGAGACAAGGGATGGGCGAAGCTGGGGAGCAAAGAGCGAGGGGCCGGAGGGCAGGGCCACCGGGGTCAGGGCGCAGCCGAACACCGCTTCGACGCAGGTCGGCGTGAGGACATCCGCAGGCGTGCCGGCCGCGGCGACGCGACCTCCGGACAAGGCCACGACCTGATCGGCATGGAGCGCGGCGAGGTTGAGATCGTGCAGGATGGCGACGACGCCACCGCCCGCCGCGGCGAAGTCCGAGGCGATCTGCATGACGCGCAACTGGTGGCGGATATCGAGGCTCGACACGGGCTCGTCGAGCAGCAGCCAGCGGGCCTCGCCGTCGCGGAGGGGCTCCCACACCTGGCAGAGGATACGGGCAAGCTGCACGCGCTGCTGTTCGCCGCCTGAGAGCTCGGGGTAGAGCCGGTCGGCGAAGCCTGCAAGGTCGACGCGCTCGAGCGCACGAAGCGGGCGGGTGCGGCAGTCCTCGGGACTGAGGGCCTCGCCGCCGAGTCCGATGCCCATGCCCACCACTTCGGCGACAGTGAAGGGAAAGCCGAGCAGCGACTGCTGCTCCAGTACGGCGCGGCGCGCGGCGAGTTCCGCCGGTCGCCAGTCACGCAGGAGACGCGAACCGAGACGTATCTCGCCACTGGCCGAAAGGTCGCCCGACAGGGCGCGCAGCAGCGTGGTCTTGCCCGAGCCGTTGGGGCCGATGATGGCGGTGAACTCGCCGGGCCGGGCGGCAAACTCGACGTCGTCGAGGATGAGCCGGCGGCCACGGGCGAAGCTGAGATTGCGGGCTGTGAGCATGTCAGGCACTGACGTCGCTGCGGCGACGCAGCAGGATGTAGAGGAAGAAGGGGCCGCCAATGGCCGCGGTGACGATGCCGATGGGCAGCTCCGCCGGCACGACGATGATGCGGGCGAGGGTATCGGCCAGGATCAGGAAGCTCGCGCCGAGGAGCGCGGAGGCCGGCAAGAGGTAACGGTGGTCGGGCCCGATGACGAGGCGGACAAGGTGCGGCACCACAATGCCGACAAAGCCTATGCCGCCCGAGACGGCCACCGAAGCGCCGGTGGCGAGCGCGACCGAGACGATGATCAACTGCTTGGTGCGCTCGACGCCGACGCCCATGTGCCGCGCGGCGGCTTCGCCCAAAGTCAGCGCATTCAAGGGGCGCGCGAGGCGGATGCCCACGAAGATGGCAAGGGCAATGAAGGGCAGGGTGGCGAGCACCTTCTGCCAGGTGGCACCGGCGAGGGAGCCGAGGTTCCAGAAGCTCAGGTCGCGAAGCTGGTTGTCCGACGCAATGAACACCATGACGCCCATGATGGCGCCCGCGATGGCGGCAAGTGCGATGCCGGCGAGCAGCATGGTGGCGATATCGGTGACGCCGGAACGGGTGGCGATGCGATAGAGCAGGAAGGTGACCGCGAGGCCGCCGAGGAACGCCGAAACCTGCAGGCCATAAAGGCCGAGCGCCGCAGTCAGCGGTGCGAGTACCGTGCCCCCGAGAACGATGACCAGAACGGCGGCGAGGCCGGCTCCCGAAGAGACGCCGACAAGGCCGGGGTCGGCAAGGGGGTTGCGGAACAGGCCCTGCATGAGTGCGCCGGAGACGGCAAGGCCGGCGCCGACCAATATGCCGAGCAGGAGGCGCGGAAGCCGGATATCGAGCAGGACAAGCTGATCGCGCGAGAGGAGTGCCGGATCGACTTCGAACCCGAGGGTCGCCATGAGGAGGCGAAGCGGCGAGGCCGACGCGGCGCCGGTGGTGAGGCTGAGGCCAGCGGCCAGGAGGAGGAACAGCACGAGCCCGGC
>CAYPYV010000252.1:0-4280 GCA_964414845.1 uncultured Devosia sp. | reverse complement strand
ACGGCGACACCCGCGACCAGGCGCTGGCGCGCATGCGCATCGCGCTGTCGGAGACGGTGGTCGAGGGCATCCTGACCAACATCCCGCTGCACCGCGAGCTGATGGTGGACGCCAAGTTCGTCGAAGGCGGCACGAGCATCCACTACCTCGAGGGATGGATGGCCGAGCACAAGCGCTGACGCGATGGCCATGGTCGAACTGCTGTTGCTCGCGCCCGAGGACGTGGTCGAGTCGGTTTCGGACGCGCTGATCGACGAGCTGGCGGCGCTTTCCGCCTCGGTGGAGGACGCCGATGCCGACACCGACGCCGAGCAGGCGCTGTTCGGCGAGCCGGGCATGCCGGCGCCGGCGGGCGGCTGGCGGCGCTCCCGCGTCATTGCACTGTTCGACGGCGAGCAGGCAGCGACCGAGGCAGCCACGCTGCTGCTGGCCCAGGACTGGGCGAAGGACGTCGCACTGGTGGCGCTGCGACCGGTCGTCGAGCAGGACTGGGTGCGGTTGACGCAATCGCAGTTCGCACCGGTCGAGATTTCCGAGGGCTTCTGGATCGTGCCGAGCTGGCACGACGTGCCGGACGGCGCCGAGCGCGTCATCCGCCTCGACCCCGGCCTCGCCTTCGGCACCGGTACGCATCCGACCACGCGCATGTGCCTGCGCTGGACCGCGCGCCAGGCGGCGCAACGCGGCGCCGGCTGGACCCGCGTCCTGGACTACGGCTGCGGCTCGGGTATCCTGGCCATCGGCGCGGCGCTGCACGGCGCGCGCGAGATCGACGCGGTCGACATCGACCCGGCGGCCGTCGAGGCGACTCGGGCCAACGCACTGGCCAACGGGGTCTCGCTGCGCGCCGGACTGCCGGAGCTGGCGGCCGGGCGCTACCCGCTGGTCTACGCCAACATCCTCGCGACACCGCTGAAACTGCTGGCGCCCCTGCTGAGCGCGCATGTCGAGCGAGGTGGCCAGCTGGTGCTTGCCGGGATCCTCGAGCGCCAGGCCGACGAGCTGCGCAGCGCGTACGCGGCCTGGCTGCCGCTGGAGGTATTGGATCAGGACGAGGGCTGGGTGCTGATGACGGGCGCGATGGCATGATCCCGGCATGAGTCTCGCGACCCGATGCCCGTCCTGCGGAACCGTGTTCCGCGTCGTCCAGGACCAGCTCAAGGTCTCCGAAGGGTGGGTGCGCTGCGGCCGCTGCAACGAGGTGTTCAACGCCCTCGAAGGGTTGTTCGACCTGGAGCGTGACTCACCCCCGGAGTGGTCGGACTCGCGGCAGATGTCGCCGGCGGAACCGCCCGGCAGCGAAGAAGTGCAGGAGGACCTGCCCGATCCGTCGCTGGTCGACCGCATCGACGAGCAGATCTTCGGCACGCCCCGGCGTACCGGCTTCGGCGCGCTGACGGGACTCTCGAGCCCGGACCGCAGCAAGGGTCCGGACTTCGCCGATGCGCGCTTCGACACCGATGTTCCGGCCGACGCGCTCGGCCCAGTCATGCTGGATCCGTCGACGGTCGGTTCGGGCGATTCGTCCGCACCCGCCGACGATGCCCCGGCCTTCGTCCGCGACGCGGAACGCGAGGAGCGTTGGCAGGGTTCGGCGGTCCGCAAGATGCTGGTGTTGCTGGTACTGCTGCTGTCGGCAGGACTCGGGGCGCAGGCGGCGCATCAGTATCGCGACAGCATCGCGGCGCGCCTTCCGGGTGCGGCGCCCGCGTTGCGGGCCTGGTGCGACTGGGCCGGCTGCAAGATCGATGCGCCACGGCGGCTGGATCAGATCGTTGTCGAGAGCACGGCTCTGGCCAAGGGCGCGACTGCAGAAGTCTTCCGCCTCAACATCGTGCTGCGCAACAAGGCGCCGACCGCCGCCGCATTGCCCTGGATCGACCTGTCCCTCACCGACGCCAACGGCCAGCTGGTGGCGCGCCGTGCCATGAGCCCGGTCGACTTTCGGGGGGCGCCGAGGGTGATGCCTGCCGGCGCCGAGGTGAACTTGCAAACGGCCTTGTCCACGGGCGCCTGGCGCGTCACCGGCTACACCGTCGAGATCTTCTATCCCTGAAGGCGCGAACCTTCGCGCCCTTATCGCACCTGGAGACGACATGCCCATCCTGATCTGCGGCTCGCTCGCGTACGACACCATCACCAACTTCGAGGGCCGTTTCGCGCAGCAGATCCTGCCCGACCAGGTCCACATCCTGAACGTGTCCTTCCTGGTTCCGACGCTGCGGCGGGAGTTTGGCGGGTGCGCGGGCAACATCGCCTACACGCTGGCGCAGCTCGGCGCCGAACCGCTGATCATGGCCACGCTGGGCAACGACGGGGCCGACTACCTCGCCCGCATCCGCTCCTGGGGCGCGAGCACCGAATACGTCCGCGTCATCGAGGACAACTACACGGCGCAGGCCATCATCATCACCGACCGGGACAACAACCAGATCACTGCGTTCCATCCGGGCGCGATGCAGCAGGCCCATCTGACCGACGTGCCCCGACGAGACGACATCAGCGTGGCGATCGTTGCCCCCGACGGGCGCGAGGCCATGCTCCGCCATGCAGCCCAACTGGCCGACGCCGGTATTCCCTTCGTGTTCGATCCCGGTCAGGGCCTGCCGATGTTCGACGGCGCGGAGTTGCGCGATTTCATCGCCAAGGCCACCTGGGTGGCAGTGAATGACTACGAGGCAAAGATGCTGTGTGACCGCACTGGGTACACACTGGAGACGCTGTCACGGTCCCACCTGAAAGGCGTCGTCGTGACGCTGGGCGCTGACGGCTGCGATGTGTGGGAACAAGGGCAACGGACCCACATCGACGGCATCAAGGTGGAAAAGGTGGTCGACCCGACTGGGTGCGGGGATGCGTTCAGGGCGGGGTTGCTGATGGGCCTAGATCGCCGCGATGCGTTGAGAGACAATTGTAGACTCGGAAATATGCTAGGGGCAATCAAGATCCAACGTAGGGGTGGTCAGAATCACAGCGCAAGAGACGCTGCGATCAATCAATGACCTCGCCTGATCCTTGAGAATTCGCTAGCGCAGATATCATCTGCAGCATGTCACACTGAAGCTTTCTAAAATTATTCCAACAATCATCCGCCAAGGCCTTTGACTCTTCCGCGGATCGATTAATCCCCAATACAGTAAAGCCTTGCGCAATCCGACTCAGCGCGGCAGCTCGATCGTCTATGTGATCGTCCTCATGCAAGGCGGCGCGAGTCGATTCAAATATCGTCTGCGCGGCGCTCCTTTCTCCGGCCTGCAGCATACACCATCCTCGATCAACAACCAGCCACTTTTGCCAACCGCTTGACGACCTGATGTCGAGTTTGTCCATATTTTCATTATAGAGACGAAGAGCGTGCTGATAATCTCCGCCAATCGAAAGCAACTGTGCCCGAGTTAGTGGTGTAATTACTGGCAAACTAGTGGAGCCGACGATGCCATCGAAGTTCTCGGTGGACGAAACCCCAAACTGTGCGAGCTTTGCAGTGTCTGAGGTAGCTATGGGACCAAGCCGCGCATTCCTTATATTGGTAACCCATATCGATGACATGTTATGCAAGATGGCGCTGATCATTGCGTCATCTTCTATAACTGTGGCCCATCGTCTTGCTGAGTTATACCATTCCCTTGCCAAATCATATCTATTGGCCAAATGAATCGTCAAGGCTTTAGTGAGATCATTTCGAGACTGAGAGAGTGGATCCCCGGAACCAGCAACCTCGCTAGCGCGCAGATGTTTCGCCATCTCGGGAAAATTATAGTCACCGTACGCGATCAAAGCCAGCCACGCTGCAGCCTGGGCTGCCAGCTCAAGATTGCCTGTCGCGATAGCTAGTGCATACGCTCGAGAAAGTCGGTCGCGCGATTCCCCACCCATACTTTGGTAGTAGTGGCACAGTCCATCAGCAATATTTATCAGAATTGTTGTGCGCCCAGTATCATCGCGTACGTTACTAGATCGAATGACATCAATTTCTTCCCGAGCAGCAACAATACTCCCCAGACGTGCCAGGTAGGAGGCACGCTCTAGCCTTAGTCGAAGCGACTCGGCGTGTGAAGTAGCTTGACTGATGCGAGATTCCAGTGCAAACAAGTATCTAGACGTCATTCTTTCCTCACAATCTTCAAGACGGCTTCAGAATATCTCCTACCCGTCTGCTCCACCACCTCCGAATCCAGCCTCGGTGCAGGAGCTGTCTTATCCCACGGTTTGCCATCGACATTCGCCTTCTCGAGCCAATCACGGAGGTACTGCTTGTCGAAGCTCGGTGGGTTCGAACC
>CAYPYV010000251.1:0-4318 GCA_964414845.1 uncultured Devosia sp. | reverse complement strand
CCGCCTTGCAGAATTTAGCGCAAGGTGCACCCCCCACCCGCCCTGCGGGCACCCTCCCCCGCAAGCAGGGGAGGGACCCGACTGCGACTTCTTTCGCTCTTCCTCAAACCTGAGATGGAAGAAAGAGCGCAGCCTCACCCGTTTTCCTGCAGTTCGCGCAGCGCCTTGAGGCGGTCGGAGACGGGGCTCTGCGGACGTGGATCAGGCCCTGGAGGGCCGCCCATGGGCTCGGACGGATCGACGAAGCGCTGCACACGTTCGAGCAGCGTGCCATCGAGCGCGGCGAGGCCCTGACCGTCGAGCGCGAGCACGATACGGCTTACATCGGTGGCGATGTCGTTCAGCCGCTCGCGCAGATGCGACTGTTCGAGCCGCTCGGTATCCCAGTCTTCCATGATGGTCGATTCGACGCTTGCGACCTTGCCGCGCAGCTTTTCCATCTCGTCTTCGAGCGTCAGCTTGTCGGCAAGCAGCATGTCGCGCTCTGCCTCGGTGCCGACGATGAGCTTGGAGGTCTCCTCGAGGATGGTCGAGACGCGGGATTCGGCATCGGCGATCCGCGCTTCGGCTGCGACCAGTTCCGCCTCGGCCTCGGCGGAGCGATCCGCCCGGTCTGCAAGCTGGGCGCGCGCCGTTACGGCAGATTCCCGAAGCGACGCCTGGCTGCGATCGGCAAAATCCAGCTGGGCGAGGAGGTTGCGGTTCTGCGCCTCGAGGAAGTCCGAGCGCTTCTTTTCGAGCTCGTAGTGCTCGAGAATGAGCTGCACGTCCCGCCCATATTCACCCGAAAGCGGCCGGCCGTTGAACGCCGGGGCGTTGGGGACGATGACCGTGCCCGGGCGGCTCGCAAGGGTGTCGCGCAGTTCCTCGATCTGGCTTTCCTTTTCGGCGAACTCGCGCTCGCGCATGCGGAGCTTCTGCGCCAGATCGGCGCCTTCCTTCTCGAGTTCGAGCACGCGCTTGCGGGCGGCGGCCTCGCGCTCCTCGAGCTCGCGGACGATCTGAAGGTGATTGTCGCGCTCTGTCTTGATCGAGCCGAGCTCAGTCTTGCGGCGCGAGACATCGCGCAACTGGTCGGCGAGGCGGCGGCGCAGGGCCTCAACCGTCATCTCCAGCCGGCGGGTGGACAGGGCGAATTCTGCGCGGAGCTGGTCCTTGTCCGCGCGGAACTCGGCCATGGTCATGGGGGTCGCGGCCTCGATGCGCTTCTTGGTCAGGCGCACCGCGCGTTGCCACACGGCTGGGATGATGATGAGGGCCACAAGCGCAGCAGAGAGCAGGCCAAGCGCGAAATACATAATGTTTTCAAGCATCATGGCGCAATACTCCCCAGACCCGACGATACGCCCGGGCCCCCGACTGACTCAACTCTAGCCTAAAGAAGCAACGGGGTCACGCAAGGCGCAACCCCGATCAACCTGTATGGGAAATAGTCGTTCTTGCGCAGCCCTGTTCAGGCGGTGCGCGAACCTTGCGGTATCAGAAGGGGTTCCAGGTGGGTTCCTGCGTGAACTTCAGGTAGCCGACATTGAGGCCGAGCCGGGCGCCGACGCCCGAGCGGATGGGGACGATGACCACATCGCCATATTTGATGACCGTCATGCCGAGACCGCCGATGACATAGGCGGAGCCGTCGACGCCGGGATAGCGCCCGAAAATGTCGGAGACGGCGGAGAGGTTGTAGACCAGCATCATGACCTTGGAGCCATCGCCGCCAAAATCGAGGCCCACGGTGGGGCCCTGCCAGTAGACGGCGTGCTCACCCTGGTTTCGGGTGTACATGGTGCCTTCGCCATAGCGGGCACCAGCAAAGATGGCGCCGCCGGCCTCGTTGCCGAGCACATAGGCATTGGGCAGGCCGAACTGGCTCACGGCGCGTTCGACCAGCGAGGCGAGGCCCTGGGCCACGGAGCCGAAAAAGGCGCTGCCGGTATCGACGAGTTCGTCGCCGCTATAGGTGTCGCTGAGCGAGCCATTGCTGGACTGCGCATAGCTCATGGTGGGGGCCACCACCAGAATGGCCGCAGTCGACAGCAGGAACAGCGCGATGATTGCATAGACGAGGCGGCTGACCATCAAGATTTCTCCGGCATTTGACCCACAGGGGATCCCGTACATTTACACGGCGCTTACCGCAGGAACGGTATCGTGCGCACCGGGACGAAGCCCATAACGGTCAAGCTAGCTCCCCAACACGGCGATCATGCGGCAAAAGCGTAAACAAATCTTAACCATAACCGCACTTCTGATGGCACTAGGCACCGTTGACCTGCCGGTGGGTGCGGCGCGAGCCGAGGCGCTGGTGCAATCGATCGTGACCGATCCCCTGACCGGGGTGGCGCTCAATGGATTCGACCCGGTGAGCTATTTCATCGCTGCGTCGCCGCAGATGGGCATGCCCGACTATACCTATACCTGGGCCGGCGTGCCCTGGTACTTCGCCTCGGCGGCCAATCGCGACGTGTTCATGCGGCATCCCGAAGTCTATGCGCCGCAGTTTGGCGGGCATTGCACCACGGCGCTCGCGCGCGGCTATCTGTCGGATGGAAATCCGCAGCTCTATGCCGTGGAGGGGATGAAGCTCTATCTGTTCTATTCGCTTGCCAATCGCGATGCGTTCTTCGAGTCCGATGCGGCGTCGACCAAGACGGCCACCGCCAACTGGACGAAGATGCAGAAAGCCATTGCAGGTCCGCAGGCGCCGATCGCCCCGACGGTGGCGAGCGCCGACTGATGCTCGGCTGTTGCCTGCCTTACTGATGATCTAATGTCGCGTTTGATTGATTCGACGCTTCCAAGGAGCCCCCGTTCATGCCCGAAATCATCGAGCTCCAGGCGACCGACCTCGCCGCGATGCTGTGCTCGCGCGTGTGCCACGACCTGATCAACCCGGTCGGTGCCATCGGTAACGGGCTCGAAGTGCTGGGGGATCCGACTCAGGCCGCCATGGCCGAGGGCGCGCAGGAGCTGATCGCCAATTCCGCCAAGCAGGCACGGGCGAAGCTCGAATTTGCCCGCCTCGCCTATGGCGCGAGCTCGACGGCCGGCACCGATATCGACACGCGCGAATGCGAGCGGGTGGCGCGCATTCTGTTTGATATCGAGAAGGCCGATCTCGACTGGCAGGTGCCGCTGATCCTGCTGCCGAAGCACAAGGCCAAGCTGCTGATGAACATGCTGCTGATCGCGGCGACTTCGGTCCCGCGCGGCGGGCTGGTGACGGTGAAGGTCGAAGGGGCGCCGGGGGCGGAGGTGTTCACGTTCACCTCGAAATCCGACCCGGAAAAGCGCCAGAAGACGCTGATGCCGTCGGGCGCGGAGGGGCTGCTGTCGGGCGCGCCGGAAGGGGGCGTCGATGCGCGGGGGATCCAGCCGTTCTACACGGGCCTTCTCGCCCGCATGACCAAGATGGACATCAAGATCGGTATCGAGGACGAGCAGTTCGTCTTCACCGCGACGCCGAGGGCCGGGGATGCGGCCGCCGCAGTTCCGGCACAGGCGTAAAGCCTCGCTAACCATTCGCAAGGGTTTTACGGGATAGACTGACGTCGCGTCTCGCCGGATTCGGCGCGCCTTCGCTTGCAAAGGAGGGCGCGGCTCACGGCGGGGTGGCTCCAGCGTCCCTCGGCACGGAGAAGCGCCAGATGAAATCCTGCCTCGTGGTCGACGATTCCAGCGTCGTCAGGAAAGTTGCGCGCCGGATCATCGAGGATCTCGACTATATCGTCGACGAGGCGGAGGACGGGCAGGAAGCCTTCGACAAGTGCCGGCAGGAAATGCCCGACGCCATCCTGCTCGACTGGCAGATGCCGGTGATGAGCGGCCTCGAATTCCTGAAGCTCTTGCGTGGCTATGTCGGCGGCGCCGCGCCGCGCGTGGTCTACATGGTCACCGAGTATGACGTGGGGCAGATCGCGCTGGCCCTGAAGGCCGGTGCCGACGACTACATGATGAAGCCGTTCGATCGCGACGTGCTGGAAGCCAAGTTCACGCTCGAAACAGTGGCTGCGACGGCGTAGGCTCACGGTCCTGCTGATGCTGCATCGCAGGAAGAGCCCCGGCCCAAACCGGGGTAGCACCGCGCTGGCGGCACCATCCTGCCGCGGCCTCAGGCCAGGCGCTTTTCCATGAAGATCGAGAGCGGGTCGGGCAGATAGGGCGCGAAGGCGTCGCGATCGGCATAGCCGTTGCGGCGGTAAAGCCCCAGCGCCTCGGTATTGTGGATACCGGTTTCGAGCCGGATGACCAGGACGCCATTCTCCGCGGCATGGTTTTCGACATGGGCGAGGAGGCGCTTCGACAGCCCCTGGCCGCGCGC
>CAYPYV010000250.1:0-4380 GCA_964414845.1 uncultured Devosia sp. | reverse complement strand
CTGCTCGGCGACGAAGACGCCTCGCTGCAGCAGGCGAGCTGAAGCACATCAGAGCCCGCTAATGCAGAAGGCGGGGATTTCTCCCCGCCTTCACATGTCTCAGACCATCGGGTCTCAGAGCTTGTCGGTGATCTCGGTGGTGTAGGCGCCCACCGGCTCCTTGGAGATGGTCGGGGTCTCGCTGCCCGATGCCGAGAGCAGGGTCTTCACCGTCTGGTTGAAGTCATCGACGTTGAGCTTGCCCTTGAACTCGGGGTCGATCAGCTTGGCGACTTCGCCCATCATGTAGGTCTGGTGCTCGATGGTCGCGGCGCCCGAGGGGTCGGAATCGACGACGATCTGCGCGGCCTCGGCCGGGTTCTCGACGGCGGCCTTCCAGCCCTTCATCGACGCACGGACGAAGCGGATCAGCTTGTCCTTGAAGGCCGCGTCGGCCAGCTTGTCCTCGAGCACGTAGAGGCCGTCCTCGAGCATGCCCACGCCTTCGTCACGGTAGTTGAACACCACCAGGTCTTCCGGCTTCAGGCCACCATCGAGGATCTGACCATATTCGTTATAGGTCATGGCCGAGACGCAGGCCGCCTGCTTCTGCAGGATCGGATCGACGTTGAAGCCCTGCTTGAGCACTTCGACGCCATCGGCACCGCCCTGAGTGGCGTAGCCGAGCTTGGCCATGTAGGCGTAGAACGGATACTCGTTGCCGCCGAACCAGACACCCAATGTCTTGCCCTTGAAGTCGGCGCTGGTGTTGACGCCCATGTCCTTGCGGCAGGCGAGCAGCAGGGCCGAGTTCTTGAAGGGCTGCGCGATATTGATGAGGTTGACGCCCTTCTCGCGGCTGGCGAGCGCGTCGGCGGCCCAGTTGATCACCACGTCGGCCGTGCCGCCGACCAGTGCCTGCACCGGGCTGACGTCGGTGGAGCCGCCGTCGATGGTGACCTCAAGGTTCTCTTCTGCATAGTAGCCCTTCGCGGCGGCCACATAATAGCCGGCGAATTGAGCCTGCGGCACCCACTTCAGCTTGAGCGTGAGCGTGTCGGCCGCAGAAGCCGCGCCGGCGAATGCCGACATTGCCATGGCCACGAGGGCCACTGCCGTACCCAGAGTCTTCTTCATTTTCATTCCTCTCCTGTGGTCGCGTTTACGTCTTTCCGGCGCGGATCGACGGATGCCAGAACGTCACGGCGCGCTCGGCGAGCACGACGACGCCGTAAAAGACCGATCCCGCGACGGCCGATACGGCGATTTCTGCCCAGACAAGATCGATATCCATGCGGCCGACGGCCGTGGATATCCGGAAGCCCATTCCCACAATGGGTGTCCCGAAGAACTCAGCCACGATTGCGCCAATCAGGGCCAGAGTCGAGTTGATCTTGAGGGCATTGAAGACGAAGGGCGCTGCGGCCGGCAGCCGCAGCTTGAAAAGCGTGGACCAGTAGCCTGCCGCGTAGCTGCGCATCAGGTCGCGTTCGATGGCGCTCGAGGTATTGAGCCCCGCCACCGCATTCACCAGCATCGGGAAGAAGGTCATCAGGACGACGACGGCGGCCTTCGACGGCCAGTCGAAGCCAAACCACATGACCATGATGGGTGCGATGCCGACAAGCGGCAGAGCCGAGACGAAATTGCCGATTGGCAGCAGACCGCGCTTGAGAAAGGGCGAGCGGTCGACGGCGATGGCAATCAGCAGCCCGGCAGCATTGCCGATGATGTAGCCGGCCAGCACCGCCTTGAGGAATGTCTGCTGGAAATCCGCCCAGAGCATCGCGGTATTTGCGACCATTCGGGCCCAGATGACTGACGGGGCCGGCAGGATTACCAGCGGCACATCGCCACCGCGCACGCCCGCCTCCCATGCCACCAGGATCGTCGCCCCGAAGGCGAGTGGCACGAGCATGCCGACCAAGCCCTTGCGAGCGGCACCGGGATCGGTCGAGAGGCGCTGCGCGAAAGCCCAGGCCGTGAGCCACATGCTGGTGAGCAGCAGCCAGAAGCCGTCGCCTGCCGTATCGAACTGGTCGAGCCAGGACAGCACCAGCACCGCGCCGCCGAGCGCGGCAATGCCGCTCAGCCAGGCAGGGATGCGCAATTGCCAGACGCCCGCAGCGCCGATGACCAAAGCGGCATAGGCGAGGTGTGCGGTATTGGTCCAGGCCACAACGGCGGTCTGCTCCTTCACGCCCATGGGCAAGAGCAGCGAACCGAGCGCGGTGAGCGCGGCGAGAAGTGCAAGGACAGGGTCGAGCCGGCTCATGGACGTGCCCCCATCACCCTTACTGAGGCGCGCTCGACGATGCCCACCATGGCCACGAGTATGCCGGCGAGAA
Organism: uncultured Devosia sp.; assembly: GCA_964414845.1. Taxonomy (GTDB): domain Bacteria; phylum Pseudomonadota; class Alphaproteobacteria; order Rhizobiales; family Devosiaceae; genus Devosia_A. The sequence continues at coordinate 2,053 of CAYPYV010000250.1, read as the reverse complement.
TTGACGCCAGTATCAGCGCCGACCAGATCTGTATGGTCTGCCCATTATACGATCCGATAAGCAGCTTGGCGCCTATGCCCGACTGTGCGCCGGTAGGAAGTTCCGCAACGATGGCGCCGACGAGGCTAGCCGCGACCCCCACCTTCATCGAGGCAAACAGGAAAGGCACTGCCGCTGGAAGGCGAAGCAGCCTCAGGGTCTGGTACGCCGAGGCGCTGTAAGTGCGCATGAGGTCGATCTGGATGAGTTCGGGGCTGCGCAGCCCCTTCACCATGCCCACCACCACCGGGAAGAAGCTCAGATACATCGAGATGACGCCCTTGCTCACCAGTTGGGCGCCTTCGGCATTGAGGCGTAGTGCCTGCGCGATGAGGTTCTGCCCGGTGAGCAGGTTGAAGAACAGCACGACGATGACCGGGGCCACCGCGAGAATTGGCACGGTCTGGCTCGCGATGATCCACGGCATCAGGGAGCGGTCCGCCGCCCTGTTGTGCACGATGAAGATGGCGAGCGCCACGCCCAGCACCGTGCCCATCACGAAGCCCAGAAGCGTCGCCGAGAGCGTGATCCACGCGTGGTAGAGCAGGCTGCGCTTGTTGGATGGCGCCAGCGTCATGGTGGAATTGTACAGGTCGATGGCCACCTGGTGCGGTGCCGGCATAATCGGCCGGTTGTAGGTCCAGGTCCGCATGACGAGATCGAGGAAATCCGGCGTGATGCCCTCGCGCGACAGCCGATCCAGAATGACCGGCGAGTTCAGCCAGATGGCCGCCCCGTACCAGACCACGATCAGCGCCGCGACCATGGTCAGTACGGGCACGACGCTGCTTCCGAAGCTCGGCTTCATCGGCCAGCCTCCCGCGACCACCGATAGAGGATGTCCGGCAGGCGTTCGTCATTCTCGCCGTCGGTGCGCCGTATCTCGGTGAAGCCCTCGCGTTCGTAGAAGCGTTGTGCGCCCGCATTGGCCACGAAGGTCCAGAGTTCGAGCGTGTCGCTCTCGGCCTTGGCGCGATCGAGCAGCCGTTTTCCATGGCCCTTCGAACGTGCGCCTTCGGCGGCGTAGAGTGCCGACACCGTACCAGCTTCCTGAACCAAGGACAGGAAGGCCTCGGGTGGATCGCCAGCGATGAAGGTCGTCTGGCTGCCGATCAGCACGCCGCAGCAGAAGCCCTCGGTTTCGGCATAGTCATGTAGCTTCGGCATCCACGGCGTGGCATCGAGCCACGATTGCAGGATTGCCGCACAGGCCGGCGCGTCAGCAGCGGTAGCGAGCCGGATCTCACTCATCATAGCTGTGCCCTGCGCGCAGGCCCTCGCGGACGCGATGCGCGATTTCGAGGAATTCCGGCGTCTCGCGGATCTCGAGCGGACGCTCCTTGGGCAGTGTCGATATGATCACGTCGGTGACGCGGCCGGGCCGCGGCGACATCACCACGATCTTGGTCGAGAGGTACACCGCCTCGGGGATTGAATGCGTCACGAAGGCAATGGTCTTCTCAGTACGCGCCCAGAGCTTGAGGAGCTCCGAATTCAGGTGATCACGCACGATTTCGTCGAGCGCGCCGAAGGGCTCGTCCATCAGCAACAGGTCGGCATCGAAAGCGAGCGCGCGCGCGATCGAGGCGCGTTGCTGCATGCCTCCCGAGAGTTGCCAGGGGAACTTCTTCTCGAATCCCGAGAGGTTCACGAGTTCCAGCGATTTCCGGATGCGCTCGCGGCGCTCAGACTCGGAGAAGCGCATGATCTCGAGCGGCAGCGCGACATTCTTCTCGATATTGCGCCACGGAAACAGCGCCGGCGCCTGGAAGACATAGCCATAGGAGCGGTTGACCCGCGCATCCGACGGCGATGTGCCATTGACCGTGATCGTCCCCGAAGTCGGCTGTTCGAGATCGGCAATGACGCGCAGGAACGTCGTCTTGCCACAGCCCGATGGCCCGATGAACGACACGAACTCGCCCTTGTCGATATCGAGGTTCACGTTCGACAGCGCGACCACGTCGCCATCCGCCGTGGGGAAAGTCAGGCCCAGGCCCTTGGCTGAAACCAC
>CAYPYV010000249.1:0-4388 GCA_964414845.1 uncultured Devosia sp. | reverse complement strand
GACAAGGCCACGCTGCGCGAACTGCTTTGTGGAACCAGCTTTGGAGGCACGAAGCTTAACTGCGGCTGAGCATTTCTGCTTAGCATGCTACGGGTTTTGGTCGCAGAATCGTCAACAAATAGAGCGAAATAACTAGAGCGCGGCACACTGCGCCCCATCGACGTGTGTGTGCAAAACGTATACGACCATACACTATCCGATTTGCCCCTTCCCTACCTCCGGACGTCCCAAAGATGCCCCCCGGCGTCGCTTTATCGCTCGTTTCCTATCTGCTCTATTCGTGCTGCGACGCCATCATCAAGGGGTTCGGCTCAGGCCTGACCGTTTTCGAAATTGCGTTCTGGACTGCCCTTTTCTCGCTGCTGCCGGTAATTTTCACCAAGCCCAAGACGGAGCGGTGGCAGGACTTCTGGGCGATGAAGCACCCGTTCCTTGTGAACCTGCGCTCCATCACCGGGCTTATCGGCAATATCTGCATCATTTTCGCCTTCACCACGATTCCGCTGGCAGAGGCCTATTCCATCGCATTCCTTGCGCCGATCTTCGTGGTTGCGCTTTCGCGGACTTTTCTTGGAGAGTCGGTATCGGCTTACCGGTGGGTGTTCCTTTTCGCCAGCTTTGTCGGCGTGCTGCTGGTCGTTCGCCCCGGATTTCGGGAGCTTCATCCGGGCCACCTTACCGCACTGATTGCCGCCCTGATGGGCGCCATCACCACGACAGTACTGCGCCGCGTTGCACCACATGAGAAACGCGTCAGCTTGTTGGGTATCCCTCTGGGCTATGTGGTCATCTTCAATGGGCTGGTAATGCTGCCTACATTCCAGTGGCCCAACCCGCAGGAATTCGGCATGCTTCTCGCCATCGGCGCCATTGGGGGCACTTCGAACATCCTCTTCATCACCGCGGCACGCAAGGCGAACGCAAGCCAGATCGCGCCGGGCCAGTACAGCCAGATAATCTGGGCGGTGATATTCGGTGCTGTGTTCTTCAACGAGTTTCCAGACGCCTTTGCGTTTGTCGGACTGGCGGTGGTGATTGCCGGGGGCGTTCTCAACGTACTGAGCGATGAGGCCCGCGTGCGCATCTTCTCACGCCTGAGTGTCTTTGGCCCGGCTTCGGCGGTGTCGGAAGTCAGCCCGCCACTCACCGACGAACCGCCCGCGCACCCGATCAATCCCGATCGCAAGAGTGGCGCAGCAGCCCTGGGCAAATCGTAACAGGCAGACATAGTGAGCATTCCTCGCCCGATAGTCGGTATCCTCTTCGGGCTTCTGGCCTATGGCGTCTATTCGACGGGCGACGCGATTGTGAAGCATGCCGGTCGCGAGCTGGGTACGTTCGAAATCGGGTTCATCACCACGCTGTTCTCGCTTATCCCAGCCGCAGTCACCAAGCGGCGCGAGGAGCGCTGGGACGAGTTGCTGAAACTCAACCGGCCCTGGCTCGTGCATGGCGTTGGCTTCGCTCGGATGCTCTGCGCGGTGTTCATCACCTATTCGTTCGTCACAGTGCCACTCGCCGAGGTCTACTGCATCGCGTTCCTCTCGCCTGCCTTCACCACGCTGCTGTCGGTGATCCTGTTGCGCGAAGAGGTGAAACCCGAGCGCTGGGTATTGATCGCGGTAAGCTTCATCGGGGTTCTGCTCGTCGTCCGGCCCGGTTTCAAGACGCTGGAACTGGGGCATCTCACTGCGCTTGGCTGTGCGATTTTTGCGGGACTCTCGATCATTGGCACGCGCATCATCTCGACGACGGAGAAGCGGATCAGCCTTGCCTTTGTGCCCGGTGCCTACACACTGACGGTGAACCTGGTGCTGATGGTGGTCTTCGGCATGGTGGTGCCGCGCCTGGAGACATTTGCGCTGCTTGCTTTCGCGGGGATACTCGGCGGCGCGGGCTATCTGTTCCAGATCTCGGCACTGAAGCGGGCTCCGGCTAGCCGCGTGGCTCCGACGCAGTACAGTCAACTCGTCTGGGCGCTAGGGTATGGCGCGCTGTTCTTTTCCGAGTTTCCTGACGCGCTCGGGCTCGTCGGGCTCGGCGTAGTCACCTTCGCCGGATTGTCAAATGTCGTAATCGATGGCGCCCGCACCCGCATCGCCGGGCGCTGGGCCGAGTATCGTGGCAAGCGCAAGCGCCCGGGCACAACTGGCTACCGAGGCGCAGGACCAGACCCCGTCTAGGCAGCAATGCCAATTCTCAAAATAGTAAAGGGGCCAAGTTGGCCCCTTAACTGTTGCCACAGCTGACTATCGCTCAGATCGCGCCGCGAATTGCAGCAATGGCGTCCTCGGCCTTGCTGCCATCGGGCCCACCGCCCTGCGCCATGTCCGGTCGTCCGCCACCGCCCTGGCCACCGAGGGCCACGGTCGCGAGCTTAACAAGATCGCCGGCCTTGTACTTTGCGGTCAGATCGTCAGTCACGCCGACGGCGACCGTGCCCTTGCCGTCCTCGCCCTTCAGCACCACGACAATCACGCCAGAGCCCAACCGCTTCTTTTCGGCATCGACGAGACCCTTGACGTCTTTGGCCGCGACGCCTTCGACTACGCGGCCGACGAACGAAATGCCATTGACGGTCTCAGCAGCAGGTGCAGCGGCGCCGGATGAACCGCCCAGGGCCAGCTTCTTCTGAGCGTCGCTGAGTGCACGCTCGGACTTCTTCAGACTTTCCTGAAGCACCTCGATGCGCCCGAGCATCTCCGAAGGAGTGGCGCGGAGAAGGTCCGCAGCACTCTGCACGAGATTGGTATTGGTGCGGGCATGGTGCCGTGCCCCCTTTGCCGTCAAGGCCTCGATACGACGCACGCCGGCAGACACGCCGGAATCGCCCAGCACCGTGATGAGACCAATGTCGCCGGTGCGGTTCACATGCGTGCCACCGCACAGCTCGACCGACCAGCCAAGGGTGTTGCCCGTCGGATCGCCCATCGAGACCACGCGCACTTCATCGCCGTACTTTTCGCCAAACAGCGCGCGGGCACCCGATTCCTTGGCTTCCTCGACACCCATCAGTCGCGTTTCGACCTTGGAGTTCTGCAACACGATATCGTTGGCGATATCCTCGATCTCGGCCATTTCCTGCGGGCTAATCGGCTTGGTATGCACAAAGTCGAAGCGCAGGCGGTCGGGCGTTACGAGCGAGCCCTTCTGCGCGACATGGTCGCCGAGCACGAGGCGCAGCGCCTCATGCAGCAGATGCGTCGCCGAGTGGTTGGCGCGGATAGCGGAGCGGCGACCGTGATCGACTACGAGGCTGAGCGCCGTGCCGAGTTTGAACGTGCCTTCGGTGACGGTCACCTTGTGGCCGAACACGCCATTGTTCTTCACCGTCTCCGAAACGGTGGCAGCGACGCCCTCGCCCGAAACCGTGCCGGTATCTCCGACCTGACCGCCGCTCTCGCCATAGAAGGGCGTCTGGTTGAGCACGAGATAACCTGTCTCGCCGGCCGAAAGGGCGTCGACCATCTGGCCATCCTTGACCAACGCGGTAATCACACCTTCGGCGACTTCGGTTTCGTAGCCCAGGAACTCGGTAGGGCCGACCTTATCGGCAACGGCGTACCAGACCTTGTCCTCCCCGGCCTCGCCGGAACCGGCCCAGCTTTTCCGCGCCTCGGCACGCTGCCGCGCCATCGCATCTTCGAAGCCGGAGAGATCAACGCTGATCTCGCGCAGGCGCAGCGCGTCCTGCGTCAAATCGAGCGGGAAGCCGTAGGTGTCGTAGAGCTTGAAGGCCGTGACGCCGTCGAGCATGTCACCCTTGCCCAGGCTCTTTGTCGCCTCTTCGAGGATACCGAGGCCACGCCCGAGCGTCTTCAGGAACCGACCTTCCTCAAGGCGGATGGTCTCGGCAACCATTTGCTCGCCCCGAACGAGCTCCGGGTAGGCCTGACCCATTTCCTTCACGAGCGCAGGGACCAGCTTGTGAATCACCGGCTCGCTGGCGCCGAGCAGGGTCGCGTGGCGCATGGCCCGGCGCATGATGCGGCGAAGCACATAGCCGCGACCCTCGTTGGAGGGCAGAACGCCCTCGGCGATCAGGAAGCTCATGGCGCGCAAGTGGTCGGCAATAACGCGAAGGCTCGGAGTCGTCGGGTCTCCGGAGAAGCCCGTTGCCTGCTGCGTTGCTGATATCAGCGACCGAAAGAGGTCGATCTCGTAATTGTTGTTCGTGCCCTGCATGACGGCAGCCACGCGCTCAAGGCCCGACCCAGTATCGACCGAGGGCTTTGGCAGGCTGATACGACTACCGTCCGGCAGCTGCTCGAACTGCATGAACACGAGATTCCAGATCTCGACGAAGCGATCGCCATCTTCCTCCGGCGAACCTGGAGGGCCACCCCAGTACTTGTCACCATGATCGTAGAAGATTTCCGAGCATGGGC
>CAYPYV010000248.1:0-4413 GCA_964414845.1 uncultured Devosia sp. | reverse complement strand
ACGCTGCGCTTTGCCGCCCGTATCAGCTTCTCGCTCGACGAGTTGCGCTACAATTATCCTACCGAGACGGTCGGCAATGGCGAAAGCCCGCAGGAAACGCTCGAGCGGCTGAGTTGGGCCGGCGCGCACCGCCGCTATCCCGAAGGCATTCCCGAACTGGTGGTGGAGGGCCTCGAAAAGGAGCTCAAGCTCATCGCCCAGCTCAACTACGCATCCTATTTCCTCACGGTCGAGGATATCGTTCGCTATGCGCGCCACGAGCGCGGCATTCTCTGCCAGGGGCGCGGCTCGGCGGCCAATTCCATGGTGTGCTATTGCCTCGGGATCACCGAGGTGAACCCGGTCACGGGCAACCTCGTCTTTGGGCGGTTCATTTCCACCGAGCGCAACGAGCCCCCCGATATCGATGTCGATTTCGAGCACGAGCGGCGCGAGGAGGTCATGCAATATGTCTACAAGAAATATGGCGGCCAGCGCACCGGGCTGACGGCGACGGTCATTACCTATCGCAGCAAAAGCGCCATCCGCGAGACGGCCAAGGTATTTGGCGTCTCCGACGATGTGGTGGCTGCCTTCAACCAGATGCATTGGGGCTGGGGTTCGGCGGTTGACCTCAACGGTGCCCGCGCGCTGGGGCTCGACCCGGATGACCCGACGATCACGCAGATGCTCAACGTCGTCTTCGTGCTGCGCGGTTTCCCCCGACACCTGAGTCAGCATGTCGGCGGCTTCGTCATCACCCGCGACAGCCTCGAAAGCCTGGTGCCGATCGGCAAGACGGGCATGGAGAGCCGCACCATCATCGAGTGGGACAAGGACGATATCGATGCGCTTGGCATCTTGAAGGTCGACATACTGGCGCTCGGCATGCTCACCTGCCTCCGCCGCTCCATCGAGCTGCTGCACCAGCATTATGGGCGCGACGTGACGCTCAGGCAGCTTATGGACGAAGAGGCGGAGCCCGAAGTCCGCGCGCCGGTCTATCGCATGACGCAGCGCGCCGACACGATCGGCGTGTTCCAGATCGAAAGCCGCGCGCAGATGTCGATGCTGCCTCGGCTCAAGCCCGAATGCTTCTACGATCTCGTCATCGAGGTGGCGATCGTCCGCCCCGGCCCGATCCAGGGCGGCATGGTGCACCCTTACCTCAAGCGCCGGCAGAACCGCGAGAAGGTCACATTCCCGCGGCCCGAACTCGAGGCGGTGCTCGGGCGCACGCTCGGCGTGCCCTTGTTCCAGGAGCAGGCGATGCAGATCGCGGTTGTCGGCGCAGGGTTCTCCCCGGGCAAGGCCGACCAGTTGCGCCGCGCCATGGCGGCCTGGCGGCGAAACGGCAAACTTGCGCAGTTTGGCGAAGAGTTCATCGCCGGCATGATCGGCAACGGCTATCCCGAGGAGTTTGCAAAGCGCTGCTTCAGCCAGATCCAGGGCTTCGGCGAATATGGCTTCCCGGAAAGTCATGCGGCGAGCTTCGCCCTGCTCGTCTATGCGTCATGCTGGTTCAAGTGCCACTACCCGGATGTGTTCGCCTGTGCGCTGCTCAACAGCCAGCCAATGGGGTTCTATGCGCCCGCGCAGATCGTACGCGATGCCATCGAGCACGGCGTCGAAGTACGGTCGGCCGATATCAACCGCTCGGATTTCTGGCATCTGCTCGAACCGGGGCCGAGGGCGAGCGAGCGGCTGGCGCGGCAGCATCGCGAGATGGCGCCCGATATCCGCTCGAACCGAGCCATCCGTCTCGGTCTCAGCCAGGTCACCGGCCTCCGCGAGGATCATGCCAACCTGATTGTTGCCCGGCGGGGCTCAGGCTACAGCTCGGTCCGCGAGTTCTGGCTCAAGACCGGCTTGCCCATCGCGACGCTCGAGAGGCTCGCCGAAGCCGATGCATTCGGGTCACTGGGGCTCAGCCGGCGCGAGGCGCTCTGGACGGTTAAAGGGCTGGTGGGAACGGCTGGAGCCGAGAAGCTGCCGCTCTTTGCCGCCGCCGACCGGGACATGGCAGCGGCGGACGAGGCTGTGGAAGAGCTGCCGCACATGGCGCCGGGCGAGGAGGTTGTCCACGACTACCGGACGCTGTCGCTGTCGCTCAAGGCACACCCTGTAAGCTTCCTGCGCCAGACACTTTCGGCGAGACGCGTGCTGCGCGCCGCGGAGCTTCTCGACAAGCCCAATGGCATGATGGTGGAAGTGGCGGGGCTGGTGCTCGTCCGCCAACAGCCGGGCACGGCAAGTGGAGTGATCTTCGCCACTCTCGAGGATGAGACCGGAGTCGCCAACATCATCATCTGGCCCAAGGTGTTCCACGTGAATCGCAAGGTGGTACTCGGCTCGCGGCTGATGGCGGTGCGCGGTCAACTGCAGCGCGAAGGGCTCGTCACCCACGTGATCGCGAAGAGCTTCATCGACCATACGCCCGACCTGGTTGAAATCGCTCGGGGTCACGACCTCGGCGACGCCGTTCTCGCCCGGGGTGACGAAGGCAAGTCCGGTCCCCCGCCCGGGCGCGACGAATCCGCCATGCGACGCGGCGCCATTGCCGACCGCATTGCGCGTGCCGCATTGCCGGGCGGGCGAAACTTTCACTGAACAGACGACCTGCCTGGCTCACACCCGGCGCAACGGACCGGTGGGCCGCTTCACCCGAAATGCGGGAGACCTAGAACTTGTAGCCCAGCTTCACGGCAAGGTTCGAGAGCCCATCATTCTCTTCGCAGAGATTGGCATTGGATGTGTGTTCGTAGGTGACAGTCAGCGTCCATTCGTCCGAAAGATGCGCACCCGCACCAAGGGCCTCATAGAAATTCACCCGGCAGCCCAGATTGCGCGCCGGCTTGGTAGCGCCAGTCAATGCGCCGTTATGGATCGCGGCGCCGAAGGTGGCTTCGATATAGAGCGGTGTTTCGAAAACCGGTACCTGCCAGGTGAGACCGGCATGCAACATGCTCTCCCGGCCCGAGGTGCTGACGGTTCCGCCAATATTGGGCCGCGGTGCGCCAATCCAATGGAAGGCTTCGATATCCGGCGAACGGAACAGCGCCTCGAATGTGACATCTTCGGGAGCGCCGATGGTCCACTCACTAGCGTTCACCGGCAGGAAGCCGCCATAGACATCGTGCGCGGCGATGCCCAGGCGCACTTCATCAACAAAGCCGTTCAAATCCTGCGCAAATGCAGGCTGCCCCAGCACGAGTCCGACACCAACCAAGGCGAAAAAACGACGCATCTATGCTTCCCAATCCGTCGGAAGCGAACCATTGACCACGGGGCAAGTCAAGCCAAGAGGCGGCCGACGTGCGGAAACACGCTCCCCTTCCATTCCATCGGCAGGTGCCGATATAAGATGGCATGACACTCCCTCTCTCCATTCTCGATCTCGCGCCCGTGGCAGACGGTACCCCGACCGCTGCGGCCCTCGCCGAAACCCGGGAACTTGCAAAACTGGGCGACGCGCTGGGTTTCACCCGTGTCTGGTATGCCGAACATCACGGCATGGGCTCGATCGCGTCATCCTCCCCCGAGGTCCTGATCGCCTCTTCCGCGGCGGCTACAACGCGAATCCGGGTCGGGTCGGGCGGTGTGATGCTGCCCAATCACGTGCCGCTTCGGGTTGTCGAGACCTATCGAACGCTCAATGGGCTGAGCCCCGGCCGCATCGATCTCGGCATCGGAAGGGCAGGGGGCAGCGATGGACGCACGCTCCAGGCATTGCGCTCGGTGGATGGCAGCTACTTCAGCCAGGAGCTGGCGGAGCTGCTCGCCTTCGAGGAAGGCGGCTTCCCTCCAGACCATCCCTTCGCGCCGATCACGGTGGTCCCGGAGGCAGTGAGCCTGCCGCCTATACACCTGCTCGGTTCCAGTGGCGCAAGCGCCGAAGCGGCCGGACAGCTGGGGGTGGGATATGCCTTCGCAGCGCATTTCAGCCCGACGCCGCCCGCTCCCGCGTTCGCAGCCTATCGGCAATCCTTCCGGCCGAGCCGGGACTTCCCCGAGCCGCATGCGATCCTCGCACTCTCGGTGATTGCTGCGCCCACCAGCGAAGAAGCGCACTTCCTTGCTGGATCGCAGGCCTTGAGCTGGGCGTGGTTCCTCACCGGCCAGGAGAGGAAACTCCTCCCCCCGGAACTCGCCGCCGCGCATATCTATAGCCGGGCCGAGCGCCGGATCATCGAACAGCAAGCCCCGATGTGGATCATCGGCTCAGTCGGAGAGGCAAAGGCCGAAATCGAGCGAAAGGTCGAGGAAACCGGCGCCGACGAGGTGATCGTCACCACCACGATCTGGGACTACGAACTGCGCCGCCGCTCCTATCGCCTGCTCGCGGACGCCTTCGGGCTCGAGGGACGCATATTATGAAAGCCTCATCAAGTCAGTTGAGCGAGCCTTGCGTTTGCGATTGTGATGATTTTGCGC
>CAYPYV010000247.1:0-4435 GCA_964414845.1 uncultured Devosia sp. | reverse complement strand
GCGAAGTCGAGCGCTTCTACTTCACCTCGCTCTATTTCCGCGAGCCGAACGGCATCCTGTTCGAAATCGCCACCGACGGTCCGGGCTTCACCGCCGACGAACCGCTGGAGACTCTGGGCGAAGCCCTTTCGCTTCCCCCTTTCCTCGAACCGCGCCGTGCACAGATCGAAGCGGGCCTGAAGCCGCTCTGAGCACAAACGGTCAGAGCGCGGCTCCCCTGCTGAGGGAACCGCGCTCATAGCGCCGTGGGGGGCGGTACCGGCGCTATCTCGGGGCCGGCGGAGAACGCCGGCCAAACCTTTGGGAAAGCGCCCTACCGGCAGTTGGTCTGGCTCTCAGGCGGGCAATCTGGTGCGTTGCCGACGATCTGCGCGGCGAGCCCGACCAGCTGCACGAACTCGGCGCGGTACCCTGCCTCGTCCTTTCCCTTTGCGTTGGCGGCAAGGGCACGGATCGCATCCCAGCTCATGTCGCCATAGGCCGAACCCTTGAGCTTCTGCCCGAAGGCCGCCACCGCCGCGGCGAACCGCGCGTCGTCCGGCGCCGCATCCAGCGTTGCCGCTGCCGACGCCTGGCTGATCGGCATTTCGATCAACTGGCTCGTCGAGGCATCAGGAAGCTTGTAGCGGAGCTTCACGAAGCCGATCTCTGCGTCAGGCCCAGCTACGCCGGCGGGCTGTGGCGGCATTGTGCCGTAGCGCAGCGGGTCGATCTGTTGCGACTTCGCCCCCACTGGAGTGATTTCGTAAAGCGCCGTGACGCTCGTTCCGGCCCCGACATCGCCGGCATCAACCTTGTCGTTGTTGAAATCCTCGCGGTTGAGCGCCCGCGTCTCGTAGCCGATCAGCCGGTACTCGCTCACCACCGAGGGGTTGAACTCCACCTGGATCTTCACATCCTTGGCGATGGTTTCGAGCGTGCCGCCGGCATCCTCCACCAGCACCTTCTGGGCTTCCTTGAAGCTGTCGATATAGCTCGCATTGCCATTGCCGTTCTGCGCCAGGGCCTGCGCGGTATCGTCGCCGTAATTGCCCTCACCGAATCCGAGCACCGAGAGGAACACGCCGGTATCGCGCTTCTTTGCGATGAACTGCTTCAGCTCCTCCGGGTCCTCGATGCCAACATTGAAGTCGCCATCCGTCGCAAGGATTACCCGGTTATTGCCACCCTCGATCTTGTGCTCGTCGGCCAGCCGATAGGCGAGTTCGATGCCCTCGGCACCCGCCGTCGATCCGCCCGCCGAAAGGTTCTCGAGCGCTGCTAGGATCTTGCCCTTTTCCGTCGCCCTGGTCGGCTCGAGCACCACGCCGGCCGATCCGGCATAGGCCACAATCGAGATCGTATCGTTCTCGCCCAATTGGTTCACCAGCAGCGCGAACGCCCGCTTCAGCAATGGCAGTTTGTTTGGCTCATCCATCGAGCCCGATGTGTCGATCAGGAACACGAGGTTCGCCGCTTTATGCTCGGTGACCGGAGGCACATAGCCCTTGATGCCGATCTGCACGATCTGGTGTTCCGCATTCCAGGGTGCGGGATAGACCATGACCGTTGGCTGGAACGGCTTCGCCTTGTCCGTCGCTGCCGGGTAGTCGTAGCTGAAATAATTGATCAGCTCCTCGATCCGCACCGCGTCCGGCTCGGGCACATAGCCCTCGCTCAGCGTCTGGCGCGTATAGGCGTAGCTCGCCGTGTCGACATCGATCGAGAAGGTCGAAACCGGCTGGTCCACCACCAACTTCACCGGGCTTTCGGCAAAGCTCTGGAACTGGTCGCCCGAGGGCGCCGTCATCTGGGGCATCCCACCCGCGGCCGAACTCATCGCCGCGACGGGCGCAGCCATACCGACGGCCATATCCTCGACCGCACCATCCGCTTCGGGCGCCATCTCAGCCATCACCTCAGGCTCCGCCATCTTGCGGGCCAGCTGCGGCGTCGGCGCGACGGTGGTCGACGCCGAGAGCGTTGCCGAGTTCGCCGTCACCGCGGCAATTTCCTCATCGGCCACCACGCCGCTCTCGACCGGTGCCGGGGCGGGCGTCGCGTCGAGCACGGCCTCCTGCTTCAACTCCGCCGGCGCAGCCGGCTTCGCCGCCACCATCGGCGCTTCGGCACGGCCGACGGGCGAGATCGCGGTCGTCGTATAAAGCTGGTAGCCGAGCGGCAGCAGCAGCAGGGCAATCGCGGCGGTTCCGAGCCCGTAGCTCAAGCGCGTGTTCATCTCGAAGGTCCCTCTCATCGTCGTGTAGATGGACCTGAGACGGGCAGCGAGCGCGCTTCCTTGGGGTGCCGCCTGCTTTTCCTGTTGCTTGTCGAAAGCGGCGAGCGCCGCCTCCATGGCGCGCGTCTTCGCATTCGCGCGTGGGGTGGGCGGATTGGCAGTCCCGAGCAGCTTGAGCTTGTCGTCGTTCATCTTCTCACTCACAGCAGCCCCCGCAATGTCTTCTTCGCCTCATGCACATGCCAGGAGACGGTCGCCTCCTTGCAGCCCATGATCACGCCCGCCTCGGCGTGGCTCATCCCCTCCGCATAAATCAGCAGCACTGCGTCCCGTTGCTGGTCGGGCAGGCGGCGCACCGCCGTCCAAAGCTCCTTGGCGGCGGCGGAATCCTCCTGCTCCGGGAGGTATTCCTCGGGCGCCACCTCGGCATAGCGGTCGGTGTTGCGGCCCCGGCGGCTGCGCGCCCGCTGCATGTCGCGCACCGCATTCAGCGTCACGCGATAGAGCCATGACGTGAACGCGCTGCGGTGATCGAAGCTCTTCAGCACGCTGGCGAGCTTGATTACCACGTCCTGCGCCACGTCCTCGGCGTCAGAAACCTTGCCGCACCACTTGCAGGCGGTACGGAAGACGAAATCATAATGGCGCTCCACCAGCGCCGCGAAGGCCTGGCGGTCGCCGCCCACGGCGCGGCGGATCAACGCCTCGTCGTTCGATCCGGCCGGTTCAGATATGTCGACGAAACTCGGCGTCAATTCGGTTGTCCGCAGCACCTGACGGGGCTTTCCCTCTTTGGTCCTGCCATGTGACGCCCCTGCCCGCCAACTCCTTTGGGGAGGCTCAGCTTTTTTTTCGAATATTTCCGCCAAGGCCCTCGAAACTCTGACTATCCACGCCTTTCTCCACGTAAGCGCTCACCACACTTGCAGGCTCGACAAGGCGGGTCATAATTGCGCGGCGGTTGTGGCAATCGCTCTGGATGACATTTATGACGAGGAAGGGCGGCCCGGACGAACCATTGCGAGCGGCGGATTGGTTTGCTCGCCCCGAGCGATTCCTGATGGCCATGGGCGAGGACATCGTCGAACGGCGCTTCAACCGGGTGTCCTTGCGCCATTCCATTCAGTTGGGCGTACGGGTAAGTGGCAATCCCGGTCTCTTGCCCACTCTTCGGCGCGCCGCGCGTATACTCAACAATCCCGCAAGCTTCGGTGCTGGCGGCATTCCCCCCTGGTGGATCGGCGTGGGGACCGCCCTCGGATATGCCCGGGAGCAACGCCTGCTCGACAATGATACAGACATCGATATCCGGATCGGGCACGCCTATCGCTCGAATGCAGAGGCGTTCGCCTTCGGCCTCTCCATAGCGAAGCTGTTCTACAGCCATCGATTCGTACTGATGCGAGAGGTCTATTTCGATGGCCGTCCGATGCAGCACGCCTTCATCGATCTCGACAATGAAGGGGCCATCCTCGACATATACTATTTCTATTCCGGCGTCAGCGAGGGCCGCTACGTCAACGTAAACACCGAGTCCATGCGCCGCAAACCTGCGCACCTGGTGGAGAACCGCCGGTCGGTGACCTGGCCAGGCTACGCCAATCTCAAGGTCAACATCCCCTACCCCATTAAGGAATACCTTGCCTGGCGCTTCGGACCGGAATGGGGCATTCCGAAGAAACGTAGTGAGCTCGGCCCGATCGACCTCGCCTGCTTCGAGCCCATCCCCCGCGTAACGGTGCTGACCTATGGCACTTGGGACCTGTTTCACCACGGACACCTGCATCTGCTCGAGCGCGCCGCAGCCCTGGGGGATCATTTGGTCGTCGGCGTGGTGTCAGATGCCGTTGCCGCACAACGCGGCAAGCAGCCAGCGCAACCGGAGACCGAGCGTGCCGCGCGTATCCGGGAACTGCCATTCGTCCGCGAGGTCTTCATCCAGCGCCTCCTCGACCAGAAGGAGTCTGACATCGAACGCTTCGGCGCCGCTCATCTCGTCATTGGCGATGATTGGAAGGGGCACCCGCGCTACGAACAGGTGAGAGACTATCGGGGCGTACAAATCCATTACCTGCCGCGCACGCCCGGCATATCCTCCTCCCAGTTGCGCGAAGCATTGCACCGTAGCTGACCCAGGCCGGCATAGCGGCGCCCGCGACGCTTCGAAGCCTTGCCCTCGGCCTTATTCGGCGCTAGCTCAACAGCATGACACAGACC
>CAYPYV010000246.1:2746-4442 GCA_964414845.1 uncultured Devosia sp. | reverse complement strand
GTCGGCTTCTGGGAACCGCAGATCGGCATCACCGTGGTGACGGCCGGGGCGCTGCTGGCCATTATCGGTTTCTGGGATGACCGGCAGGGAATTGCGATCAAGTGGCGGCTTGCGGCTCAGGTGCTGCTCGCCGGGCTGGTGATCGGGATGTTTCCGCTCGATCCGGCGGCGGCCGTGCTTGGGCTGCATCTGCCGGAAGGGCTGCTGCTGGTGCTGGTCGTGCTCACCGTGGTCGCATTCATCAACCTGTTCAATTTCATGGACGGGATCGACGGTCTCGCGGCGGGCGAGGCGATCTTCCTGCTGCTGGGCGCGGCCCTCCTGGCGGCATTGAGAACACCAGGCATCGAGTATCATCCCTTCCTGTGGTGGATGGTGGCACTTGCCGGTGCGGTGGTGGGCTTCCTGGCGTTCAACTGGCCGCCGGCGCGCATCTTCATGGGTGATACGGGCAGCACCTATCTTGGCCTGATGCTGGGCTTCTTCGGGTTCGTCAGCATCAGCGGCAGCTGGCTTACCCTCTGGCAGTGGCTGATCCTGGCCGGGCTGTTCCTCGCGGACAGCCTCGTGACGCTGGTGAGGCGAGCCCTGCGTGGGCAGGACCTGCTGAGGGCGCATCGCGACCACGCCTATCAGCGGCTGGCCAAGCGGCTCAACGGCCATGGGCGGGTGAGCGCGCTCTACATGGCGATCAATGTCGTGGTGCTGCTGCCGCTCGCCTGGGCGGCCGGACACTGGAGTGCGGCCGGGCCGTGGCTGGCGCTGGTGGCAGCCGTCGGCCTCGGATTGTTCGTCGGGCGGGCCGGCGCGGGCTCAGCCCATCAGCCGCACGACTAGCGCGCAGATTCCGACGATCGAGAGCGAGGCGGCAACCGAGGCGAAAAGCATCACCTTGGTGAACTGGATACGCGCCGCCATTTCATCGGCCCGCATATCCCTGACGCCGAAAAACCCGGTCTCCGGTTCCATCGCGAATACCCCTCACACACTTCGCGAGGATGAGGCTGCGCCAAGCTATCGAGTTTGGCGAGAACCGGTTGGATTCAGGCTTAATTTTGTTCAAATGCCGCCGAAGGGCGGTCGGACGATCACCTGTTGGTGTAAGGTTCACAGGGCCTTGCGGAAGCCATGTTTCCGGGTAGTTTCATAAGCGGAAGTTAGTTTCGGACCAGCCGCCATGCCCATCTCGCGCCGTGGCCTTATCGGCCTATCCGCCATATCGCTCCTCGCCGCATGCAGCGGCGCCGAAGCTTTTGCGCCGCTGAAGGGCGGCGCGACGACACCCAACGAAGTGACCCGTGGCCGGATCATCGCCGCGATCAACGGAATCCGGATGGCGAACGGCAAGCCGCCGCTGCGCTATTGCAAGGAACTCGAAACGGCGGCCCGCATGCAGGCCGACCTGATGGCGCGCAAGGACCAACTGAGCCACAACCTGGGGGAGACCCTCAGGCAGCGCGTGACCAAGGCGGGCTATGAAGGCGCCGTTGGTGAGAATGTGGCGGGCGGGCAGACGACCCTCGAACAGGCAATTGATGGCTGGATGCACTCGCCAGGCCACCGCGACACGCTGCTCTCGACCAAGTTCGTGGAGTTCGGCCTTGCGGTGGCCGTGGTGCCGAAGAGCCGCCGCAGCCGCTACGGTGTGTATTGGGCGTTCGTCGCAGGTGGCCCGACCTCGGCGTGGATCAGCTGA
>CAYPYV010000246.1:0-2646 GCA_964414845.1 uncultured Devosia sp. | reverse complement strand
CGCTCAGGGTCCGGCGGACGGCATCGCGCCAGCCGGCAATCTTGGACTTGCGGAGCTTGCCGTCCATTTCCGGCGTGAACTGCCGGTCGAGCTTCCAGCGGGCGGCGAAACCCGCCATATCGGGCCAGATGCCGGCGCGCTGCCCGGCAAGCCAGGCGACGCCG
The DNA here is from genome assembly GCA_964414845.1 of uncultured Devosia sp. Taxonomy (GTDB): domain Bacteria; phylum Pseudomonadota; class Alphaproteobacteria; order Rhizobiales; family Devosiaceae; genus Devosia_A. The sequence continues at coordinate 2,482 of CAYPYV010000246.1, read as the reverse complement.
AGCGCCGTGGTTTCGAGAATGGTCGGGCGGTCGACCGGCGCGTCGAGAATATCGGCCAGCGCCTGCATGGTGTAATCGGACCCGACCATGCCGCCATCGACGCGCAACACGGTGTCGGATGCGCCCTTCCAGTCGCGATGCATGGCATCGAGCAGGTCACGCGTCTGGTAGCAGACGGATTCGAGCGCGGCGCGTGCCAGTTCGGGCGCCCCGGACTTGCGGGTGAGGCCGGTAATGGTGGCGCGGGCCTCCGGATCCCAGAAGGGCGCGCCCAGCCCGACAAAGGCGGGTACGAGATAGACCTGCTGGGTCGGGTCGGCCCTTTCGGCGAGCGGGCCGGTTTCGGCGGCCGACTTGATGACACCCAGCATGTCGCGCAGCCACTGCACCGTGGCACCGGCCATGAAGATCGAGCCTTCGAGCGCGTAGGTGGTCTTGCCGTCGAGGCGATAGGCGATGGTCGAAAGCAGGCGGTTCTTCGAGCGCACGAGATCGTGCCCCGTATTGAGCAGCGCAAAGCAGCCGGTGCCATAGGTGGATTTCAGCATGCCGGGCCTGAAGCAGGCCTGGCCGATGGTGGCTGCCTGCTGGTCGCCGGCGACGCCGTAGATGGGGATGGCGGCGCCGAGATGCTCGGGCGCGGCGGTGCCGAAATCGGCAGCGTTGTCGAGCACTTCGGGCAGGATGGATGCCGGCACGCGGAAGAGCTTCAACAGGTCCGCGTCCCATTCATTTGTGCGGATATTGTAGAGCATGGTGCGCGAGGCGTTGGTGGCGTCGGTGACGTGGCGCGCGCCGTTGGTCAGCTTCCAGATGAGGAAGGTGTCGATGGTGCCGAAGGCGAGCTCGCCCTTTTCGGCGCGCTTCCTGGCGCCAGGCACATTGTCGAGAATCCAAGCGAGCTTGGTGGCAGAGAAATAGGGGTCGAGCACGAGGCCGGTCTTCTTGGCGACACTCGCCTCTTCCCCCTGCTTCTTCAGCTTGTCGCAGAGCTTGGCGGTGCGGCGATCCTGCCAGACGATGGCGCGATAGACGGGCTCGCCGGTTTTCCGATCCCAGACGATGGTGGTTTCGCGCTGGTTGGTAATGCCGATGGCGGCGATCTGCGTCGCCTCGGCCCCGGCGGCGCGGATGGCGGTATGGGCGCTTGTGAGCACAGATTGCCAGATTTCGGCCGGGTCGTGCTCCACCCACCCATCCTCGGGGAAGTGCTGGGCGAATTCGAGCTTGCCGATGCCGGCGATGTGCTGGTCGCGATCGAACAGCAAAGCCCGGCTCGAAGTGGTGCCCTGGTCGATCGCCAGCACGAAATCGCTCATTCGCCTCTCCCTTCGGCCGGTTGCTCCGGCATGCGTCATCCCTTCGTCTAGGTGAAGTGCCCCCATGCGATCAATGGCTTCTTTCGCGCCTAGCTGCGGATTGACCCATTGGGCGCAAGCGGGCATCAGGAACAGGTCCCTTCCTGCCGGCGCCACCCGACATGCTCGCCATCATCAACGTGATCCTGCCGGTCTTCGCGCTCATGGCGACGGGCTATCTCGCCGTGCGTTACCGGCTCTATCCGGCGGAAGGCGTGCGCGGGCTGGTGCAGTTCGTCAACAATTTCGCGACGCCGTGTCTGCTGTTCCACGCGATGGCGACGTCGGATTTTTCGACCACGTTCAACTGGTCGGTGATCGGGCCGTTCTATGTGGGGGCGGTGACGAGCTTCGTGCTCGGCGCGATCGTCGCGGTGAAGCTGTTCCGCAACAAGGCGGACGAGGGCGTGGCCTCTGGCTTTTCGGCGATGTTCACCAACACGGTGCTGATCGGCATCCCCATCATGCAGCGCGCCTATGGGCAGCCGGCGCTGGTGACGGCGTTCTCGATCATCGCGTTCCACGCCTCGGTGCTGATCACGGTGGGCATGGTGACGATGGAGCTGACTCGTCGCGGCGGCGCGCCGCTCGGCCAGACCATCCGCAAGGCGCTGGTCCGCGTCGCGATCAACCCGCTGATGTGGGGCATTGCGGGGGGCGTGGCGTTCAACCTCCTGGGCTGGAAGCTGATCGAACCGGCCGAAGCCTTCGTTTCCATGATGGCGGCGGCGGTGACGCCCGCGGCTCTGTTCGGGCTCGGCGGCGCGCTCAACGAATACAAGCTGCGCGACAGCTGGGCGCAGTCGCTGACGATGAGCGTCATGAAGCTCATCCTGCAGCCGGCCATTGCCTATGTCATCATGCGCTACATGATTGGCGTACCGCATGAATATGCGCGCTATGGCGTGCTGCTCGCCGCAATGCCCTCGGGCATCAATGCCTTCGTTTTCGCGACGTATTACAACCGGGGCATCAATGTCGCGACCAACACGATATTGATCACGACGGTGCTGAGCGTCGTGACCTTGTCGGGGTGGCTGTATTTCCTGGGGGTGTGAGGGGGGATGCAGTCGGGCCCTCTCCTGCTTGCGGGAGAGGGTGCCCGAAGGGCGGGTGAGGGGAGC
>CAYPYV010000245.1:0-4482 GCA_964414845.1 uncultured Devosia sp. | reverse complement strand
CCCGCGAGTCTAGTCGCGGGATGAGGGAACACTGCACGAGCGGCACCCCTCACCCGGCGCTATGCGCCCCACGCCATTCGGGCATAGGCCTCATGGCCTTCTCGGGGCGATTGCTCCACTGGAGCAATCGCTGATCCCTCGAAGTCCCTCACGAGGGAGAGGGTTCGCCGACTGCAGGCATCAGACCTCGCCGGACTGGCCGGCGCCATTACTTGTCGTGCAGGGTGTATTCGCCGAGCTGGCAGAGATCGAGACCCTTCTCGATGAACTCGGAATCGTCCTCGAGCACGAATTTCAGGTCATAGACGCATTGCTCGCGGCCATCGGCGATGGTGATCGGCACCTGGTTGCCCGAGGGCAGGTAGCCGTCGCCGAACACGTCTTCTTCCCACTGGTCGACATCGCTGGGCGAGGTGAAGAAGGCCTTGACCGCGTAGGACGAGGTATTGGTGAGGGTGAAGGTGAGGTCTTCGGCCAGCGCCGCGCCCGGCATGGCAAGCAGACCAAGCGCCAGGGCGGCGCAAGCGGCTTTGAGATTCATCGTGTTTTCCCCAATGGATGCGCGCGATGCGCGGCCGTCCGCCCCCGGACGGCAGAGCTTCCCTAGCAGGCTTCAGCTTAACGGCAACTAATCGTCCCAGCTTTCCCCAGCGGGGTAAAGCGCCATGCGGCCATCGGCGAAATGCACCACCGAATCCTGCGGGGGAAACCAGTTCACCGCCTCGCCGCGCGGAAACCCCTCGATCAGGTGACGGAGGATGCGCAGGATGCCGCCATGGGCGACGATGATGGAGGGGCCGGAGAGCTCGCGCGCGAAGCTCATGATGCGCTCGGCGACATCGGCATAGCTTTCGCCCGAGGGCGGACGAAAGGTCCAGAAGCTCGCGTCGCGCTCACCGGCCATCGCCATTTCGACAGCGCCGAGTTCGGTATGGAGACGGCCTTCATAGATGCCGAAGCTGACTTCGATGAGCCGGCGGTCGGACGTGACATCGGGCAAGGCTTCCGTGAAGGCGGCACGAACCCGCTCCATGGTTTCGCGCGTGCGCCCGAGCGGTGACACATACCAGTTGAAGGTCATCGGGCTGCGGCTGTCGCGCCCCAGCAATTGCGCCAAGAGCTTGCCGTTCCGGTCGGCCTGCGCCTGCCCGATGGCATTCAACGGGATATCCTTCGAACCCTGGTAGCGGCCTTCGGCGTTCCAGTCGGTCTGCCCGTGGCGGATGAAATAGAGTTCGGGCCAGGCGAAGGTCATGGCGAGCAAGTCTTTCGGAGATAAAGACGGGCCGGGGCGCCCTGCCCCGACCCCGAAACTCAAGGCGTTCAGGCGCTGGCGGGCGCCTCGTCATCGACATGCATGCCGATGATGTTGAAGCCGCAATCGACATACTGGATCTGCCCGGTGACACCGGAGGCGAGATCGGAGAGGAGGTAGAGCGCGGCGGTGCCGACCTCGTCCTGCGTGACATTGCGCTTCAGCGGCGCGGCCTTTTCCTGGAAGCTCAGCATGGTGCGGAGACCGGAAATGCCCGAAGCCGCGAGGGTCTTGATGGCGCCCGCCGAAATGGCGTTGACGCGGATCTGCTGCGGCCCGAGATCATGCGCGAGATAGCGCACGGAGGCTTCGAGCGCGGCCTTCGCGACACCCATGACATTGTAGTTGGGCACGTATTTTTCGGCGCCGTAATAGGTGAGGGTCAGGAGCGAGGCGCCCGGGTTGAGCATCGGCTCGGCGCGCTTTGCCACCGCGGTGAAGGAATAGACCGAGATGTTCATCGTCAGCGCGAAGTTTTCGGCCGTGGTGTTGATGTAGCGGCCCTCGAGCTCATCCTTGTTGGAGAAGCCGATGGCATGGACGAGGAAATCCATCGTGCCGAATTTTTCCTTGAGGACACGGAAGGTCTCGTCCATCGCGGCATCGTTCGAGACGTCGCACTCGACCAGTGTCGTCACGCCGATTTCGGCGGCGAGCGGCTCGACGCGCTTCTTCAGCGCCTCGCCCTGGTAGGAAAAGGCGATCTCGGCGCCCTGGTCAGCCAAGGCCTTGGCAATGCCCCAGGCGATCGAATGCTTGTTCGCCACGCCCATGATCAGGCCCTTCTTGCCGGCCATCAGCCCGTTCGCCATCGTCGCGCTCCTTGTCGTATTATCGCTTTTGACTTGTCGCGCTTGTCGCATGCAAGGCTGGGTTGGGCAAGTTCACCCTTGCCTCGTGTCCCCCGCGGTATAGGCTTTGCCCCATGTCACGATCGCCCTCAGAACTCGTCACCGGCCTTCGCGCCACGCTCGGCAACCGCGCCCGGATCATCACCGAGCCCGGCGACATGACGGCGTTCCTCACCGAGCCGCGGAAACGCTTCACGCAGAAGGCGGTGGCGGTGGTGCAGCCCGAAAGCGTCGAGGCGCTGCAGGCACTCTGCCGTTTCGCCGACCAGAACCGTATGCCGCTGGTGCCGCAGAGCGGCAATACCGGGCTGGTGGGCGGGCAGGTGCCATTGACCGGCAAGGAAGTGGTGGTGAACCTCGGCCGCCTCGACAAGGTGCGCAATATCGATGCCGGGGCCGGGCACATGACGCTCGAAGCCGGCGTGATCCTCGAAGAAGCGCATCGGGTGGCAGAGAGCGCGGGCGTCTTGTTTCCGCTCTGGATCGCGAGCCAGGGCTCGGCGCGGATCGGCGGGGTGCTGAGCTCCAATGCCGGCGGGGTGCAGGTGCTCGCCTATGGCAATGCGCGCGAGTTGACGCTGGGTGTGGAAGCGGTGCTCGCCGACGGGCGGCTCTACAATGGGCTCAATGCGCTGAAGAAGGACAATACCGGCTATGACCTCAAGGACCTGCTGGTCGGCGCCGAGGGCACGCTCGGCTTCATCACCGCCGCGACGCTGAAGCTCTTCCCCCAGCCCGAGGGGCACGAGACGGCGCTGGTGAATGTGCCCTCGCCTGCCGTGGCGCTCGACCTGTTCTACCTGCTGCGCGACCGGCTGGGGCGGGACCTCACCGCCTTCGAGCTGGTGCCGCGCTTCGGGTTCGAGCTGCAATTGAAGCATGCGATGCTGGCGCGCGACCCCAGTGCCAGCCTATCGCCCTGGTATGTGCTCTGCGAAGTGAGCCGCCCCAAGGGCGGGCGCCGGGGCGTGCTGCAGGCGGCGCTCGAGACGGCGCTTATCCTGAAGCTCGTGCCCGACGTGGTGCTGGCCGAAAGCGAGGCCGACCGCACGCTGATGTGGGCGGCGCGCGAACAGATGAGCGATGTGCAAAGCCGCGAGGGCGCCTCGATCAAGCACGATGTCTCGGTGCCAATCGCCAAGGTGCCGGCTTTGCTGGATGAGGGCTTCGCCGCCGTCTCGCGGATCGTGCCGGGCATTCGCCCCTGCGCTTTCGGCCATATGGGCGACGGCAATATCCACTTCAACCTGAGCCAGCCCGAGGGCGCGGACGGGAAGGCCTTCATGGCCGGCGCGGAGAAAGTGCACGAGGCGATCTACGAGATCGTCGTTGCCTTGGGCGGTTCGGTATCGGCCGAGCATGGCATCGGGCAGCTGAAGACCGGTCTCCTCAAGCAGGTGAAGGACCCGGTGGCGCTCGAGATGATGCGGGCGATCAAGGCGGCGCTCGACCCGAAGGGCATTCTCAACCCCGGCAAGCTGCTGGGCTGAACAGCGGCGGCAGCGTTCGCGCGGTGCGCGGCCAGAGCCTCAGTCGCATTGCGTAGAGGCGCCCAAAGCGGCATTTCCGTTACGTAAGCGTTATTCCAGCAGGGGTTTGTTCACCTATCGTTCTTGCGCGCCGCAGTCCGCGCCGTTACGCTGCCGTTGCTTTTGGTCGCGGGGGCGATGGCAATGGTAACGCGTGTGGCGACGGTCGCCTTCCAGGGCATCGAAGCGGTGCCGGTGGATGTGCAGGTGCAGATAGCACCGGGCGGCGCCAAGTTCCTGCTGGTCGGTTTGCCGGACAAGGCGGTCAAGGAATCGAGCGAGCGGGTGCATGCGGCGCTCTATGCCTCGGGGCTGAGCCTGCCGCCCAAGCGGATCACCGTGAACCTGGCACCCGCCGACCTGCCAAAGGAAGGCAGCCATTACGATCTGCCCATCGCACTCGGCTTGATGGCGGCCATCGGTGCCATCCCGGCCGATGCGCTTGCAGGCTTCATGGCGCTCGGGGAACTCGGGCTCGACGGGCGGCTTGCGCCGACGGCCGGGGTGCTGCCCGCGGCAATCGCAGCGCAGAATCGCGGGCTCGGCATCATCTGCGCCGCAGAGTGCGGACCGGAGGCGGCATGGGCGGGCGAGGATATCGACATCATCGCGCCCGAAAGCCTGCTCGCGCTGTGCAACCACCTCGGCGGGCACCAGCTCTGCAGCCGGCCGCAGCCGCGACGCCAGGCCAACCCGCCGCGGCTGCCCGACCTGGCGGAGGTGCGCGGGCAGGAAGTGGCCCGCCGCGCGCTGGAAGTGGCGGCGGCCGGTGGCCATAACCTGCTCA
>CAYPYV010000244.1:0-4496 GCA_964414845.1 uncultured Devosia sp. | reverse complement strand
CGCTGCTCGACTCCAAGTCCGAGCAGAACGATCAGGGCTATGCCAATGCCGATGTGGACAAGCTGCTCGCAGCTTCCAAGACTTCGGCCGATCCGAATGTCGAGTATGCGGCGATCGAGTTGCAGGCGTCCAAGGACGTGCCGATCATGCCGATCTACTTCTATGCCAAGGTGTTCATGCAGGCCGCGAACGTGAAGGGCTGGCCCTTCAACGACGTGGAGCAGAACTGGTACGCGAAGGACCTGTACAAGGTCGCCGAGTAAGCTCGGGCCGGTGCGGCGCTCCATCCCTGTGATGGGGCGCCGCCTGTCTTTCTTGCGCCATCAATGATGGCGGGAAACCTTCAATGATTGCATTCATCCTGAAGCGGCTGGCAGTGGCGATCCCCACACTGCTTGTCCTGATCGTTATTTCCTTCATCCTTATGAAGGTCGCGCCCGGCAATCCGTTTGCCGGAGAAAAGACCGTCCCCAAGGCGGTGCTCGACAACATCTATGCGCGCTACGGCCTCGACAAGCCCGAGTGGCAGCAGCTGCTCGAGTATATCTACAATGTAGTCGTCCACTTCGACTTCGGCCCGTCCTTCAAGTATCGCGATCGTACGGTCAACGACATCATCGCACAGGGCTTCCCGGTCACCTTCACCTATGGCGCCTGGGCGTTCCTGTTCGCCACCGTCATCGGTGTGTCGCTGGGTGTTGCCGCCGCGCTGAGGCAGAACGGCTGGATCGACCACCTCGCCGTCGGGCTCAGCATCGGCGCGCAGGTCGTTCCGAACTTCGTCATGGCGCCAGTGCTGGTGCTGGTGTTCACGCTTTGGCTGCGCTGGCTGCCCGGCGGCGGCTGGGATGGCGGGCATTGGTCCAATGTCGTGATGCCTGTCATCGCCCTCGCCACGAGCTATCTGGCATCCATCACGCGCATCATGCGCTCGTCCATGCTGGAAGTGCTCGGGTCGAACTATATCCGCACGGCGCGGGCCAAGGGCCTGCCGGGCTGGCAGGTTGTGTTCCGCCATGCGTTGCGCCCCGCCATGCTGCCGGTGGTCTCCTATCTTGGGCCGGTGTTTGTCGGCATGGTCACCGGGTCGGTGGTCATCGACCTGTATTTCTCCACCGGCGGCATCGGGCAGGCCTTCGTCAACTCGGCGCTCAACCGTGACTATTCCACCATCCTGGGCATCACCATTCTGCTTGGCGCACTGACGATCGCCGCCAATCTCGTGGTCGACGTGCTCTATGCGTGGATCGATCCCAAGATCAAACTGTGAGGCGCTGCCATGCTCACTGATCGTCGCATCGGCAACCTTGCCTCGCCGGGGCCCGCTCCTGTCGAAGAAGCCGCAACGCCAGAGAAGGGGCGCTCGCTCTGGATGGACGCTGCGCGGCGTTTCCGCCGCAACCGGGCCGCGGTGATCAGCCTCGGCATACTGGTCCTCATCGTTCTGTTCACGCTGGTAGGGCCATTTTTCGCGCGCTGGAACATCGAAACCATCGACTGGAGCGTGGTGGGCAGCGTGCTCAGCAAGGGCATGCCGTCTATTGCCACCGGCCACTATTTCGGTACCGATGAAGTCGGCCGCGATCTCTATTCCCGCGTCATCCAGGGCACGCAGGTGTCCCTCACCGTCGGCATCGTCGGCTCGGTGATCGCCGTCATCGTGGGCACCTTCTATGGCGCGGTCGCCGGGTATTTCGGCGGGCGGCTCGACAGCGTGATGATGCGCTTCGTCGATATCCTCTACTCCATCCCGTACATGTTCATCCTCATCCTGCTGCTCATCATATTCGGGCGCAGTTTCGTGATGCTCTTTGTCGGTATCGGACTCATCTCATGGCTCGGCATGGCGCGGGTGGTGCGCGGGCAGACAATGGCGCTGAAGAACCGCGAGTTTGTCGAGGCGGCGATCGCCGGGGGCGCCAAGCCGCTGACGGTGGTGTTCCGCCACATCGTGCCCAATCTTCTGGGCGTCGTGGCGGTCTATGCCACGCTGCTCATTCCCGAGATGATCCTGCTCGAGAGCTTCATCTCCTTCCTTGGGCTCGGCGTGCAGGAACCCAATACCTCGCTCGGAGCGTTGATCAGCGAGGGCGCGCAGACCATGCAGTATGGCACCATCTGGCAGCTCGTCTTCCCGCTGATCTTCTTCGTGCTGCTGCTGTTTTCCTTCTTCTTCGTCGGCGACGGGTTGCGCGATGCGCTCGACCCGAAGGACCGCTGAGGGCAAGCCCATGACCAATGCAAAGTCCGAAGTTCTCGCGGTCGACAATCTCGATGTCATCTTCGCCCTGCACCAGGCCGAAGTGCGCGCCGTCAATGGCCTGAGCTTCCGCCTCTCCGAAGGAGAAACGCTGGCTGTGGTGGGGGAAAGCGGCTCGGGCAAGTCGCAGGCATTTCTTGCCATCATGGGGCTTCTCGCCAGGAATGGTCGCGCCACCGGCAGCGCGACTCTGGGTGGCGTCGACCTGCTGAAGCTCTCCACGTCCGAGCTCAACCAGCATCGCGGCAAGGACATCGCGATGATCTTCCAGGATCCGATGACCTCGCTCAACCCGGCGCTGCGGATCCGCAGCCAGCTCTCGGAGGTGCTGGTGCGCCACCGGGGCTTCACCGAAGAGGCGGCACTCAAGGAAGTGCTGGGCATGCTCGAGCGCGTCGGCATTCCGGAGGCGGCGCGGCGCGCCAATGCCTATCCGCACGAGTTGTCGGGCGGCATGCGGCAGCGCGTGATGATCGCCATGGCGCTGCTCTGCCGGCCGCGGGTTCTGATTGCCGACGAGCCGACCACCGCGCTCGACGTGACCGTGCAGGCGCAGATGCTGGATCTGTTCAAATCGCTTTCCACCGATTTCGGTACGGCGATGATCCTCATCACTCACGATCTCGGCGTCGTGGCCGGCATCGCCGACCGGATGATGGTGATGTATGCCGGGCGTGCCGTGGAAACAGGGCCGGTGGACGACCTGTTCTACGATCCCCGCCACCCCTATACGCTCGGGCTCCTCACCTCGACGCCGCATATCGACAAGCGGCAGTCGCGATTGACCCCGATCACCGGCGCGCCACCGAATCTCGAACACCTGCCGGATGGCTGCGCCTTCGGGCCGCGCTGCGCCTTCCACTTCGATCGCTGCTCGCTGGACAGGCCGCCCCTGGGCGAGTTCGCGCCTGGCCGGCAGAAGGCATGTTTCTATCCCAAGCCCCTGATCGGCAAGGAGGACGCGGCATGAGCATCGAGGCTGCCATCCATCGCGGCGACGAACTGCTGCGGGTCGAGAACCTGTCGAAGAGCTTCATGATCGGCGGCGGGCTGTTCCGGAAGCCGGTCGAACTCAAGGCGCTTCAGGATATCTCGTTCTCGGTGAAGGCCGGCGAGACGCTCGGCATCGTGGGCGAAAGCGGCTGCGGTAAGTCCACCCTGGGGCGCTGCATCCTGCAGCTGATCCGCGCAGAGGAAGGGCAGGTGCTCTGGCTCGGGCGCGATCTCGGCAAGCTCGCGGGCGAAGACCTGAGGCTGCTGCGCGGGGACCTGCAGGTGATCTTTCAGGATCCTCTGGCCTCGCTCAACCCGCGCATGACGGTGGGCGAGATCATTGCCGAACCGCTGCGGGCCCTCCGGCCGGATCTGGACGCGGCCCAGCGGCGCGAGCGCGTGCTCAACATGATGGCGGGCATGGGCCTCCGCCCGGAAATGATCAACCGCTACCCGCATGAGTTCTCGGGCGGGCAGGCACAGCGCATCGGCATCGCACGCGCACTGATCACCGGGCCGAAGCTCATCGTCTGCGACGAGCCGGTGTCCGCGCTCGACGTGTCGATCCAGGCGCAGATTCTCAACCTGCTGTCCGAAATTCGCGACCGGATGGGCCTTACGCTCATCTTCATCTCGCACAATCTCTCGGTGGTGCGGCACGTCTCAGATCGCATCCTGGTGCTTTATCTCGGCCGCATCGTCGAGCTCGCCGATTCCGACGCGCTCTACGATCATCCGCAGCACCCCTATACCCGCGCGCTGCTGACCGCCGTGCCGGTGCCGGACCCGAAAAAGGCCCGCCTGCGCAATATCGACGGGCTCGTGGGCGAGATCCCGTCGCCCATCAACCAGCCGTCAGGCTGCACTTTCCGCACGCGCTGCCGCTTCGCCGAGGAGCGTTGCGCCAAGATGCGCCCGGCGCTCGAAACCCTGCCGGACGGCCGGCTCGTCGCCTGCCATCGCTGGCGCGAACTGGAGCTGGCCGGGGGCGCCTGAGCCTCCGCCAAAGCCCCAGAAAACTGGCGTTATGAAGTTGACACATGGGCATCTTGCCCGTAAACACCCCGCAACCCCGGGCGCTTGACGCGCCCTTCTTGTTTCGACCGAGGTAGGAAATGAAGGTCACCAACTCGCTGAAGGCACTGATGGGCCGCCACCGCGCCAACAAGCTGGTGCGCCGCCGCGGCCGCGTCTACATCATCAACAAGGTCGACAAGCGCTACAAGGCCCGTCAGGGCTGAGC
>CAYPYV010000243.1:0-4525 GCA_964414845.1 uncultured Devosia sp. | reverse complement strand
GCAGCGCCCCGGCCGTCACCACGGTGATGCCGATCTGCGGTTCCCAGAAGCCGACAAGCAGCAGCCCGGCGAGCGAACCGCCGACCACGATGCCGAGCCCGCCACCGGTGGGCGTCGGCTTCACGTGCGAGGAGCGGTCGTTCGGTGTGTCGACGAGCCCAAGTCGTGGCGCGCGCCACTTCACGATCCATACGACCAGCGCGGAGATCAGGGCTGTGGCGGCAGCGATGCCGAATCCGACGACTTCCATTGATGGGCCCCTCGTTGCTGGTCTTGCCTCCGGGGATATCCCGCCTGTGGCGTACGCGACAAGCCAAACAAAAAGCCCCGGTCGCGACCGGGGCCATCTTGAATGCAGCGCGGGACGGATCAGCCCGGGAACAGTTGCAGTCCGCCATCCACACGCAACAGCTGTCCATGGATGAATTTGGCTTCCGGCGAGCAGAGGAACACCACCGCGTCGGCGATTTCCTCGGGCTCGGCATAGCGGTCAAGCGATACCTTGTTCGAGTTCATCTTGTCCGGATCGACCACGCGCGTCGCCTGGAAGCGTGCTGTCTTGGCGGGCCCCGGGCTCACGGCATTGACCCGCACGCCATGCACGCGCACCTCGTCGGCGAGGCAGCGGGTATAGTGCGTCACGGCGGCCTTCAGTGTCGCGTAGATGCCGCCATGGCTCACCCCGATCTGCGCCGCCACCGAGGCAATGTTCACCACGATGCCGTGCTCGCGCGCGACCATCTGCGGCACGAAGGCCTGCGTCACCAGCATGGTGCCGATCAGGTTGTTGTTGGTAAGCGTGATCAGGTCTTCGTATGTGATGCCGAGAATATTGTTCGGCACCGGCTTGCCGCCCGAGGCGCCGATATCGCCACCGGCGCAATTCACCAGGATTTCGACTGGCCCGAACTTGCTCTCGATCTCGTCCCGCATCCTCGCCACCGCATCGCGGTCGCCGATATTGCCGGTCACGCCCATCGAGCGCACGCCCATCGCCTCGATCTGCTTCACCACGTCGCCGAGGTTCTTCGCCTCGCCATACTTGCCGGTTTCCTCCCAGCCGAGGTCATGCACGACAACATCGGCGCCGCGCGCAGCGAGCTTGCGCGCCATGACATTGCCGAGGCCGCGGCCCGAACCGGTGACGAAAGCGATTTTACCCGAAAGATCCTGTGCCACAGCCGGCCTCCAATCACATCAAACCCTGAGCCTTGAGGTTCCGGGCGCTCTGCCGGTACTGCTCGAGCTCATATTCCGCCAGTTCATGGTCGGCACCCTTTTCCCAGGGCGTCTGCCAGTCCGCATCGTCAGCGAGCCGGTTCTTTCGCGCCGCCCTGAGGCATGCCGCGAGCTCTTCCGCCTGCTTCGGAGCGTAGCCGTGCCACCATTCGGGCGTCAGCAGCTTCACATGCCGTGCCTCGAGCGCCCCAACTTCGATGCAGGCGACGAGCTCGTCATTATGCTTGCCGATGATCTCGAACATCTCTTTGTGCGGAACGCAGCCGTCGCCCGAGGCGCAGCGCACGAGGCGAATGCCCTCCTCGGTGAACTGCACGCGGTAGTCCTTCACATGGCAGTACCGCACATAGGGCGCGATCACGCGGGTGAAATCGAGCGGCGATTCCGCCACCGGGAACGTGTTCGCCATATCGAAGACGATCCGCACCGCCGGACCATATTCCTCGCACAGGCCCACAAGCTCGTGTGAGGTGAAATCCTGGTGGTTCTCGATGAGCAGCGTCACACCTGCCTTCTCCGCCAGGGGTGCATAAAGCTCGAGCTTGTCGTTCACCGAATGCACGAGATCATGCCAACGCTGACCCGCCGCGGCGCGGTCGCCACACAAGATCGGCGTCAGCGCCAGGCGGATCAGTCTGGTGTCCAGCGCCTTTGCCGCCCTGATCAGGAATTCTACATCGCCATGCTGCAGGCCCGAACTGATGATCCGCTGCCAGCCCTTCGCATCGAGCCGCGCCTTGAGCGCGGCAAGATCGGCGTCCTTCAGCCAGCCTTCCCAGAGTTCGACCGCCTTGCCGCCCAGCTCTTCTGTGAGCGCGAGAAAGCCGTCGAGCCCCGCGGGCCTGGGGTTGGCGCGCGGCGTCCCTGCGCCCTGCAGCCCGAGATAGTAGGTCAGCCCATATGGGTTGAGACCGGTGGTGAGCTTCATCTTGTCCCCTCGTTCGCGCGTGCCGCTCAGCGCAGCCCCGCATCCACGGTGATCGCCTGCTTGGTGATCATGCGGCTGTCGTCGGCTGCCAGAAACAGCACCATTCGGGCGATTTCATCCGCGAGCAGTACCTTCCTGATCAACTGGCGCGACACCACCGCGTCAATTGAACCTTCGGTGGTGAACCAGAGGCGCTTCTGCCGCTCGGTGATCACCGCGCCCGGCTCGATGGCGTTGACTCGGATATTATCGTTACCAAAGCCACGCGCCAGCGCACGCGTCAGGCCGATCACGGCGGACTTGGCCGTTGCATAGACGGCCATGTTGTCCGCCCCGCCGCGCCAGGCGATCGACGAGAAATTGATGATCGAGCCATAGCCCAGCGCCTGCATCTGCGGCCGCACCGCCTGCGCCGCAAAGAACTGCGGCTTCAGATTGATCGCCTGGTTGCGGTCCCAATACTGCTCGGTCACGTCGTCGATCGCGTGCCGGTCGTCATTGGCGGCATTGTTGACTAGCACCGCAATATTGCCGAGCTGCCGCCCGGCCTCCGCGATCGCGGACTTCAGCGCTTCGATATCGGTGACGTCGCACTTGAGGAACAGCGCGCCGGTCCTCTGGGCCAGGTCCTGTCCCTCGGCCTCGAGGATGTCGACAAACGCCACCTTCGCGCCGTTTTCCGCCAAGGCGGTGACAATGTCCGCCCCGATACCGGTCGCGCCGCCGGTGACGAACGCGACCCGGCCGCGCAGACTGGGATAAGTGGCAAACCCGGAAATTTCTCTGTCCTCTTGCAGCTAGAGCGCCTTCAGAAAAAGTTGCAGGACTTTTCCACCTCGAAAGCGCGACTAGACAAAGCCTCAGATCAGCCGCTCGGTGGCAGGGTCGAACAGGCAGGCCCGCGTCATGTCGACGGCAAGCGGCATGTCCTCCCCGGTCTTCGGCGCCTCGTCGGGAGAGAAGCGGCCCACCACTTCCTTCTCCCCGAATTTCAGCACCGCCATGGTCTCGGCGCCCGTGGGCTCCACCACTTCCACCGGCGCGGACAGCGTTGCGAACCCGGCACGCCCGTCCGTGGCCGAGTTCTGCCGGCTCAGGTGCTCAGGGCGAATGCCGAGGATCACCGACTTGCTGGTCGCCCGGTCCGCGACGCCATTGTGAAGCGGCAGCATCGCCATCCCACCATTGGCGAGCGGGAAGCTCACTGCCGGCACGCCGTTCGCAGTGGTGATCTCGCCATTGATGAAATTCATCGAGGGCGACCCCATGAACCCGGCGACGAAGATATTGGCCGGCCGGTTGTAGATCGACTCTGGCTCGTCGAACTGCTGCACCTCGCCCTTGTGCATCACCGCGATGCGCGAGGCGAGCGTCATGGCCTCGATCTGGTCATGCGTCACGTAGATCGTGGTCTTGCCGACCCGTTGGTGCAGCTTCTTGATCTCCGTGCGCATGTCGACGCGCAACTTGGCATCGAGGTTCGACAGCGGCTCGTCGAAGAGGAACAGCGCCGGGTCACGCACCAGCGCGCGGCCCATGGCGACGCGCTGCCGCTGGCCACCGGAAAGCTGGCCGGGCTTGCGGTTCAGCAGCGGCTCGATCTGCAGCAGCGCCGCCACCCGCTCAATGGCCGCCTTTTGCTGCACCTTCGGCACGTTCCGGCTTTCCATGCCGAACGCCATGTTCTCCCTGACCGTCATGGTCGGGTAGAGCGCGTAGGACTGGAACACCATGGCGATGTCCCGATCCTTGGGCGCCACCGAGTTCACCATGCGATCCCCGATCCAGATCTCGCCATGGGTGATCGACTCGAGCCCGGCGGTCATGGCCAGAAGCGTGGATTTCCCGCATCCCGACGGTCCCACCAGCGCGATGAACTCACCGGTCTTGGCCTCCAGATTGATGCCCTTGAGCACCTCGACCGAACCATAGTTTTTCCGCAGGTTGCGGATGGTCAGCGATGCCATGACTTAAGCCTCCGAATTCATTTGATCGCGCCTTGCGTCAGGCCGCGGACGAAATACTTGCCACCGAAGAAATAGACGAGCAGCGGCGGCAGGGCGCCGATCATCACGGCCGCGCTCATCACGTCGTAGGAGCGCACCGTGGTGCCGTTCATCGACAGCGCCACCAGCGCCGCGGTGATCGGCTGGCTGGAACCTGAGTTCAGCACCACGCCGAACAGGTACTCGTTCCAGATGCCGGTGAACTGCCAGATCACCGTGACGATGATGATCGGAGGCGACAGCGGCACGATGATGCGGAAGAAGATCCGCCAGAAGCCGGCGCCGTCGATGCGCGCGGCTTTGATCAGGTCGTCGGGGATGCCGACATAATAGTTGCGGAAGAACAGGGTGG
>CAYPYV010000242.1:0-4567 GCA_964414845.1 uncultured Devosia sp. | reverse complement strand
GGCCGTTGCCGGTGTCGCCGGACACGATGGCGAGATCGGCAGCCTGCGCGGCAATCACGCCGAGCGTCGCACCGGCGAGCAGGCCGGCGATCAGGGACTTCAGTTTCATGGATGGTCCTCCCAAAGGAACTATTGCGCGGAAGGACGTGGCACGACGATGCCCGCAAGCGGACATCCTCTTCCCCTGATCCTCCCTCAAGACGCCTGTCGTGAACCACTTACCGGGCACACATTCAAAGCGCTTTGAATGAAAATAAGTCAGAGCCCTTGAAAACTGTCAAGCACGATTCCAGCCACGATTTCTCCATCGCAACGTCACATATCCATTTTCTTCATTGATATCATATGATTATGACATCGTCGGAAAACGTTTACGGTTCCTTTCCGCTGTTTTCCTGAGGTTCGTACCTCAGCCTGATCGACCGCCGAGAAGCCTATTGCATCAGTTTTCCAAATCGCTTTGAATGATGCTGGAGGAGACTGCCAACCAACACTTGCCAGCGCGTGCGCGGATGTGCGTATGCGAACAATGGGGGGATAAGGCGTGCGGGGCAGCGAACGGGAATGAAACTCAAGGACCTGGCGCAACAGCTCGGGCTTTCGCAGACCACGGTGAGCCGCGCATTGAACGGCTTTCCAGAGGTCAGCGAGACGACGCGCCAGCGCGTCATGGAGGCCGCCGAGCAGTTCGGCTACCGCGCCAATGATTCCGCGCGACGCCTCGCGACCGGAGAAGCCGGCGCGATAGGCATCGCCCTGCCCCGGCGGCAATCGCTGCATTTCGGCCCGCACATGTCGGAGTTCCTGTCAGGTATTTCGGAACGGCTTGCAGAGCGCGGCATCGACCTGCTGCTTTCGCCGCTCGACGTTGACGACGAGATCTCCGCCTATCGCCGCATGGCATCCAGCCGAAGGGTGGATGCGGTGATCCTGTCGGCGCCGAAGCCGAACGACCCGCGCATCAAGGCGCTGACCGAGCTCGAGCTGCCGTTCATCGTGCATGGCCGCGCCGAAGTCGACATTCCGCATGCCTGGCTGGATATCGACAACGAGGGCGCGATCAAGCGTGCCACCAGCCATCTCATCGACCTCGGGCACACGCGGATTGCGATGGTCAATGGCCCGCAGGACCAGACCTTCGCCATCCATCGCGAGCGAGGCTATCGGGCCGCCTTGCGGGAACGCGGGCTGCCGGTGGATCCGGGGCTGATCGCCGGCGGGAGCTTCACGGACGAAAACGGCTTCCGCTTCGCGCAGGCCTTCCTCGAGAGATCCCCGGCTCCAACCGCGTTCCTTGCCGGATCCATGATGACCGCGCTGGGCATTTTCCGCGCGATACGCTCGGCGGGCCTGCAACTCGGGCGCGACGTATCGATGATCGCCCATGACGACGTGATGGCCTATCTCAACGCCGACAACATGGTGCCCTCCATGTCGACAACGCGTTCCTCGATGCGGGCTGCGGGTGCGCGGATAGCAGAACTGGTGATGCAGATGCGGGCGGGCAAGCCGGCGGGTTCGATCAACGAACTCTGGCCGGTAGAGCTTGTCTTGCGCGAATCCACCGCGCCGCCGCCGAAGGGATAGCGCCTAGGCCAGCCGCCGCAGGTGATTGTCGAAACCGAAGTCGAGCGTCAGGTCGAGAGCTGCTCCGCCGAGGCCTTCGAGCCGACCATTGCCGCTGGACGCGAGGAAGCCAGCGCCAGCGGGCGCAATTCCGCAGCCATTGTCGAGCGTGAGGGTTCGAACCACTTCGGCAGTCGCGGTATCGATGGCGAGGATCGTGCTTCCTTCGGGAGATGAGACCGCGACGACTTCGCCATCACCGGACATCGCCAGCGAGCCGATATAGTTGCGGAGGCGGCCGAGCTCAGGCCCAGGCAGCTCAATCAGTCGGATATCGCCCTCGCGCGTCGCGTAACCCACAAGTTGCGGTTTATCGCCTGCAGGTCCGCGATATTGGCAACCAAACCAGACCCTGGCCTTCGTATCGACGGCGAGGTGGCGGATGGACAACTGGTGCAGGCCCACGGCGAGCCGCAACTGCCCGATCAGCGCGCCAGAACGGCGGTCGATGAAGGCCAGCGAGGGGTCCATGCTGTCGATGTTGAGTTCGGCGCGCCCAAAGTCGGGGTGGGTTTCGATGCCGCCATTGGCGACGACGAAGGTCTCGCCATCGGGCATCAGCAGCATCTCGTGCGGGCCGATGCCGTGCGTCTCGAACTCGCCGATGCGCTTGTACCTATTGGTAACATCATAGATACCGATAAGACCCCGCGCCGCATCGAAATCGTTCTCGGTGGCGTAGAGCAGCTTGCCGTCGGACGCGAAGACGCCATGGCCGAAAAAGTGCCGGCCTTCGGGAGCGGTAAGCGTCAGCGGGGCGGTCTGGCCCTTTGGGTCGAACACCAATGCAAAGGTTCCCGGCTGGCGGGCGAAAACAACGCCCTGCCCGGTCACTGGCGACCATGTGACATCGTGGCCGCGGTCGGGCAGCTGA
The DNA here is from genome assembly GCA_964414845.1 of uncultured Devosia sp. Lineage (GTDB taxonomy): Bacteria > Pseudomonadota > Alphaproteobacteria > Rhizobiales > Devosiaceae > Devosia_A. Next base: position 2,067 of record CAYPYV010000242.1, on the reverse strand, counting down.
AGCGTCGAGATGACGCCGCCGCGCTCATTGAGCAGAACGGCACCGTAGCTGCCCGTGCAGAGCTGGATGGCGGAGGCATACACGGTCTCGGCCGTGGCGAGCGCCATGGCGCGATCCGGCGAGAGACTCGCGAGGAGTCCGGCCCCGGCGGCTTGAAGGAAGGCGCGCCGTTGCCACATGGTCAGTCCCCGTCGAGCGACGAGAAACCGACCGAAAGGCCGAGTGCGGCAGGCAGGTCCTCGCTCAGCAGATCCTGCAGAACCTTGGCTTCAGCAGCCAGAGCCTCGAGATCGGCCCTCTGTGCCGGGTCGGCCAAGGCCTGCTCGACCGGCAGGGTGATCTTTGACGCCATGGCATCGATCGCAGCGAAGCTCGCGCGCAAGCTCTCTGCGACATCTGCTGACTCCTCAGGCATATAGGCGCCGAGTTCCGCGGCCTCGAACAGCGCATTGAGGCCCGCGAAATCGGCGCGAACCGCCGCAATCGTCTGCCCGGAGCGCCAGAACAGGGCGGATTTGGGCTTCGGCGCATTGCCGTCGCGGCCAATGAAGCTCAGGAGCCGCTGATCTCGGACGAGTTCGGTCCCGTGGGCGAGAAGGCCGACGAGTTCCTCCAGCACCTCGGTCGGGCTGCGGTAATCCGGGCGCTCCGGGCCAGGGTAGATCAAGGCGTTGGAAATGCCCTGTTCGTCGGCCCAGGCAGCGTCGAGCTCGCGCGCAATGTCGGCAAGGCCGGACGAAACCGCCGTGACATAGGCACAGCGATAGCGGCCCGCGCCTGTCGCCAGGGCCTCGGAACCAGTGCCGAAAAGCGCAAACTCCAGGGCGCTGAGCCCCTGCACGGCCACCGATTTCTGCTTCAGCTGTGCCGGGTCGGTCGCCGCGGCGTCTTCGGCCGCGAGAAGGGCCTGCACCTGCTTCAGCGCGATGCCCTTGCGGTCCGGCCAGAACAGGAACCGCTCGGCGCGATGTTCCTCGACAAGCGGACCGATGGTCACGAGTTCGACGCGCGACCAGGCCGCGACAAGTTCGGCGAAACCCGCCCGCGCGGCTGCAAGCCGCTGGGCATCAGGGCTGGCGCAGAGTGCCTGCGCGTGGCCGCCGATATCTGTCGTGGCGCCGACGAGAGCGGAGAACCCGGGACGGATGGCGTTCTCGATGGCCCCTTCGACCACACCGCGCGCGGTGGGATGCAGCGCCATGGGCGCGGCAAGCACCTGAACCGGCGCGGCCAGAAGCAGCGCGAGCAACCCTACCCGCATCAGAGGGAGCCGAGAAAGGCCAACAGGTCGTCGCGCTCGGCCTTTGGCATTGCCGCAAACGCATCCCGCGACTTCTGCGCTTCGCCACCATGCCACAGGATCGCCTCCGTCAGGTTGCGCGCCCGACCATCATGCAGGAACTGCGTGTGGCCGGACACAATCTCGGTGAGGCCGATACCCCAGAGCGGCGGGGTGCGCCACTCATAGCCGTCGGCCCCGCCTTCCGGCCGGTGGTCGGCAAGGCCCTCGCCCATGTCGTGCAGCAGCAGGTCGGTATAGGGCCAGATGAGCTGGAAGCGCAGGGCCTCTGCCGCCCCGGCCCGCGAGGTGACATATTTCGGCACGTGGCAGGAGGCGCAACCGGCGCCATAAAATGCCGCCTTGCCCCGCAGGACATCCGGATCACCGACATTGCGGCGGGCAGGAACCGCGAGGTTCTGCGAGTAGAAGGTGACAAGCTCGAGCACCGGGTCCGGCGCTTCGGAGACGCCCAGGCGATCCTGTTCGCCCGTCGGCGCAGCGAGGCATTCGGCTTCGGCGGCGGTGCAATCGCCATGCGGATGATTCTTGAGCGGGGTGGAAATCCCCATGTCGCCCGCAAAGGCGCCTGCGGATTGCGCCTCGATAGTGGCGTTGCCGGCCTTCCAGCCGAAGCGGCCAAGCTGAACGCTGCCCGAGCGGGGTTCCCACACCCAGTTGGGTCTGCCGGAAATGCCGTCGCCGTCCCGATCATCCGGGTCGGCATTGGCGATTATGTCTTCCTTCGCCACCTGCTCCAGAAGCCCCAATCCGATCATTGGCGGCGC
>CAYPYV010000241.1:0-4573 GCA_964414845.1 uncultured Devosia sp. | reverse complement strand
CCTGGCTCTGGTAGGTCTGGGTGCTTTCGTCCTGCTCGACCTCGCCGAGAAACACGGCACTGGCGCCTACCGGATAGGTCTGGGTGAACTTGTCCTCGTCACCCTGCCAATAGTCCGAAGTGACCGTCGACTGGGCGACATTGAGACCCTTGGCATCGGTCGCGAAGATTTCTGTGATCAGCCCGCCAGAGGCCTCCTGGGCGGCCAGCAACGCCTTGGAGGCATCTGTGCCCAGCACCTTGTCGATCAGCGGCTTTGCGGCCGCGTCCACCTCGGCACGCCACTGGGTGTCGAGTTCGTCGATCTTGGCCTGGTCATATCCGGCAGACTCGCCATTCTGCGCGGTGATGGCAGCGATGAGACTTGCGTCGGCCGCGATCTGCTTGAGCTGGCCATTGGCAAACTCGGTCAGCTGCGCGGCATATGGGTTCTCTTCGGCGAAGCTCGGCATCGCGGAAAACGCAACCACGGCGATGAGAGCGGCAAACTTTGCGGATTTCATTTCGGGACACCCTTGAGTTTGGCCCACTTTGTCGGGGCCGTTGCCACAGACTTCTGGAAGCCCCGCGCGATGCTTCTCACCCGCGGGGCCTTGGTCGGATAGAGGCCTAGAACTCTGCCCAGTCGTCGGCCTTCACCGCAGCATTGCCCTGGCTCAGATAGGTCTTTGCCGCGGACTTCACTTTCTGCTGCAAGGCCTTGATGCCGCGAGCCGGCGCCTCTGCTGCGGGTCTGGCGGCCGGCTTGGCCGCCGGTTTTGCCGACTTGCGCACGGCTTCCTGAGCCATGTTGCCACCCGAGACGGTGAACACGGCGACGATGTTGTCGAGCTCGCTCGCTTGGCTTTCCGTCTGCTCGATGGCTGCATTGGTCTCTTCCACCAGCGCCGCATTGTGCTGGGTCATCTCGTCCATCTGCCGGACCGCGGTCACCACCTCGTCGATCGACGCGGACTGCTCGCGGCTTTCCTTGGCGATGGCATCGAGCAGCTCGCGGTTGCGACGCACCGCATCGAGCATTGTCTCCAGCTTGTTGGCCGCATGGGCCACGAGCTTCGAGCCCGAGTTCACCTCGGTCGCCGATTGCTCGATCAGCGCCTTGACCTCGCTCGAGGCCTCGGCGGCACTCTGCGCCAGACGCCGCACTTCCACCGCCACAACTGCAAAGCCCTTGCCCGCTTCGCCGGCGCGCGCTGCTTCCACCGACGCATTGAGCGCCAGGAGGTTGGTCTGGAAGGCGATGTCGTCGATCATTCCGATGATGTTCGAGATCTTGCCCGAGCTCTGGGTGATGCGTTCCATCGCCTCGTTGGCCTCGACCATCACCGTGCCACCCTCTTCAGCGGCGGCGGTTACCGCCTCGGCGTTCTGGCTCGCATCGGCAGCCCGCTCCGCGGTCGAGAGTACGGTCTGTGCCAGCTGCTCCATCGCCGCGGACGTTTCCTCGATGGTCGCGGCCTGCTTGGTCGTACGCTCCGACAGGTCGTTCGCACCCGACAGAATCTCGCCGGTCGCGGTCTTGAGGTCGAACGACGTCTTCTTGAGCTGCCCCACGATATCCGAGAGCTTGGAGGCCACCGTATTGGTGTCATCGCGCAGCTTGGCGAACTCGCCGTGATACTCGCCTTCCATCCGCTGTGTCAGGTCGGCTTCGGCGAGGGCAGCCAGCACCTTGCCGGCTTCGCTCAGGCCCGAGCTCACCGTATCCATCAGGCGGTTGAAATTGCCAGAGAGGCGGGCGATGTCGGCGTCGGAGAACTGCACATTGATGCGCTGGCTCAGGTCGCCGGCAAGCGTCGCGTTGACGACATTGTCGAACGCACCCTGGAAGCTCTCCATCGTCCGGGCGCGCTCGGCGGCTTTCGCCATCCGCGTGCGCTCGTCCTCGTTCATCTGGGCAACCTTGATGCCATTCTCCTTGAAGACCTGCACCGCCGCGGCCATGGAGCCGACTTCGTTCTTCTCGCCAACATAGGGCACGTCGACGGCGAAATCGTCGTCGGCGAGGCGCCGCATCACGTCGGTTACCCGTGCGATCGGCGTATCGATGTGGCGCTTGGCGATGAAGGCGGCGAACAGGGCTGCGCCGACGACGCCGATGAGGGTCAGGCCGGCGAGCAGCGGCAGCTGCAGCGCGCGGAAGGCATCAAGCTCCGCCTTCACCTTGTCATAATAGGCCTGGTCATTGTCCACCACCGCGTCGATCTCGGCCTGGTAGGCCTTGCGGTTCGCGCGATTTTCATCGGTATTGCCCTGCGCATTGGCCTGCGCGGGGTCAATCAGCCCAAGACGTGCCGTTTCCGCCCGGAACTTGCGGAACTCTTGCGCCCGCAACACCATCTTCTGGAACATGTCGGCTTCCTCAGCCGGCACGAGCTGTGCCCAGTCCTTGAGGTGCTGATCGATCTTGTCGAGATTGCTGGTGATGCCCTCTGCAAAGGGCTTCGCCTTTTCGGGATCCGCCGCGGCATAAATGCCGCGCGAATCCATCACCACGGCGGTCACCAGACGGTTCAGATGCTCGCCATTGAAGGCGCGCTTCGAGGCCATTTCCATATCCCGTACCTGGTCGGAAAAGGCTGAGGCAAAATAGAGCGACACACCGCCAAGAAGCACCATGACGGTCGCCATCAGGGCAACAATTGAATAGATTCGGGTCCGTATTTTCATTTCTGGCCGCTTTCACAGCGCGCGACGGCAACCTGAGGACTGACGCACGTCCGCGTCCAGGCCCCGCCCAAGCTGACAAGATGTTGGTAACACATTGAACACAGCTCCCCACGCGACGGCCGTCCACGCCCCCGGTGACCCTATTAGTGCTGCATTCCCGCCTACTATTTAGCCACAATGGCCTTAAGGCTTGGTGAATTGCTTCAAGATGGGCATTTAGTCACTTGCAGCGACAAAAACTCGCTTGAAGTTACAGATAGTAAAGGCTGGGTGTAGCGCTAATACTGGTGCGATGGTCACCGAATGGCCTGATTTGTCAGTGCCTTGCGCTTCGTAAGGCCTTTCGGCTGCCGCGCGTGCCTCGCACTGCCATCCTATCCCGGTCACACGATATTGATGAGGGAGATGCTCCCTGCGCGGCGGCGCCTTTGGTTCCGGGGCCCCTCGTCACGCAACGCCTTCCGCCAGCCGCTGCCACCCCTTGGCAGCCGCGCATGTTCCATGGAAAGGGCGGAAATGTACCGGCAGAGAAAGGCTCCGCCGCCCCGCATGTTCATGTCACCCCATGCCGACCCGCAGGGCAGCGGTTCCGGAAATGCGAAAGGGCGCCACACGGGCGCCCTTCAAGGTCTCGGCCGATTGCAGCGGTCAGTGGGCCGCGGCGCCGCCACCATTGGCGCCAGCCTCGATCAACAGGTTCCGCCAGGTATCGATCTCGTGCTGCAGGCGCGATTCTTCCTCGGCGGTCGTTGCCGCTTCCTGCGCTGTCAGGCCAGATGCAATCAGCCCCTCGATATGCGCCCGGTCGAACTCGGCGATCGGCTTGGCGTCCTCTGCGAGGATGGTCAGGCCATCCGACGTCACGTCGGAAAAACCGCCGCTCACATAGTAGACGTGGCTGATACCCTGGGTATCCACCACGGTGATGAAGCCTGCCCGCAGCACCGTCATGAACGGCGCATGCTCGCCCAGCACTGTGAAGTAGCCTTCAGCGCCAGGGACGGTAACCGATCGGACCTGCTCGGAGAGCAGCAACCGCTCGGGCGAGACGATTTCGAGTTTGGTGCCTTCGGCCATGTCGTTTACTCGTGAATGGTGAGTGGCAGGCGGTGCTCAGGCTGGACGCCCATCACCTTCAGCACTTCACGTTCACGTCCCTTCCACCATTCACGATTCACTATTCGCCAATCACGGCTGCCCTTAGGCAGCCGCAGCCAGCTTCTGCGCCTTCTTGACGGCATCGTCGATGGTGCCGACCATGTAGAACGCGGCTTCCGGCAGGTGATCATACTCGCCGGCGACCAGGCCCTTGAAGCCCTTGATCGTGTCTTCGAGCTGCACGAACACGCCCGGAGCGCCGGTGAAGGCCTCGGCAACGTGGAACGGCTGGCTCATGAAGCGCTCGATCTTGCGGGCGCGGGCCACGGTCAGCTTGTCCTCTTCGGAAAGCTCGTCCATGCCCAGGATCGCGATGATGTCCTGGAGCGCCTTGTAGCGCTGCAGGATCTGCTGCACTTCGCGGGCCGTGTTGTAGTGCTCTTCGCCGACGATGTTGGCGGACAGCATGCGCGAGGTCGAGTCGAGCGGGTCCACCGCCGGGTAGATGCCCTTCTCGGAGATGGCGCGGTTCAGCGTCGTCGTCGAGTCGAGGTGGGCGAACGAGGTGGCCGGCGCCGGGTCGGTCAGGTCGTCGGCGGGCACGTAGATGGCCTGCACCGAGGTGATCGAGCCCTTGTCGGTGGTGGTGATGCGTTCCTGCAGCGCGCCCATGTCGGTGGCGAGCGTCGGCTGGTAACCCACGGCCGAAGGAATACGACCAAGCAGAGCCGACATTTCAGCGCCCGCCTGGGTGAAGCGGAAGATGTTGTCCACGAAGAACAGCACGTCCTGGCCCTGGTCGCGGA
>CAYPYV010000240.1:0-4586 GCA_964414845.1 uncultured Devosia sp. | reverse complement strand
GAAGATCACCCAGTGCAGTGCGATCTGCAGGGTGGAGTAGCCGTTGCGGATGGGCGCCATCAGAATCTCCTGAGCAATGACCCCGATGCTGCCATGGCGAGGCTTACGCCAGACTGACAGTTTCCGTTCATCAATGTGGAGTGCAGGCCCTTTGGGCGGTCTGCGGGGCGGATTTTCGTTCAGGAAAGGCGGCGCCGGCGCCGGCGCAACAGCCTCGCATCGGCCCGAAACCACGCCAGCCGCCGGCGCCCCCGCGACGCTGCCCGCCGCCAAATCCCTCTGGCGCCAAAGGGATTTCCATCAATCCCCGTGAGCTCAACCTGTGCGATAATGGGTGCGTGGAAAGGGGTACAGCAATTGTGGCCGGTCGGGATCCGCGTCTTGCTTGTTCATGTTGAGGATCGCGGCGCGTTGCAGCAGCGCTTGGCGTGCCGCGCCGGGTCGCGTATGGCAGGGCAATCATGCTGACCATTACCGATCTTCACTATCGCATCGAAGGCCGCGCTCTGTTCGAGGGGGCCTCCCTGGTGCTGCCGCCCGGCGCCAAGACCGGGTTTGTCGGCAAGAACGGCACCGGCAAGTCGACGCTGTTCCAGATCATCCTCGGGCAGCTCGCCGCAGAGAGCGGCACCATCGAGCTCGTGAAGAAGGCGCGGATCGGCGCCGTGGCGCAGGAAGCCCCGGCGAGCGACATGACCGTGCTCGACATGGTGCTCGCCGCCGACAAGGAGCGGACGGCTCTCCTTGAAGAAGCCGAGACGGCGACCGATCCGCACCGGATCGGCGACATCCACACGCGGCTCGCCGAAATCGACGCGCATACCGCCGAGGCGCGGGCGTCCACCATTCTCAAGGGCCTCGGCTTCGAGAACGACCGGCAGGCCGCACCCACTTCCGAGCTGTCGGGCGGCTGGCGCATGCGCGTGGCGCTCGCCGCCGTGCTGTTCAGCCAGCCCGACCTGCTGCTGCTCGACGAGCCCACCAATTATCTCGATCTCGAAGGCACGCTCTGGCTCGAGCGCTATCTGCAGAACTATCCCTATACCGTGTTCATGATCAGCCACGATCGCGACCTGCTCAACAAGGCGGTCACCTCCATCGTGCATCTCGAGCACAGGAAGCTCACCTTCTATCGCGGCGCCTATGATGTCTTCGAAGAGACGCGGCGCATGCAGATGGAGCTCAACAACAAGACGCGCGAAAAGACCCTCGACCAGATCGCGCACCTGCAGAAATTCGTCGATCGCTTCAAGGCCAAGGCCACCAAGGCCAAGCAGGCGCAGGCCCGCGTCAAGATGATCGAGAAGCTGAAGCCCCCGGCGGCCATGTTCGACGAGAGCTCGGCGCCCTTTGGCTTCCCCAACCCCAAGAAGATCCCGGCAGCGCCCATGCTGCATTTCGACCGGGTGTCGGTGGGCTATGGCGACAAGGTCATCCTGCGCAACATCTCCAACCGCATCGACCCGGACGACCGCATCGCGCTTATCGGCGTCAATGGCAACGGCAAGTCGACATTCGCCAAGCTGCTCGCTGGCGAGCTGAAGCCGATGGCCGGCGAGATGCTGAAGTCCAAGGGACTGGAGATCGCCTATTTCGCCCAGCACCAGCTCGACAAGCTCAAGCCCGAGCAGACGCCATTCGAGCATGTCATCGAGCTCATGCCCTATGACAGCGAGGCGAAGCGCCGCTCGCGGGTGGCGCAGATGGGGCTCTCAACCTCGCGCATGGATACGAAGGTCAAGCACCTCTCGGGTGGCGAGCGGGCGCGGCTGCTGCTCGGGCTCGTCACCTTCTCCGGGCCGAGCATGCTCATCCTCGACGAGCCGACCAACCATCTCGACATCGATAGCCGCGACGCGCTAGTCGCCGCGCTCAACGACTATTCGGGCGCCGTGCTGATCATCAGCCACGACCGGCATCTCATCGACGCCACCGTCGACAAGCTCTGGATCGCGCAGAACGGCACCATCGAGGAATTCTCCGAGGACCTCGATTTCTACCAGAAGCAGCTGACGCAGGCGGGCAACCCGCCCAAATCCGGCGGCAAGACCCCTGCCCCGTCGGGCGAGGATCGCAAGGCCGCCCGGCAGGATGCGGCGGCCCGCCGGCTTGAAGTCGCGCCCTTGCGGAAGTCCATCAAGGATATAGAGCAGAAGCTCGGCCGGTTGCGAACAGAACTGGCGCGGGTCGAGGGCTTCCTCGCCGACCCCAAGACCTATGACGGCGCCCCCGAGCGCATCGTTGCCCTCAACAAGGACAAGGCGCGCTTTGCCGGCGAAATCGAAACCCTCGAGGAAGCCTGGCTCGAAAAGAGCGCCGAGCTCGAAGATGCGGAGAAAGCCTGATGGCGCAGACTGCCGATGAAATCATCACGACGCTCGGGCTTGAGCCGCATGTCGAGGGCGGGTTCTTCCGCCAGACCTTTGCGGATGTGCCCGGGCCGGACGGACGGCCCTATTCCACGCTTATCTACTACCTGCTCACCGACCACCAGGCTGGCACCTGGCACAAGGTCGATGCGGCCGAGGTGTGGCACCATTATTCCGGCGCGCCGATGCGGCTGCGCATCAGCCACGACCTCGTGACCATTACCGAGCACATTCTCGGGTCCGACTTCGCGGCGGGTCAGCGTCCGCACGCCGTCGTGCCGCGTGGCGCCTGGCAGGAGGCCAAGGTGCTCGGTGACTGGAGCCTCGTCGGCTGCACGGTCGCGCCGGGCTTCGATTTCGCGCATTTCGAGCAGAAGGAGCGCGGCTGGCAACCGGCCTGAAAATCAGGTGATATACGTAGAAGCCGTTTTGGAGGAAACGCCTTGCGCCACTTGTTAGCCGCCTGCCTGGCACTCGGGCTGTCGAGCGCCACCATCGCCGAGGATGCCGCTGTCACACCTGACAGCTTCGCCATCAGCAATGCCTACGGCGCGCTATACCATGAGTTCGGGCACCTCTTCGTCGACCAGTTCCAGTTGCCACTGCTCGGCAACGAGGAATATGCCGCCGATGCCATCGCGACGCTGATGATCCTCAAGTTCGGCGGCGATGCGGCCTATGACATCTCGTTCGATACGGTCGACGGCTACCTGAGGTCCGCCGAGATATTTGGAGCGGAAAAGCTCGACGAGGTCGATTTCAACGCGGAGCATGGCATGGACCAACAGCGCGCCGCGCAGATGACCTGTCTGCTCGTCGGCGGCAATCCTGCCGACTTTGCCGATCTCGCCAACCAGATGGGCATGGATCAGGAGCGGCAGGATGGATGTTCGGCCGAGTATGAGCAGGCCAGGAGCGGTTGGGATCAACTCGTGCGCGCGCACCTGCGGGGTGACGGACCGGAGGGTGCGGCCATCACCGTCAGCTATGAAGATGCCGGCAAATACGCCCCCATCGCCAAGCTCCTCGAGGCCAACAAGGTGCTCGAAACCGTCGCCTCGGTCGTCAGCGCCGCCTACCGGCTCGAGAAGCCGGCCGCGCTGCGCGCGGCACAATGCGGCGAAGAGAACGCCTTCTACGATCCCGCCGACGGCTCGGTCACCCTCTGCTACGAATATGTGCAGCTTTACTACGACATGATCGCGGACCCGCAGAATGCCGGCCTCGACAATTCCGGCTAGGCCTTCTTCACCCAGCGGCCGTTTGGATCCTGCTGCCAGTAAGTCAGCTGATGGCTCGCGCCCTTCAGCTTCTTCCAGGCCGCGCGGGCTTCGGTCACTGCATCCGGATCGTGGCCCGAAAACATGTAGACCACGCGCTGATACCCATCGACGGTGTCAGGCACGGCGCGGTCGACATAGAAGCGGATCTCGGCGTCGTTGGGGTTGTGCGGCCGCGTGGTGATCAGAACTGGCTGCAGGTGGTCGGCATCGCCCCCTGCCAGCGCGTGCGGCAGGAAGCTCTCGTCCGAATAGGTCCAGAGCTTGTTGTCGAGGTCGGCGGCCCGCTCCTCGGAACCCGTCTCCACCACGACCGACCAGCCGCGCTCCAGGCTCTTTTCGAGCAGCACAGGCAACACCTTCTCGAGCGGCTGTGCCTCGAGATGATAGAACAGGATCTCGGTCATTTGCCCTCGTGGTTCGCGCGGACAAAGGCATCGAGCAGCGCGACCCCGAAGCCGGAACTCCAGGCGGTGTTGGTTTCCGTCTGTGGCGAGCCGAGCGCAACACCGGCGATATCGAGGTGCGCCCATGGGGTCTCGCCGACAAAATGAGCGAGAAACTGCGCAGCGGTGATTGACCCGCCGGGACGCCCGCCGGAGTTCTTTATGTCAGCAAACCGGCTCTCGATATGCTTCTCGTAGGCCGGGCCCATAGGCAGACGCCAGAGCTTCTCGCCGGTGGCCTGGCCCGCCGCAACGAGCTGAGTAGCAAGTTCGTCGGAATTGGAGAACAGGCCCGCGTGGTCATGGCCGAGCGCCACGATGATGGCGCCGGTCAAGGTCGCAAGATTGATCATCAGCTTCGGCTGGAAGCGCTGGCGCGTGTACCAGAGCGCATCCGCCAGCACGAGCCGCCCCTCGGCGTCCGTGTTCACCACCTCAATGGTCGTGCCATTCATGGCTGTCAGGATGTCGCCCGGCCGCATGGCTGTGCC
>CAYPYV010000239.1:0-4590 GCA_964414845.1 uncultured Devosia sp. | reverse complement strand
GATTACTATTTCTGTTGCTTTATAGACTCCGATATATCCCCGGTGTGACGGGACATAATCAGTCAAGAGACTGAGCAAACTCCTCAGCCAGAGAGTTTTGTGTCTGATGACCTAATTTCTTGCCAGGCGGGCTAGGTCGAGGTGCGGCACACGGCCAACTCGGCGGATACCACGCGACTGATCCGGCGCGAAGATGCTGCCGCAACCATATGGGCAGAGGATCAAGCGGTGAGTTATCGAACGGAAGTGCCGACGCATCCGCCGGCTAAATTGCCGGATTGGGACCCTGAGACGTAGCAGGTCCTACTGTAGGCATGTCGGACTTCGGGATTCGTTGCGTTCGTCTTGTCATCGACACCTGCTCCACCGGCAGGTTTTTGAGCCAAGAGTGCCCCATGCAGTTCGAGAACTTTGTTCGCTGTGATGGGTCAGTGCTCGCCGAGACCAATCCCGGTAGAGGCGTTCATTGCATCGGCGCGACGCAATTGCTCATAGGGCGCCGGGTAGGGCGTAGCGAAGCCGGGGCAGTGGAGCATGGATAGCCCTTCTTGCGAGGCTAGATTGAATATGAAGCCACAGTTTTGCGCCCGAAGGGAGACGCCACTGGGCTCTGGCCTACGGCAATCACCAAAGGGGTGGAATCTCAATCAGGGTCATGGTGAGGAGACGCAACTGGCTGTTGATCATGGTCAGTTGGTTCGAAAAGCTGCCGTCCGGCTGCTGCGCGCCCTTGACCATTGCCATTTCTACCGGTGGCAGCACTGCGTTGAACCGGTCGAGTACTCCTTTGCCCGAATAGGTTAGCTTGGCATTGACCAGCCCGGTTTCGGTTAGGCTTGCCTCACCAGAAATCTCGAAACGCTCGTCTGGATCGGCCTGTGAGCCGGTGAAATTGACCAAGTTGAACTGGCCTGCCCTGCGTTGCCAGTTGCGGATTGGATCGGAGTCACTGGCCAGAACAAGCAAGTCATCGGGCAGACCGGTGAGTTCGGCCTGCAACTCCGACTGGCCATTTGAGATGCGAAAGGCCGGTGCTGTCAGGGCATCCACCCGAGCATAGAGCGCAAGACCTGCGGTTCCGGCCGCTGCATCATGCTTCTCTGGCATATCGCCTATCTGAAGCTCGATCTTGTCTGCCCTTGCCTGCAATTCATCGGAAAGTATCGTGTCGTTCCACGCGAGCTTTTCAACGACGAGCGAGATGCGGGCGATACGCCATCCCCTGCCAGACAAGCCTTCGAGCAGATTGCTTGTGGTTATGCGAACACTGCCGTTCAAGCGTTCGAAATCAAAGCGTGAACTCGAACCGGTAAAGGCATTCTGCATGGTGTAGGGGGCGCGCATCGAGAAGATGACGTGGGTCGGATTGTACGCGAGCACCGACGCCCGGATGCCGTCGACAGTTATTGTTTCGTCGCCAGAGTCCAGTTTGGCCCTACTGCAATCGACATCAAATCGAAACGGGAAACCGGAGACATTAAGTGTCTCGCAGGCCACGCGAGGGGCAACTTCTGGATCATGGGTGGCGAGCGTCGATATCTGATCGCGTATCGTGGACGCGCCGAACAGCCAAGCACCGGTCCACAGGGCAACGACGATCGCCACGATGACGCCGAGGACGATGACCTTCCGCTTCACGACTCAAGTCTCCCATGCGACGCGGCAGATTGCGCCGGGCGGAACCTATCGATAGGAGCGTCACCGGAGCAAGGCTAAGTTGGTCCCCTATACCGGAGACGACGTGCAGCAAAGCGACACATATTGGGTGTTTGGCTATGGGTCCCTGATGTGGAGACCCGGTTTTGTCCATATCGGCGCTAGAAGGGCCGTAATGCGTGGCGTGCATCGGCGACTCTGTGTTCTATCGATGCGGCACCGGGGCAGTCCGGAGAATCCAGGACTGGTCTTCGGTCTGTTGCCTGGCGGCTCTTGCCCGGGCCTCGGGTTTGAGGTTGACGGTAGGTTCTGGCCCGAGGTTTCGGACTACTTACGCGAGCGGGAGCGCGACAATGGCGTTTATATCGAAGCGCGCCGACCACTTCGCCTAGAGACCGGTCGCGTTGTATCTGCCACAGCCTTTGTCGTGGATCGAAGCCACGCCCAATTCGCCGGCAAGCTCAGCATCGATGATCAACTTGCGCGGGTCAGCATTGCGAATGGCGAGTCCGGAGCAAATGTCGACTATGTCCGCGAAACGCATTTGCAGCTGCGGAAACTCGGCATGCTTGATCGTCAAGTGGAAGCTCTCATTGCTGCCATCGACCACAAGATCGACGGCCAGCTCTAGGCGGCGCTCAGGCTGGCCAGAGCTTCGCCTGCCTCAAGGTCCCATATGGTCGTGAGACGCTCAATATCGTCGCCAACTCCAAGAACCTGAAAAACCCTGTCGGCGCAGTCCATTGCCAAACGGAACCTCGCGCGGCTGTCGGCGTCGGAAACAACATCCATTGCACTGCCGACCCAAAGCACCATTGGACCGAGCGCAACAAGATAGAGACGATCCTCGACGAACCGGAAGCTCATGGGCGACTCGGCAGACAAGGCGTAAATGCGGCCGGATCGCCCGCGCCAACTGGTCTGCCGGTCTGCTCGCTCGAAGATTTCCCGATCCAAGACTGGCACCACGGCATCCTCCCTATGCTGAATCATCGCTGATTCTCGCATGCAACAGTGAGAACAAAAATAGAACGCCTTTGAATCAAATGTCAAGCAAAAGCCACCATATACGCTAGGTGTATGGGCCCGCCGTCTGCAAACGTCAATATGTAGTGGTTATGGTGCGTCGTCGGCCACAGGGATGGATTCAAGCCTGGCGCGAAGGTCAGCGTCTATCGGACGTCGCAATCCATCATGGTAGGCGCGCGCCAACAGGGCCCGAGACCCCCCTTCGATTTCGCTTTCCAGCCTCCGCGCGAATTCAGCTGTGTCGAGGCCGGGGGGAATCGCACGAAGGAACCGGGCCCTGGCAACGCCGGGCCAAAGAAGGCGCGAGTTGCGCCCCCAGAAGAGACCAGAATTGAGTGCAACAGGAACCACCGGTACGCCCAAGCTCTCGTAAAGCCGGAGTATCCCTTGGCGATACTGAGGCTCGGCCAGTGGGGCACGACGAGTGCCCTCAGGAAAGATGATGATGCGTGCTCCGCGGGCCAGCGCGGCGCGCGCCTCCTCGATCATCGCGGGTATGGCGCCCGCCCCCAGCGATCGATCAAGGCGTATGGTATCGAAGCTCTTTGCCGCGCGACCAAAGAGAGGGATGTCCATCAATTCCTTCTTGGCGACGAAGGCAGGGCGAACGGCGCCAGGGAGGAGGGCGAAGACATCCCAGTCACTCATATGCTTGGCGGCGATGATGCAGGGCCCGGAAGGAATGTTCGCTTCTCCGCTCACCTCGGAGTGAAGACCAACGATCGTCTTCAAGAGCCAAACACTGGAGTTGATCCAGTAACGCGCGAGCACCCAGCCCAGACGCGTACGATTGCCACCTGCGAACAGGGCGAGAGTCCCGATTACGATAGCGAGCACCGCCGTCTGCAGCAGGAAAACCGCATAGAACAAGAGCGACCGCAATGCCTGCAGCGGCACGGAAACCTGTGCGACCCGGTGTGCCACTCCCGAATTCATGACGCTATTCGCTGAAGGAAGCGGCGAACAGTCATGCGTGAGGTTATGGCCGTGAGCGCGGCAATGACAGGCACCACGGCAAGGATGCCAATGATGCCATCAACGCCTAATGCGAAACGGCCGAAAAGCACACCGAGCTGCTGGCCGGCGGCGCCGGGGACGACCGAACCTGCCGCAACGCCAACCAGGCTGAAGAAGATGAAAGCCCCGACTCCGCCCAGCAAGCCACCGCGGAAGCCAATAGTCAGGAAACGATCCTGAAACTCGCCCGCAATGAAGGTGTTGGACGCACCGATAAAGTGCAGCACATCGACGATCTCGCGGTTCGACGCCATCGTACCGCGGGTGGCGAATACGATGGCAAGGGCCGTTGCCGCAACGATCAGGCTGAGAACAAGCAATCCCGAAGCGACAAGTGTACCGGCCATCGAGTTGAGCTGCTGCCGCCATGCCGCATGCGTATCAAGGCTTGCGCCCTTGACTACCGCCAGATCCATCGCAAGCTTGTCGATGTCCGCCTCTGCCGGATCGGATAGCTCGACGACTACAAGTCGGGGGATATCTATAGCGCCCAGATCCACCCCCGCCCCCAACCACGGCTCGAGCAGCTTCTGCGTTTCCTCGAGCGAAAGGGCGCGCGCCGTCGACACTCCCGGCGTCGCCTCTGCAAGCGCCACGGCGGTGCGGAGATTGGATTCCATTACCTCGCCCTCGATCGGGCGGATCTGGATTGTAAGCTCGCGTCCAACATCCTGTGACCAGGCGAGCGCCGACTTCTGTACCAGCACGACCGCACCCAGCGTAACGCAGGAGAGGAACGTCATGATGGCAATGAGCAGAACCAAGGTTCGGCCAGTCACTGAACGCGCAGGTACGATCGGGGTGCGATGGTCGAGCCTATTGACCTGAAAGTATCTTAGGATCGGGAGCTCAAGCTTCAAAGCGGACCTCGCCATTGTCGAGCATCAT
>CAYPYV010000238.1:0-4620 GCA_964414845.1 uncultured Devosia sp. | reverse complement strand
CGCGATGTTGCGGAGCTGAAACTCCTTCATGCGCGCCTCAGCCTCCTCCAGCTTGGCCTCGAAGGACTTGATCTGCTCGTTGAGGAAGGTCTTCGCTGCGTCCGTGTCCTTGCGGCTGGATCCGAGGCCCGATTCGACGAAGATCGAGACCATCGACTGGATCACCCGCTTGGCACGCTCGGGCTCACTGTCGCGGAAGCCCATGGTGTAGAGGTTCGGACTCCCCGCCGTGCGGATCTGGATGCCATTGGCCAGCTTTTCGATCAGTGCGTCCTGATCTCCCTTGCCGGCGCTCTTGAGGTCCAGGTCCGCCATGCGGATGAGCTTTTCGAGGTTCGGTCGGCTGATCAGCGTGCGGCTGAGCATGCCGATC
The DNA here is from genome assembly GCA_964414845.1 of uncultured Devosia sp. Taxonomy (GTDB): domain Bacteria; phylum Pseudomonadota; class Alphaproteobacteria; order Rhizobiales; family Devosiaceae; genus Devosia_A. The sequence goes on along the minus strand of CAYPYV010000238.1, from coordinate 4,247 downwards.
TGCTCCTGGACGTTGGGCTGCACGGTGAGCCCGGCCATCAGCGGCTTCAGGATCGAGTCAGTGTCGACGTAGATCCGTGCGCTGGCCTCGTACTGATCGGGGATCTTCATCACGATCACCACGCCGACGACGGCCACCACCCAGGACACGACCAGCCCCGGCCAGCGGAACTTCCACATGCCGCGGAGGACGACCAGGACCTGCTGAAGAATCTCTTGCATGCAATGCCGACCGAGTGCTGGTGCGCGGGCAAGCCGTCAGAACAGGCCCTGCGGAATGATCAGGATGTCGCCAGGCCGCATCTCGACGTTGGCGCTGAGGTCACCGCGCTTGATGAGATCCTTCAAGCGAACCGCGTATTGCTTGTTGCCATCCGAGGTGCGCTGGATGATGGCGCGATTGCCATCGGCGAAGTCGGTCAGACCGCCCACGGCAATCATCACGTCAAGCAGGGTCATCTTCTGTTTGTAGGGCAGGAACAGCGGGCGGGCAGCTTCTCCGACAACACGGATCTGCTCGCTGTAGGGGCCGATGAAGCCGGTAACGATGACCGTGACGACCGGGTCGCGGACGTAGGTCGCGAGCTTCTTCTCGATGTCGCGCGCCAGCTCGACTGACGTCTTGCCCTGGGCGACCAGCTCTTCCACCAGAGGCGCCGAAATCTTGCCGTCCGGGCGCACCGGGTAGGAGCCGGACAGTTCAGGGTTGCGCCAGACGACGATGTTCACGCTGTCGCCAGCGCCGATGACGTAGTTGTAGTCGGCAGAGCTGGCCTGCACGGGTGCCGGAGGGAGATCGCCACCAAGTGACGAACAGCCGCCAAGTGTGGTCAGCAGAAGGGCAAAGGCACCCCAGAACAGGTGCCTTGCGCGCTGATGAAGTGATCCGATCGTCAGCAACTGTCGCTCCTGGGTCTCTGTTGAAGCGCGAAAAGTGGGTCTCCGGCAAGCGGCAACTCGCTGGGCCCGGCGAGCACGGCTTCCGCTACCGCCCCTGCGCTTGGCCTGCCATCATTGCACACGCAGGACTCGGCCAGCGGCCTCGGGTGGTGACCAACCCGATGTAGCTGATCGTTTTTCACGTTGGGTGCAAATTCAGGGCCATCACCCCACCACTGCACCGGATGAGGCACGTCCACAATGCGGCGTTTTGCACAGTAGAGATCGTTTCGAGATCTAGGGAGTCGCCGTGCTTGCTCATCGATTCTTTCGCCATGCGCAGCGCGTGGCTGCGGCCGGTCCGGTTGTTGCTGCGCTCTTGCTCACGGCGTGCTCCGGCAGCTCTTCAGACGACCCTCTGGAAGCCGCCAAGGCGGCGCTGTCCCAGCAGAACCCGGACGCAGCGCTTGTCCACCTGCAGAATGCCATCGCTGCAACCCCAAACAGTGCGGAAGGCCGTCTGCTGCTTGGGCGCACACTGCTCCAAGTTGGCAACTTCAGTGCCGCGGTGGTGGAGCTGCGCCGCGCACGGGAGCTCAAGGCAGACGAAAACGTGGTCGTGCCTTTGCTGGCAGAGGCTTTGCAGAAGTTGGGCCAGGACAAACTGCTGGTCGACCAGTTCGGCACTGTCGCCCTGTCCGATCCCAAAGCCGCCGCCCGACTGGCCGCGGTGCTGGCCCTCACCTATATGGACCAGGGCCGCGGCGACAAGGCGCGAGAGACTCTCGACAACGCGCTGAAGACGACGCCTGACGAGCCGCATCTGATGCTGTCCATGGCCCGCTTGAAGGCGGCGCGCGGCAACACCCAGGCGGCTCTGGCCGATGCCGAAGCCCTGGTCAAGGCCCATCCAAGCTTCGATGCCGCCTGGACCTTCCGGGGCTCACTGCTGGAGCGCACCGGCAAGAAGGCCGAAGCTTTGGCCTCGTTCGCCAAGGCCAGCGAGATCAACCCCCGGCAGCCCGAAGCTTGGTTCGCCCGGGCAATGATCGCTCTGGCCGACAACGATGCAAAGGCGGCGCGGGAGGCCCAGGACAAACTCAGGCGCGTCTGGGGCACGAACCCCAACGCCGTCTACCTGGAAGCTCGCCTCTTGGGTGTTGAGGGTAAACACGAGCAGGCGCGCCCGATCTTTGACAGACTGCTCAATGCCGCGCCCGATAGCGTGCCGGTGCTCGTTGCATCGGCGCTGAATGAGATCAAGCTGCAGAGCTTCGTCCAAGCCGAGGCTCAGCTGGCGAGGGCCGTGAGCCTGGCGCCGCAGGACCCCGGCATGCGCACCTTGCTGGCCCAGGTGCAGTTGCGGCTGCGGCGACCTGACAAGGCCTGGAACTCGATCGCACAGACTCTGGACGCCGCCGAGCCGGCCACTGCGACGCTCGTGGTTGCGGCGCAGGCCAAGCTGCTCCAGGGTGAACCTGTCCAGGCGGAACAGCTGTTCCGCCGCGCTTCGGCCAAGGGCTCCACGGATACCGAAGTACGTACAGCGCTGGCGTCGGGGCTTCTGGGCATCAAGGGCCAGGAGGAAGCGGCCCTGCGCGAACTGCGCCAACTGGCCATGGCCACGACCCAGCCTGACGCCGACCTGCGCGTGATCGGCGCCCTGCTCGCACGCCGCAGCTTCGACGAGGCTATCGCAGCCATCGGAGCGCTCGAGAAGAAGACGCCCGGCGACCCAGCCAACCACGAACTTCGTGGCCAGGCCCTGCTGGGCAAGAACGAACTGGACGCGGCCCGAGGCGCCTTCCAAGAGGCATTGAAGCTGGATCCAGGCTACGCACCAGCCGTCGTGAAGCTCACCGAACTGGACATGGCCGCTGGCAAGGTCGAGGCGGCTCGCGACCGAGCCCGCGCTGCAGTGAAGGCCAATCCGAAGAGCGGGAACTTGCTGACGTTGCTCGCTACCCTGGAGGCCCGCGCCGGCGCGCCTTCGAGCGAGGTGTTGCAACTGCTGGAGCAGGCAACGCGTGTCGATGGCGACAACCTGAACTCCTGGATGACGTTGATGATGCGGCACTTCAACGCCGCAGACCTGGCAGCAGCGCTCGCTGCGGCTGAGTCGGCAAACAAGGCGATCCCAGAAAACGTCCAGATCCTGGATGCCACAGGCCGCATCCAGCTCGCCTCAGGCAACAGCAACCAAGCCCTGCAAACCTTTTCCGAACTCGTGCGAGTAGCGCCCAAGTCGATGGCCGGCTACCTGGGCCAGGTGAATGCCCTCAACGCCATGGGCAACACCGAAGGCGCGGCACGAGCGGCCCAACGGCTGCTGGAGATATCACCTGATTCGGCCCTGGCGCGAAGAGTGATCGCTGACGTCGCCGTGACACGTCGCCGCTTCGACGAAGCCATGGCTATGGCGAAGGCTGTACAGAAGCAGAGTCCAGATTTGGCTGGGGGCTTCATCATGGAAGGACAAATCGCTGAGGCCCAGGGGAAGAGGAGCGCCGCCATTGCCGCATACCGCGTCGCGCTGAGCAAACGGGACGTGCAGGACACCCCGGTTCGCTTGCATCGCTTGCTGCTGATCTCGGGTGACAAGTCGGAAGCCCGAGCCGCCGCCGACGACTGGCTGCGCGCCCAGCCCAAGGATGTCATGTTCATGAGTTACCTCGGCGACACCGAATTGGAGGCTGGCGCACCGGAGGAAGCCTTGCGTTGGTACGAACGCGCTCTGCAGATCAACCCCAAGACAGTGGCCGCCCTGAACAACTCAGCAGTGGCACTGACCAAGACCAAGAACTACGCCAAGGCCATGGAGCGGGTGCGCCAGGCGCTGGCGATCCAGCCCAGCAATCCGGACATCCTGGACACGTTGGCGCAGGTGCACGCGAGCCAGAAGCAGTACAGCGAAGCCGCGGCCGCCCTGCGGAAGGCCATCGCGCGGGCCACCAACCCGGCGCCGCTCCAACTCTCACTCGCTCGGGTGTTGAGGAGCAACGGCGAGGCAGCAGCCGCGACCACGGAATTGCAGTCCATCATCGACAAGGGCCGGACTCACCCAAACTTCGCCGAAGCTCGCAAGCTGCTCACCGAGATCCAAAAGGGTTCCTGAGCGCCAAGGGGGTGTCGGCGAACCTTACACCGCCCGCCAGCCCCCACCAGCCAAGCGCCACAAGCTGTTGATTTATAAACATTTTTCGGACCTGGAACACCTATTGCTCAATACTCATCGTGGTCGTCAACCGGCACGCACGGCGCAACGGCTAGCCCAAGCAGGGACTCGGAATACGCAACTTCTGGAAGGTGAACACATGAACACTCTCAAGCAAATCGCCGTCGCAGCCGCCATGGTCGCCGGCACCCCAG
>CAYPYV010000237.1:0-4660 GCA_964414845.1 uncultured Devosia sp. | reverse complement strand
GGCGGCCAGCTGCCCGGCGACAAGGTCAACGAGACCATCGCCAAGGTGCGCCACTCCACTCCGGGCGTCGGCCTCATCTCCCCGCCGCCGCACCATGACATCTACTCGATCGAGGATCTGGCGCAGCTGATCTTCGACCTCAAGAACGTCAACCCGGATGGCAAGGTCTCGGTCAAGCTCGTGTCCGAAGTCGGCGTCGGCACCGTCGCTGCCGGCGTCGCCAAGGCGCGCGCCGACCATGTGACGATCTCGGGCTACGAAGGTGGCACGGGCGCGTCCCCACTCACCTCGCTCAAGCATGCTGGCAGCCCCTGGGAAATCGGCCTCGCCGAAACCCAGCAGACGCTGGTGCGCAACAAGCTCCGCAGCCGCATCGCCGTCCAGGTCGATGGTGGCATCCGCACCGGCCGTGACGTCGTCATCGGCGCACTGCTTGGCGCCGACGAGTTCGGCATGGCCACCGCGCCGCTCATCGCGGCCGGCTGCGTCATGATGCGCAAGTGCCATCTCAACACCTGCCCGGTCGGCGTCGCCACGCAGGATCCTGTGCTGCGCGCCCGCTTCACCGGCAAGCCCGAGCACGTCATCAACTACCTCTTCTTCGTCGCCGAGGAAGTGCGCGAGCTGATGGCCGAAATGGGCTACCGCACCTTCGCCGAAATGGTCGGCCAGATGCAGATGCTCGACAAGACCGAGGCCGTCACGCACTGGAAGGCCAAGGGCCTCGATTTCTCGCGCCTGTTCCACAAGCCGAGTGCCGAGGCGGGCGTGGGCATCACCCATACCGAAAGCCAGAACCACCCGATCGACAAGGTGCTCGACCGCAAGCTGATCGCGGCCGCGGCCCCGGCGCTCGAGAACGGCACCCCCGTCAAGATCGTCGAGACCATCACCTCGGTCGATCGCTCGGCCGGTGCCATGCTCGGCGGCGCCGTGGCCAAGCGCTACGGCCATCAGGGCCTCGCCGACGACACCATCCATGTGTCGCTCACCGGCACGGCCGGCCAGGCCTTCGGCGCATGGTCGACCCGCGGCATCAGCTTCGATCTGGTGGGCGAGGCGAACGACTATGTCGGCAAGGGCCTCTCGGGCGCGCGCCTCGTCGTCCGTCCGCCGGAGCAGCGCGGCTATGTCGCCGAGGAGTCGATCATCATCGGCAACACGGCGCTCTACGGCGCCATCACCGGCGAGTGCTACTTCCGTGGCGTGGCCGGCGAGCGCTTCGCCGTCCGCAACTCGGGCGCCATCGCGGTGGTCGAGGGCACGGGTGACCATGGCTGCGAATATATGACCGGCGGTGTCGTCGTCGTGCTCGGCAAGACCGGGCGCAACTTCGCCGCGGGCATGTCGGGCGGCGTGGCCTATGTCCTCGATGAGGACGAGAGCTTCGAGACCCGCTGCAACATGTCCATGGTCGAGCTCGAGCCCGTCGCCGCCGAGGAGGCCCTCGCCTGGAGCGAGTTCCACCAGCGCGGCGACCTGATGACCCAGGGCGTCGTCGAAATCCTGCATGACCTGCAGCGGCGCGACGCTCAGCGGCTCTACCAGCTCATCCTTCGGCACAAGTCGTTCACCGGCTCCTCGCGGGCCAACCACATCCTCTCGAACTGGGACGAGTACCTGCCCAAGTTCCGCAAGGTCATGCCGGTCGAGTACCGCAAGGCCCTGCAGAAGCTGGAACAGGCCCGCGCCCAGGCGCATCAGGTCGCGGCGGAGTAAGTCACATGGGCAAGATTACAGGTTTCCTCGAAATTGACCGCGTCGACCGTGACTATCTGCCGGTCGAAGAGCGGCTGAAGAACTACAACGAGTTCGTCATTCCGCTGGGCGAGAAGGGCACGCGCGACCAGGCGGCCCGCTGCATGGATTGCGGCGTTCCCTACTGCCACAATGGCTGTCCGGTGAATAACCAGATCCCGGATTGGAACGATCTCGTCTACAAGGGCGAGTGGTTGAAGGCGCTGAAGAACCTTCATTCCACCAATAACTTCCCGGAATTTACCGGCCGCATCTGCCCCGCCCCCTGCGAGGCGAGCTGCACGCTGAACATTCCGGATACCCCGGTCAACATCAAGTCGATCGAGTGCGCCATTGTCGACAAGGGTTGGGAAGAGGGCTGGATCACGCCCCAGATCAACCCGGTGAAGACCGGCAAGAAGGTCGCCGTCATCGGCTCGGGCCCGGCCGGCATGGCCTGCGCGCAGCAGCTCGCCCGCGCCGGCCACGATGTGCATCTTTACGAAAAGGCCCAGCAGATCGGCGGCCTGATGCGCTACGGCATCCCCAACTTCAAGCTCGACAAGAAGGTCATCGACCGTCGCGTCGGCCAGATGGTCGCCGAAGGCGTCACGCTGCATACCGGCGTGCATGTCGGGCACGATGTCACCATCGCCCAGCTCTCCGCTCAGTATGACGCCATCGCTATGGCCGGCGGCGCCGAGAAGCCGCGCGACCTGCCCATTCCGGGCCGCGAGCTCGATGGCATCCACTTCGCCATGGAGTTCTTGGGCCAGCAGAACCGCCGCGTCACCGGTGAAAGCCTCGACAACATCAAGCCGATCCTCGCGACCGGCAAGCATGTCGTGGTCATCGGCGGCGGCGATACGGGTTCCGATTGCATCGGCACCTCCAACCGCCACGGCGCGGCCTCGGTCACCCAGATCGAGATCATGCCCATGCCGCCCGAGAAGGAAAACAAGGCGCTCACCTGGCCGAACTGGCCGCTGAAGCTGCGCACCTCCTCCTCGCACGAAGAGGGTGTCACGCGCGATTTCGCCGTCGCCACCGTGTCCTTCTCCGGCGAAAACGGCCAGGTCACGGCGCTCAACTGCGCCCGTGCCGACGAGAAGTTCCAGGCCATTCCCGGCACCGAGTTCAGCCTCAAGGCCGATCTCGTGCTCCTCGCCATGGGCTTTGTCGGCCCCGTGCAGGAAGGCATGATCAAGGAAGCGGGCGTCGATCTCGACAAGCGCGGCAATGTCCTCGCCGATATGCTGCAGTACAAGACCACCAAGGAGAAGATCTTCTCCTGTGGGGATATGCGTCGCGGCCAGTCGCTCGTCGTCTGGGCCATCCGCGAAGGCCGCCAGTGTGCCCGCTCGATCGATCTTTACCTCATGGGCAAGACCGACCTGCCGCGCTGAGGCTGCACCGCTCTCTCCTTTCTTCCCTCCCCTGCTTGCGGGGGAGGGTCCGGCGGAGCCGGGGGTGGGGCAGCAATACGCTCGAACCGGGTAACAGCTATTCTGACTAAGGGCGCTCCGGCGCCCTTTTGTTTCGACATATCGTCAGCGCCGTTTTGTCGCCTTTACCTCGACCGGTCGCACGGCCATCCTCCCAAGGTAGCCTTGTGAGCCCTATTGGGCATGAGAGCGGGTCTACCCATGCAGAGCACGTCCACGCGACGAAACCCGATAGCCTATGTCGAAATTCCTGTCGCAGACCTGGAGCGGGCCATCCGCTTCTACGAGGCCGTCTTTGGCGATCCACTTGAGCGTCAGCTGGTCGATGGCTACGAAATGGCGTTCTTCCGCTTTGCCGACGGGGCAGGGGGAGCAAGCGGTGCCCTTGCAAAGGGCGATGTCTATGTGCCGTCGCGCATGGGGGCCATTGTCTACTTCTCCGTCGATAGCATCGATGATGCGATTGCGCGCGCCGTGGCGGCCGGCGGCGAGGTGCTCTATCCCAAGAAGGACGTCGGCGATTTCGGCTTTGTCGCCGAGGTCGGAGACAGCGAAGGCAACCGCATCGCCCTCCATCAGGCCCGCGCGTGACCGGCCGCAGCTCGGCGCTCATTGACCCCATCGGCAAAGTATGTTCATGATATGTTCTCATCTGAGAACCGATCATGTCCCCCCTGTCCCTCAATGCCTTCATCGTCCGCGCCAAGGCCGCTACCTATGTCGGAGGCGGGGAGAAGGCAGCGCCCAGCCGTACCGGCAGCCACGACCTGACCTTTGCGGATGGCGACTGGTCCTATCGCGACTCTTATTTCGGCGGCACGGATTTTCTCGGGCAGGAGACAGTCTGGCTGAGGGGCGAGCCCGTCTGGGCCATGAACTATTATGGCTACATCCTCCGCCCCGAGCTGATCGATGCCGTGCGGGCGGGAGCCACCATCAAGGCCGCGCTCTCGGCGCTCTATACCGAGGGCCGCTTACTTGGCGGTTTCGATTTCGAGGGGCCACACGGCCTTTATCAGGACCGCGCCGAGGGCGACGCCACGCATTTCCACGGCACCGAAACCATCTCCGTCGGCGGCAGGCTCGCCTATCGGCTGGATTATTTCGGCGGGCTGGTTCGGGCGTAGGTGGGATTTCACAATGGTCGTCGTGTCGGGTTGCTCACAGTCTCCGACCACAGGGCTCTCGGTTTTCCCCTCTCCCGTTTACGGGGGAGGGTGGCGCGGAGTGCCGGGTGGGGGGGTGCCGCTTGAGCTAAACTGTTGAGAATGTGAGGGATTCAGCGCAAGGTGCACCCCTCACCCGCCCTTCGGGCACCCTCTCCCGCAAGCAGGAGAGGGCCGCTGACTGATGGCGCTGCGGTTCGCAACCGGCCATCCCAAGCTGCCTGAAAGTAGGTACGCCAGGCGAGATAAGAAGAAACGGCCCCACCGCTACTGCACCGCCGCGGCGGATTTTTCGGCCTCGTCGGCCACGGG
>CAYPYV010000236.1:0-4726 GCA_964414845.1 uncultured Devosia sp. | reverse complement strand
GAAGGTCAGGAAGGCGCCCGATAGCACCGCGACGAAGATGTTCGGGAAGATGACCGACACCATGGTGCGGATCGGGTTGGCACCAAGGATGGTCGCCGCCTCGGTGAGGGTGGCCACATCGATGGTGCGCAGTCCGGTATCGATGGCACGATACATGTAGGGCAGCGCCAGCGTGACATAGCCGCAGACAATCAGCACATCCGTTCCGAAGGCCGAGTTCGTCAGCGGCAGGATCGACGACGAGTTGAACAGTTTGATGTGCCCGAACACGAGGATGATCGGCGGCACGATCAGCGGCAGGAGTGTGATGAACTCCATCAGCGGCCTGAGCCATTGCAGCCTCAGCCGCACGAAATAGGCGGCAGGCAGCACGATGGCCACACCCACGATGATGGCGAAGAAGGCGCAGGCAAGCGAGTAGCTGAAGGTTGCCTGAAAGCGCGCATCGGCAAACACCGAGAGATAGGCATCGAAGGTCAGCCGGCCACGCCGCATCTGCAGCGAGAAGATGAACGTGGCGATGAGCGGCAGCAGGAAATAGGCCGCCCCAAGACCGAACACTACCCACGCCCAGAAGCGTCGCGCGATCATTTGAGCCACCTCTCGGCGCGCGTCCGCACGACGATGTAGATGACATTGGCGAGCGCCGTGATCACGATCATGCCGAGCGCCAGCGCCGCCCCGAGGCCCGGGTTGTGCAGCACATCCCCGCGGATCTGCGCGTAGAGCAGGATGGGCACGATATTGAGGGAGGAGCCGGTGAGCGCATAGGCGGTTGCGATGGCGCCGAAGGCATTGGCGAAGAGCAGCGACAGCGTGCCGAGCAGGTTGGGCCAAAGGATCGGGAAGCCGATATGGAGCCAGAACTGCATGCGCGACGCGCCGAGTGTCGCGGCGGCCTCGCTCCACTCCTTCCGCAATCCATCGATTGCGGGCGCGATGATCAGGATCATCAGAGGGATCTGGAAATAGAGGTAGGTGAGCGTGAGGCCCGTGAAGCTCAACAGGTTGAAGCCGGCCTTGTAGATATCGAAGCCGAACACCGTCTTCAGAATGACGGTCACGAGGCCGAGCCGCCCCACGGTCGCGATGAAGGCGAAGGCGAGCGGCAGGCCGGCGAAATTCGAGGCGACGCCCGAGAACGTCATCACCGTCGAACGGATGGCGCCGGGCAGCTTGCCGCGGATGATGGCAAGCGCGATGGCGAGCCCGATCACCGCACCGAAAAAGGCCGAGGCCGCGGAAATCTTGATGGAGATCTCGAACGCGCTGCGGACCTTGTCTGTCCACAGGTCGGCAATGTTCTGCAGCGTGAAGTTTCCGGAACCGTCGACAAAGGCCGACGCGACAAGAAACAGCGTGGGAATGACGAGGAAAAGCAGGGCGAAGAGGATGAAGGGCACGACGCCCAGCCACGCGCCCAGCATCGGCGAGTTCAAAGAAAGAGCGGCCGGCCCCGATATCGGGCCGGCCGTCTTGTCAGCAATGCGGCTGACCTTGGGCATGCTTACTGAACGTTGGCGCCGACGACGGCGTCCCAGTTCGTGGTGATCTCGGTCTTGGCGGCGGCCTGCTCGTCGAGGGTCGGGAACACGGCCTTGGCATAGGCTTCAGCCGGCGGCAGCTTGTCGAGCAGCTCCTGCGGGATCTTGCCATTCGCTGCAAGGTCGTTGAAGCGGATCGGGTGGCAATAGCCGGCGAGCCAGCCGAGCTGACCTTCGTCCGAATACAGGTATTCCATCCACAGCTTGGCTGCATTCGGATGCGGTGCATAGGCGGAGATCGCCTGCACATACACACCGGCGACCACGGCGTCCGAGGGAACGACCACTTCAGCCTTGGGGTTGCCGGCAAAGCCGTCACGCCAGGAGAGGGCGTTGTAGTCCCAGGCGACCACGATCGGCGTCGTACCCTGAGCGACGGACGCGGCCTTGCCGATGACCGGAACGAAGTTGCCGGCCTTGTTCAGCTCGGCGAAGTAGGCGAGGCCCTTCTTGCCAGCATCGGCGGCATCGGTGGCGCCAGCGGCGAGGCCAGCGGCATAGACCGCCTGGATGGCCTGGTTCGATGCGCGCGGATCACCGGCGAGTGCGACCGCATTGGCGTAGTCCGACGCCTTGAGATCGGCCCAGCTGGTCGGAACCTTGCTGACAAGGTCGGTATTCACGAGGAAGGACAGCACGCCGTAATAGTCGCCGTACCAATAGCCCTCAGGGTCCTTTGCAGTGTCCGGGATCGTATCCCAGGTCGAGACCTTGTAGGGCTGCAGCAGGCCTTCGGCCTTGGCGGAAGGGCCGAAGCTGAGGCCGATATCCAGCACGTCGGGCGCCTGCGGGCCGGTATTGCCCTTGTTCGCCTTGACGGCTTCGATTTCGTCCGCCGAACCGGCATCGGGGTTCAGTTCGTTGACGGTGATGCCCGGATACTTCGCCTTGAAAGCCGCGATGACGGCGCCGTAGCCACACCAGTCGTGGGGCAGGGCGATGACCGTCAGCTGGCCTTCGGCCTTGGCGGCTTCGTAAAGAGCATTCAGGTCGGTCTGCGCGAAGGCCATGGTCGTGGTGGCCATGAGCGCGACGCTGGACACCGTCGCGACGAGCGCGGATTTGATGTTCATGGAAATCTCCCTTGTGGTGACGCTTTTCTTCGCGAAAAGAGCGCAGGACGGAAAAGCCAAAGCTGACCTAGTGGCCCTGTGTGACACCTGCGTGACAGCCCCTGCTTCCCTCATTCCGCCCGTGACCGGGTGGAACCTGCCCCATCCATCCGCCGTCCCGCGCGGATTGTGACAATTGTGACAGTGCCTTTTTCCGCCTACGGAGTCGAGAGCGCAAGAATTGCGTCGTTGGGCGCAAGTTTAGACCCATTCCAGACTGCGGCGAAATTTCTTGATCCAAGTTATCCACTTTGCTAGCGGGGCGCATTGTCGTTCGCAAAGGAGTTGCCTCGTGTCTCGTCCCTCCGCCCGATTTGCCCTTGCGGCCATGTTGCTGGTGACAGTCTGCGGCGCGGTTATCGCGGCGGAGCCTGACAAGGCGGCGATCCTCGAGACCTATGGGAATATCGCGCTTGCCGGCTATGAAGACGCGTTGGCTACCGCCAGGGCACTCGATGCGGCGACGGATGCGCTGATCGCTAGCCCGTCCGAGGCAACGCTGGCCGCGGCGCGCAAGGCCTGGCTCGATGCGCGCCCCAGCTACCAGCAGACCGAGGCATTCCGTTTCGGTAACCCGGTGGTCGACGCCTGGGAGGGCCGCGTAAACGCCTGGCCGCTCGACGAGGGCCTCATCGACTATGTGGACAGCACGTCCTATGGCGCCGAAAGCGACGAGAACGGGCTCTACACCGCGAACGTCATCGCCAATGCCAGAATCATGATCGACGGCAAGGAAGTCGACGCTGCCGAGATCACCCCCGATTTCCTCAAGAACACCCTGCAGGAGGCCGGCGGTATCGAGGCCAATGTCGCGACCGGGTACCACGCCATCGAGTTCCTCCTTTGGGGGCAGGACCTTAACGGCACGGGGCCGGGGGCCGGCAACCGGCCCTATACCGACTACTCGACTGCCGAACACGCCGACCGGCGCGCCCAGTATCTCGATGCGGCGACGGACCTGCTCGTCTCCGACCTCGAGGAAATGGTGGCGGATTGGCAGGTGGGCGGCGCGGCGCGCAAGGCGCTCGAGGAGGCCGGGCTTGCCGCTATCCTGACCGGTATGGGCTCGCTGTCCTTCGGCGAACTTGCGGGCGAGCGGATGAAACTCGGCCTGCTCCTCCACGATCCGGAGGAGGAACATGACTGCTTCTCCGACAACACCTATAATTCGCATCTCTATGACGCGGTGGGCGTCCGTAACGTCTATCTCGGCCACTACACGCGCGTGGACGGCAGCGCGATCAGTGGTCCGTCGATTTCCGAACTCGTCGCCAGCAAGGACAAGGCGCTCGACACCGAGATTCGCGGCCTGCTCGACGACACGGTCGCGAAGATGGAAGCCATGCGCGACCGCGGCGAGACGGTTGAAAAATACGACCAGATGATCGCCGAGGGGAACACCGAGGGCAATGCGGTGGTGCAGGCGGCGATCGACGGGCTCGTCGCCCAGACCAAGGGCATCGAGCGGGCCGTCGCCTTGCTCGATCTATCGAGCGCGGTGACTATCGAGCAGTCGGACAGCCTGACGAATCCCGATGCGGTCTTCGAGTAAAGCCCTCTATCCACAAGATTTTCATCCCCGGCGTGACTTGCGGTCAGGCGCCTGGATCGTTCTTTTGTCCGGCGTGGCCGGATTGCACGGGTGCCTGACATGCACATGCGCTTGACCGCACTTCTGGCCGCAACCCTTCTTGCTGGCCTCGCCGTCGCAAATGACGGCGAGGTCCGCTCCGATCTGTCGGACAGGGACCTGGCCCGTGTGGCCAGCGTAACCGCGCCGACCTCGGATTTTACGAAGCCCGAGAACTTCGAAGGCCTGCCGGGCGGCAAGGCGACGAGCCGCAAGCAGCCGAATCAGGACGCGTTTTCGTTCTCCTCCGCCAATCTCAGCTTCGAGGACGAAAGCCGGTTCAAGCTCGGCAATGCATTGTTCCGGAAGCTTTGGGTGTCTTCGCCTTCCTCTACAGAGGCCTCCGACGGGCTCGGACCGCTGTTCAACGCGCGCGGCTGCCAGAACTGCCACCTCAAGGACGGGCGCGGCCACACCCCCTCCGGCACTGGTGCCGACAG
>CAYPYV010000235.1:1648-4762 GCA_964414845.1 uncultured Devosia sp. | reverse complement strand
GGACCTCGTCCTTCGACAGGCTCAGGATGAGGTCCCTACGAGGTCTTTCACTCTTTGCGAGATGGACCTGTCCCCCGCAGTCGTCGCGCCCTCATGGTGAGCCTGTCGAACCACGAGGGCGTCGACCGCTCACCGCGAGGACATCAGGCGAGCTTACTTCGCTTCGCCGGCGATGGTGAACTTGCCGGCAAGCACGGTCGGGTTCTCGCTCGCTGCGGAGAGCTCGGCGAGGCTGACGCCGGCCGGATCGACCGCAGTCAGGGTCAGATCGATCTGCTTCTTGCCCTGGATGAAATCACCGATGGCGGTGGCAGCGGCCATTGAGGATTCGCTGCTGCCGAGGATGGCGAGCAGCATGCCCTGCATCTGCCCGGCGATCATCGTCTTGAACGTGCCTTCCGGCTGACCGGCTTCCGCCGCGCCCGCCGCGATGACGATGGGCGCCATGCCCTTGTCCTCGAGCGTGATGTGCAGGTCCTTGAGCGTCAGGCCCAGCGAGGCCATCATGGCCTGATCCGGATTGTCGGCAAACAGGTCGGCGGTGGCATTGCCGAGCGTGCCGGAAATGTTGATGCGGCTGAGGCCCGGAATATCGAAGCCGATCTGCTCGACGACGATGGTGGAATTCTCCTTGTCCCAGTGGAACGCAGTGCCGAAGCTCAGGTCGACCTCGGTGATACCCGCCTGTGTCAGCACTGCCATCGACGGATCGTTTGCGGGAACCGGCGTGACGATGTTGTCGCCCGACACTTCCACATTGGACGGGACGCCATTGACGTAATCGCCCAGGGTCACGTCGAAATCGGCGACCTTGAGCTTGACGCGGTCGCCCGGCTTTTCGGGGTCGATGACGTCCATGTCGAGACCGGACAGCGCCAGGCCTTCGATGGCGGGGATCAGCTTCCGCCAGTTGGTGGCGAACCATTCCTCGTCGATGGTGTCGGCCGAGGTCAGCGCTTCGATGGTGCCGTTGAGGTCCATCTGCTTCCAGGTGAAATTGCCGAGGCTGAACGTGCCGAATGTGCCGAAATCGACCTTGATGTCGTTGAAGGCGAGGGCCGGATAGATGCCGGGCTCATAGCCCGCCATGGTGAATTCGCCGGCCGAGGCCGTGAACGGCGTGTTCGTCTCCGGTTCGGTGCCCGAGCACTCGAAGCCCTTGAACGTCGACGGCTCGCTGGTGAATGCCGTCAGCATTTCGGCATAGTAGGTGATGATCGTCTTGATGCTCTCGGGGGACGGCTTGCCACCTGCCTTGTCGGCCGCCTCGATACCCTCGATCGCCTTGCTGAGATCTGCGATCGAGACGGACAGAGGACGGGCATAGAAGCTGCCGGACTCAAGCCCGCCTATGGTGCAGTTGACCACCGGCGAGGTGATGGCGCCGCCCTCGGCGGTGAAGCTGCCATAGACGAGGTTGGGCTCCTCGCCATCGGCTTCCGGCGTGACGAGGCCATAGACCCCGAGCATTGCCGTGACGTCGAAATTTGTGGCCGCCATCTTGCCGAAGGTGAAGCCGAAATCGGGGATGCCCGACAGAATGGTCTTGCCGATGACGGCGTTGGCGGCGATGCCGTCGGCGATATCGGTGAATTCGACATCGGACATCGTATAGCTCATCCGGCCGCCATCTTCGGTCGGAACGGTCGACACGATGGTGATCGACGGGATGTAGATGCGCTTGGCGGTGATGGTCGTCAGCAGGTCGAGCTTGCCGCCGGCATCGGGGCCGAAGAGCTCGCGCAGCTCCGGTCCGGTCACGTTACCGTCGGTGACGTCGATGCTCGAGACTTCGACCTTGAAGTCGAACGCAGCGGCGACCGGTGTGGCTGGAGCCGCCATGGTCTCGGTGGCTGCAGGCGCAGCCGGCTTGGCGGAGGAGGTTTCCTCTGCCAGCACGGGCGTGGCGAGGCAGGTGCCGAGCAGCAGGGCGGCAGTCGAAAGACGCCAGCCGCGAACGCTCGAGACTGCATGAGTTTTGACGCGGATCATTGATTATCCCTCAGTTCATCTTGGCCGGCGCGAAATGTGAAAGGCGGCCGGGTAATCCCACCGCCCTTCATGTCATACCAAATCTGTGCGCCAGATGAACGACGCCGATGTCATCTGAAGCGAGGCGTGCGCTCAGCCTTCGCCGCGGCCCGGGGACCAGGCTGCCAGCGAATTGGCGGCAAGCGCGTTTGGGAGTGGGGCGGGCTGGGCGCGATCACCGGCAAGTGCGGTGCGCACGACCTCGAACACCAGGGCGAAAAGCAGCGCCACCGTGGGCGTCATCAGCAATATGACGCCGGAATCGAGATCGGTTCCGAGCCGCCACGTGACCTGCGGGAGCAGGCCGAGCGTAATGGCCACCACTGCCGATACGAAAGTGAGAGCAAAGGAAATGGCCGCCGCGGAGGCCATGCTGTTCGAAAGCTTCGGTCCGGTGCGGCGCCGGGAAAGCCGCTTCAGCAGGCGATAGATGGGGGGATTTGCCACTTCGGATACTCCAGCTCGTCACAACGCGGTGAAAAGACCAACCGAATGGGAAAATCATTCGTTGCTGGTGTGATCGGGAGCGTACGGTTTCAAGGCATTCCTGTGGCGAGGCTGGAGGGTGACATGTCGAATTTCGCAAGACGAACGGTTTTGGCGCTGGTGCTGGCACTGTGTGCGGCGCCTTCGGGCACGATGGCGGAGGAGGCGCAGGCACCGGCGCCTGATGCCGCCGAATGGCAGGCGACCATCACCACGCAGATCGTGGCCTTCCGAACCCGCGATTCGGAAACCGCGCTGAGCATGGCGGCGAAGCCGTTCCGGACGAGCTTTCCGGATGCGGAGAGCTTCTACCTGACCATCGTGCATTCGGGCTACGCCGCCATTGCGCTCTCCCGCACGCACCAGTTCGGCGACTACCGCATGGTGGATGCCGATACGGTGCTGCAGGAGGTGAAGCTCATCGACGAAGACCAGGGGCTCTACTCGGCGCAATACATGCTGGGCCGCGAGCCCGAGGGCTGGCGGGTCGAGGCGGTGCAGCTGAAGGACGAGCAGGCGATCGGCATCTGATGCGCCGCCGGCGAGTCGCGAGCCTCTTTGCGAGCGACCGCCAGCCGCACCTCGAGTCGCGAGCCT
>CAYPYV010000235.1:0-1548 GCA_964414845.1 uncultured Devosia sp. | reverse complement strand
CGAGTCGCGAGCCTCTTTGCGAGCGACCGCCAGCCGCACCTCGAGTCGCGAGCCTCTTTGCGAGCGACCGCCAGCCGCACCTCGAGTCGCGGGCCTCTTTGCGAGCGACCGTCAGCTGCACCTCGAGTCGCGAGCCTCTTTGCGAGCGACCGCCAGCCGCACCGCGAGTCGCGGGCTTCTTTACGAGCGAACGTCAGCCGCACCTCGAGTCGCGAGCCTCTTTGCGAGCGACCGCCAGCGGCGGGTCGAACCCCCGCGTTGCGAGGCTTTTCCGAGCCTCGACCTCCGTGCGCGCGCGAGGATGAACGCCAACCTGAACGGTTTCTGAACGTCAGCATCAGGAAAGGTTCAGCGGCTGCCCGGCATCGTTAACTTATCAGCTCGACCGAATCCTCCCGGATGGTCGAGCCTAGCCAACCCGAGGCCACGGGAACTGGCGGGGCGTACGCGCCCCGCTGGTTGCTAATTGGGCCTTGCGGCACTAAGCACCTCCTCGCCTTTTGCTTGAGGAGAAGCCCATGGCCTTCCTGTCCGATGCGCTGGGACGCATCCAGCCCTCCGCCACCGTCGCCATTTCCCGCAAGGCCGCCGACATGGCCCGCGAAGGCCGCGACGTCATATCGCTGGCGGCCGGGGAGCCGGATTTCGACACGCCCGCCCATGTGCGCGAGGCGGCCATCCGGGCGATCAATTCGGGCAAGACCCGCTACACCAATGTCGATGGCATTCCCGAGCTCAAGGAAGCGGTGGCGGCGAAGTTCCGCCGCGACAACGGGCTCGACGTGACGGCGGCAGACTGCTTCGTGTCGGCGGGCGGCAAGCAGGTGATCTTCAACGCGCTGATGGCGACGCTGAACCCCGGAGACGAGGTGGTGGTGCCGGTGCCCTATTGGGTGAGCTACCCGGAAATCGTCCGGCTCTGCGGCGCCGAGGCCGTGTTTGCGGTGGCCGATGCCTCGACGGGCTTCAAGCTCTCGCCCGAGGCACTGGAACGCGCGATCAGCCCACGCACCAAGTGGCTGATCCTCAATACGCCGTCGAACCCCACAGGCGCCGCCTATACCGCCGAGGAACTGCGCGGGCTGGCAGACGTGCTGCTGCGCCACCCGCATGTCTACATACTCACCGACGATATCTACGAAGTGCTGGTCTATGACGGCGGCACGTTCGCGACCATTGCGCAGGTGGAGCCAGCGCTGCAGCCGCGCACGCTGACCATGAACGGCGTGTCGAAGTCGCATGCCATGACCGGCTGGCGCATCGGCTATTGCACCGGGCCGAAGCCGCTGCTCGCCGCGATGCTGAAGCTGCAGAGCCAGTCGACCACCAACCCTTCGTCCATCTCGCAATGGGCGGCGGTAGAGGCCCTGAACGGGCCGCAGGATTTTCTCGCCGAGTGGCGGCAGGTCTTCCAGGACCGGCGCGACCTGGTGGTCAAGGGGCTCAACGCCAATACCGGGCTCGACTGCCTGACCCCGGAGGGGGCTTTCTACGTCTTCCCGTCGGTGCAGCGCCTGCTCGGCCGGACCTCCGGCTCGGGCGTGAAGC
>CAYPYV010000234.1:0-4773 GCA_964414845.1 uncultured Devosia sp. | reverse complement strand
GTCGCCATCACCTGCGCGCCCTTCAGCTGGCTGACGCCGGTCACCGTCGCCACCTGCCCGTCAACCTTGATGTCGGCGCCGAACCGCGCCAGCTCCGCCACATGCATGTAGCGGTTCTCGAAGATCGTCTCGCGGATGGTCGAAACGCCATTGGCCATGGTCATCAGGGCCATGAACTGCGCCTGCAGGTCGGTCGGGAAGCCCGGGAACGGCTGCGTCTCCACATCCACGGCCTGGATGCCGTTGCCGTTCCGCTTGATGCGGATGCCGTTGGCTTCGCTCGTCACCTGTGCGCCAGCCTGCCCAAGCACATCGAGCGCTGCCTGCAGATGCTCCGCCGACGCATTCTTCAGCAGCACATCGCCGCCCGCCATCGCGGCCGCCATCGCGTAGGTGCCGGTCTCGATGCGGTCGGCCACCACGGCGTGGTGCGCACCATGCAACTCGTCGACGCCCTCGATGGTCAGCGTGCGGGTACCGATGCCGTCGATCTTCGCGCCCATCTTCACGAGACAATTGGCGACATCGGTGATCTCGGGCTCCATTGCCGCGTTCTCGATCACCGTCTGGCCCTTTGCGAGCGTCGCGGCCATCAAGAGTACATGTGTCGCCCCCACCGTCACCTTGGGGAACACCACGCGGCCACCGCGCAACCCGCCCTTAGGCGCGCGCGCTACAACATAGCCCTCGTCGATGTCGAGCTCGGCGCCGAGTTCCTTGAGGCCATAGAGGAACAGGTCGACCGGCCTTGTTCCGATGGCGCAGCCGCCCGGCAGCGACACACGCGCCTCGTGCGCCCGCGCCAGGAGCGGCCCGATCACCCAGAAGCTCGCCCGCATGGTGGACACCAGCTCGTAGGGCGCTGTCGTATCGACAATCTCGCGGGCTTCGAGCGTCATCCGCTGGCCTTCGAGGCTCGCGGCCTTCCGCCCCTGCACCGCGATATCGACACCATGGTTGGCGAGGATCTTTTCGAGCTGCGTCACGTCGGCGAGCCGCGGCACATTTTCCAGCACCAGCGGTTCGCGCGTCAGCAATGAGGCGATCATCAGCGGCAGCGCGGCATTCTTTGCGCCGGAGATCGGGATTTCACCGCGCAGTTCATGGCCACCGACGAGACGAATGCGATCCATAATCGATCCTGGTCTGGGGGCGCCCTCGCGCCCGGTATCTAAAGGCTAGCTATCTGAACGTGTGGCGGGCTTCAACCCGGCCGATGGATCAGGCTGGTCCGCACCGTCCGGCGCAGAAACCGCCCCCTCGTCATCTCTGGCGCGGGCGCGCGCCTGCTCCTTGCGTCGCTTCAGGTTTTCCCTGAGCTTTGCGGCCAATCTGTGCTCGCGCGCGATCTGCTCTTTCGACTTCGTCATCGCCCTCAACCGATACAAGTCTTCGGTTAAGCATCCCTTTACCATGCGACGGGCGATTCCACCTTCGGCAAGTCGAGGCAGCTACCCGCCTCCCTCTGGCCTCCGTCCCCGCCGGCAACCGCCCTGCCCCCCGGCGCGTGCCGGCCATTCCTCGACTGATCCAAACCTCCCGTTCGCCCGTCCCGCCACCCCTATACCCAAAACCGGCGAATTACCGCTTGCACGACAAAATCTGCTGTGGCAGTAGACGGCCCGTTCGCGGGAGGCATCTTCCGCAGTCGGATGCTGCAGTAGCTCAGTGGTAGAGCACTCCCTTGGTAAGGGAGAGGCCGAGAGTTCAATCCTCTCTTGCAGCACCATTCCACACTCATAACCCGCATCGCTTGAAGCGCACTCCCTGACGGCAGGCGCAGGGCACAGCTTGCGATCACCTGTGGATACCTATGGCCGCCCGCCGAACATCGGCGACCATTCCCTTGATACTGCACCTGCCACAGTATCTACTGCCAATTGCACAATAACGGCATCAGCGGACTGGCCGATCGACGTTCGAGACCAAGAGGGTGATATTGCGCCTCTTCCGCCTCATCATCCGCCTGTTCGGCGGCCACCCGCCACGAAGAGCACGATCGTTTGGGCACACCAAGGGTAAGCGGCCTTATCTTTCCGGTCCGAAAACGCGACAGTACAAGGACTTGGGCGGCTTCGGCAGCTCAACCAAAGCGTCAAGCGATATATTGCCAGCCGGGCCGGAAACCTGGGGGCTCGAGCATCCGGTCGACAGCCAAGATGTGCCATCCATCCCGGCACCGCCGGCAAGAACGGTGCTCCGCGGGCGCTGCTGGGTCATCGATGGTGACACGATCGAGATAGATGGCACGCGGCTCCGGCTGGCCGGCATTGATGCACCGGAGCTCGACCACCCCTGGGGGCAGAAGTCCAAATGGGCGCTCGTGCAGCTATGCGCCAATCAGATCGTCACGGCCGAACTGCACCCCGAGCTATCCTATGACCGAGTAGTCGCGCAGTGCTTCCTTCCGGATGGACGCGACCTCGCAGCCGAACTCGTGCGCCAGGGGCTCGCGCTCGACTGGTCGAGGTTTTCCGGTGGCAGGTATCGGCATCTCGAGCCAGCCGGAGTGAGGAAGCGGCTCTGGATGGCCCACGCGCGCCAGCTGGGCCGCATGCCCCGCGCGCCCAGCTGAGTGATCAGCCCGGGAATACTACCGTTAGTGCTGCCCGCTGAATACACTCCGTCCCCGAATACAATATTCGCAGGCCAGGGCTAAAGCCTCATGACGCGCGGTGACGCAACGCAGAAAATTTGACTAAAATTGTTGCTTGCGCGCAACAGTTGCGACCGCTTGCACAAGAACCCCCCTCAGCAGGCCGTGGACAACTGCCAATCGCCTTGCCCTTCTGCAGCTATTCCGGTCCACTTTCACATGATCGCGCAGAGATTCGCCGGCGCAGCTGGCGGCCTTCGGTGCGATCGGCCGGGGGTATGTTTCTTTGTCGAAGACGGTTCCATTTGGAGCAAGGCTTGCGCGCGCCCGAGAGTCGGCGCTGGTGCTGACCTCCCTTTTGGGGACGCTGGCGGCTTTGTCATGGCTTGTTTGGTATGTGGGGTGGCATGCGGCGCTGTCACCGCTAAGCCGCGGGATTTATCTGGCGACTTCGATCGGCCTCTTCTATTGCGCCATTGCCTACCAGTTGAACCGCTTTGGCGCAGCACTGCGGCGCCCGGGCGCCGAGGCCTCGACTGATCTCGAGACACGGCTGCTCTCGGCCGATATGCCCGCAGTGACCGTGCTGATCCCATCCTTCAAGGAGGAGCGGCGGGTACTGCGGATGACGATACTGTCAGCCGCGCTTACGGCATACGGCAATCGCCGCGTCGTCGTGCTGCTGGATGACCCACCACATTCCGACACCATTGACGATAGCCGACGTGTAGTTGCCGACGTCCAGGCTTTGCTCGCCGAGCCCGCCACCGAACTGGCGCGCGAGCACGGTATGTTCCTCGCCCGGCGCGACGCCGGCAGCTTCGACGCGCGTTTCGAGCGCCAACGCCTGCAGCAGCTCTACCTCGCACTCGCCGGATGGTTTGGCCAACTGTCGCGATATCTCGCGCACGAAATCACTGCGGAGTTCGCCCATGTCGATCGCTTCTTCATCGATCGGGTCGTCAACGAACTCGCCGCCCGCTACCGCAGACGTGCGGCCGCCATGCCGCGCATCCTGCTCGATGAGACGCTGGCATCGGCGTTCTACGAAGAGCTGAGCCTCGCCGTCAGCGCCGAAGTGACGAGCTTCGAGCGCAAGCGCTTTGCCAATCTCTCGCACGCGCCCAACAAGGCGATGAACCTTAACTCCTATCTCGGGCTGATGGGCGGCCGCTTCGTGGATGCCGTCGAAAGTGGGCGGCTGGTCCTGCGCCCCGCCCCTGACGGTCAACCAGCCACCCTCGAGGTCGCCGCCACGCCCTATGTGCTGACGCTCGATGCGGACAGCGTCATCCTGCCCGACTATATATCCATTCTCGCGCGCGAGGCCGAGGCCGACGACACTATCGGCGTGGTGCAGACCCCATACCACACCTTCCCGAACAGCCCCCACCCGGTCGAACGCATCGCGGGCGCCACCACCGATATCCAATACCTGGTGCACCAGGGCTCGAGCTTCTTCGGCGGAGCGTTCTGGGTCGGTGCCAATGCGCTGCTCCGCTTCGACGCACTGGCCGACATTCACCGCAGGGAGATCGAAGCTGGCAAGCCGGTCGAGATCTTCATCCAGAACGCAACTGTCATCGAGGATACCGGCTCCACAGTCGATCTGCTGCGCCATGGCTGGCGCGTGCACAATCACTTCGCTCCACTCGCTTTCAGCGCCACCCCGGCCGACTTCGGCTCACTCGCAATCCAGCGGCAGCGCTGGAGCAATGGCGGTCTTCTGATCCTTCCGGCGCTTATCGGCGATTTCCTCGCTGGCGGCCGGAAGCTCCACCGCCTACCCGAATTCTTCGTGCGCAGCCATTACCTGCTGTCGCCGTTTGTCGGCAATGCAGCCATCCTCGTCCTGATGCTGCTATCGGTCTCCGATGCTCGGCACATGGTCTTTACGCCGCTCGCGATGCTCCCCTATTTCTGGCTCTATGCTGAGGATCTGCGTTCGCGTGGCTATCGCCGGCGCGACGTCTTCGGGGTCAGCGCGCTCAACCTGCTGCTGCTGCCCGTCGGTCTTGCCGGCGTCTGCGCATCGGTCATGCAAGGGCTCACCGGCAGGAAGAGTGCGTTTTGGCGCACCCCCAAGATCGCCGGGCGGACCACGGTTGCGCCGGTCTACCTGATCGTCAACCTCGCGCTGATGGGCACTATGGCGCGCTATGCCGCTGAGGGTGCAT
>CAYPYV010000233.1:0-4782 GCA_964414845.1 uncultured Devosia sp. | reverse complement strand
CGCACCAGAGCGGCCCCTTGTGCCCGGCAAGCTTGAAGTTCTCGTTGCAGCTCGAGAACACGTCGTCGAACCGGGTCTCCCGCGCAAAGAGCGCGGCGATGCGCGCCTCCGAATAGGGTCTCAGCAGCGAGAAATAGCCCAGCGCGCCGTCCGTTGCGCCCGCCAGCACCTCGGCAATCAGCCTCTCGAAGCCTATGGATTTCGAGTGCTGGTGGTTAGCCTCCCGTCCATCGAAGGCGACATTGCCTTCGCTCGCCGAGCGCTCATTGGAGAGGACAATGCGGTTGTACGAGTAGAGCAGCGCCACGAGCGCCGCGATCATCGAGTTGATCGCCGTCGAGGGCACATGGCCGTTGTAGTAGCCCGGTTCCTTGCCGAGCCGTATCATTTCGGCATCGAGCGTCCGCTTGACCGTCAGCGGCTCGCGGCCAATCCGCTCGAACGAACCGAGTATCGGGCCCTTGGCATTCACCGCGAAGGGTGTGAAATCGAGCCCGGCCCTCTCGAACAACTGTACCGAAACCAGCGAATCCTTGCCGCCGCCGATCGGCAGCAGCGCCCGGTCCCCGAGCACCGGCGCTGCGGGGGCAGTTCCCGTGTCCGCATGAGCCTCTATGGCGATCCGGCCGAAACGCCGCAGGTCATTGCGGGCATAGAACTCGCCCAGTCCGTTCTCGTAGATGTCGAGAGCGAACGCCTGCTCCATCTTCGTCAGCGCGATGCTGGTCCGGATGGTAAAGGGCGCAAGCAGCTTGAAATAGCTTACCCCGAGCACGATCGCGGTCAGGTCGAGCAGCTTGCCGAAGGCCGGTGTATCCGGCACCGTCAGGTCGAAGCCCTGCGGGAAAGCCAGCGTCTCGGTAAAGTGATGCTCGCCCAGCCCGTAGCCGAAGCTCGCGACCCCGGTGGCAGGGTCGAAGCGTGGGGCATCGATCAGCAGGAATTCGGGCACGGGCCGCCGCCTCAATAGATTCGCACGGTATTGCGCAGCACGATATCGGAACTCAGCCGCTGAAAGCCAAATTCCCGCATCGAGCACTGCCAGGCCGTGCCCAGCCGCTGGATCTGGAACAGGTTATAGCGCGCCGGATCGTGCACCATGACCTCGTGCTGGGCGGCGCCAGCGGCAGCGACGCCAATCACCGGCACCTCTGCCTTGGGGCCCGGAATGGCAAAGATGCTGGATTTGTGCGTGTGGCCGTGCAGCACCATCTCGGCGCCGGCCTCGGCGATCACCTTGCGGAACAGTGGCGCGCCATAGAGCCCGAGCCGCGGGTGAAAGTTTTCCACATTTGGCGGGTGATGGATCAGCACCACGCGGAAGTAGCCGCCATCGCCGAGGAGCCTCAGGACGCGGGCCAGCCGTCCGGCCTGGGCGGAATCGAATCGGCCCGTCGCGAGCCAGGGCGCTGTCGGCACCGCGCTCGAGCAGCTGACGATCGCCACTTCGCCAATGCGCCGAACGAAGGGGAAGGGGCTCTGGTCCACGGTTTCGCCGCGGATATAGCCGCCCCAGCGCCGGATTGCCTTCTGCAACTGGCCCTTCACATAGGCATCGTGGTTGCCCGGCGACACGCAGACGCGCAGCGGTTCCCCTAGCGTTTCCAGCCAGTTATGGGCGGCATTGATCTCTGAATCGAGGGCGAGGTTCACAAGGTCGCCGGTCACCGCGACGAAATCCGGCCGCTGCTCATTCAGGTGATGCACGAGCTTGACCAGCCCGTCACCGTCGAGAGTCTTGGCCCGCTTCAGCCGCCAGTTCACATAGCCCGTGATGCGCTTGCCGAGCAGTTCCGTGAACCGGACCGGCGGCAGCGGTGCAAGATGAGCATCGGAGAGGTGTGCGAGGGTGATCATGCCGTTCGCCTAATGCCACGAGCCTGTGCACATGGGAACGACTTAGTTGCGCGAAGGTGCCGATTCGGTCGATCGCTGAGATGCGGCGACATCGTTGGAGTTCTACTGGCCATGCAGATGTCGCGCTGGCAGAGGTTGCGTACCTTCCTGCATCTCGTTCTCGTTGGTATCCGCCGCCGCATGGTGATCGGGGCCCGTCTCGTGCTCATTCAGGATGGCAGGGTGTTGCTGCTCAGGCATACCTACATGCCTGGATGGCACTTTCCCGGCGGAGGCGTCGAGCCGGGCGAAACCGCCGCCGATTGCGCCCGGCGGGAAGGACTCGAGGAAACCGGCTTCGAGGCTGGTCCGGATCTTCGGCTGCATGGGCTCTTTCTCAAGGTCTCCGAAGCGACCAATCGCGATCATGTCGCCGTCTATGTCTCGCGCGAGGGACGTAAGCGCCACGAGTTCCGCGCCAATGGCGAGATCGCCGCCATCGGCTGGTTTGCGCCCGACGGCCTGCCCGTCGAGATCGATCCTGGTACTGCCGCTCGGATTCGCGAAATCGTCGAGGGTCTGCCGGCTGCGGAGCGCTGGTAGGCGTCTCGGGACAGCGCCGTTCCGGCCCGGCCGCAGGCGAATGCGAAGTTTTGTTGACCCTTTGGCTTGAAAAAACTGTCCTTCGGGCCATCTATGCCCTCGCGCCAAGGCACATCCGGTGCTAAAGCGGATTTTAGACGTCAGGAGGCGTCCAAGATGGAGAAGGCTTTTACGATCACCCGACGACCCTGAGCGGTCGCCTTGAGGCTGTGCATCACGGCCCGTCGTAATCCTGCCTGCCATCTTTGAAGTGGATCGTCTCGATGATCTCGCCCCTTACCGTCGCCGCCGACATGGCCCCGCCGCAACTTGGCCTGCCCACCATCCGCTTTGCCACGCCCGCCGACGATGCGTTTGTCGAAGAGCTGCAGGCGACGGCCTTTGGTCCCGGCCGTTTTGCGCGTACGGCGTTCCGCGTGCGCGAGCGCTTTCCCATCGACCCGTCCCTGAGCCTCATTGCCGAGGTCAACGGTACGCCCTGTGGCTCGGTGTGGATGACGCCCATCAGCGTTGGCGGCATTGACGGCTACATGCTCGGCCCGCTGGCGACGCATCCGGATTTCCGCAAGCGCGGCGCCGGCAAGCTGCTGGCCAAGGAAGTCACCCGCATCGCGCTCGAGCGCGGCGAGGGCAGCTTCGTTATGCTGGTGGGCGACCGCGACTATTACTGCCCGCTCGGCTGGGTGCCCACGGTGGAAGGCGCCGTGCAGTTCCCCGGCCCGGTCGATCCCAAGCGCGTGCTGGTCTATTCCAACGATGCGACCATGGCCGCGCGCATCGCCGGCCCGATCCGCGCGTTCGGTGCCTCCCGGCAGTCCTGAGCCGGCACGGTTTCGGCGTGGTCGCGGTGTGCACTTGCACCGCGGCCCGCAAGGCTTACCTTACCTTTCATGACCGAGATCGGCACAGAACGTTTCCTGCGCGGTGATGGGCATCTCGTGGGACGCATCCGGCAGCGCCTCATTGCCGCCGAGCCCAACCCGGCGCCCGGTCTCGGGCCCGATTGGGTTCCGGACATTCCCTTCGACCGCCCGCCGGTCCCCGCCGCTGTGCTGATCGCACTGGTCGAGCGGCAGGACAGCCTGTCCGTGCTCTATACCGAGCGGTCGCCAAGCCTGCGGGCCCATTCCGGTCAGATCGCCTTTCCCGGCGGCAAGATCGACCCTACTGACCGGGACGCGGCCGATGCGGCGCTGCGTGAGGCCAGTGAAGAGGTCGGCCTCCGCCGCGACGATGCCGAAGTGCTCGGCTACCTCCCGGTCTACCAGACAGGCACCAATTATCTCATCACGCCCGTCGTTGCCCGCGTTTCCCCCCGCGAGCCCTTCAACCCCAACCCCGCCGAGGTTCGCTCAGTCTTCGAGGTGCCGCTCGAGTATCTCATGACGCCAGGTTCATACCTCGAGCAGCGCATCAGCCGGAACGGGCGCGACCACTCGTCCTGGCGTATCGATCATTCGGGGCTTGTCATCTGGGGCATAACGGCAAATCTTACCCGTATCTTCCATGACCTGGCGCTGGCGGCGGAGCAGACGTGGCGAAACTGACGGAAGTTGCGCGGCGTCTCCGTGAGGCGGAGTGGCTGGTCCGCCCCGAAACACAGAGACTTTTCGCCCTGCTCGACGGCGCACAATTCAAGACCCGTGCCGTGGGCGGTGTCGTGCGCGATACAATACTCAACATGCCGCGCGATCTGGCGGAGATCGACCTTGCGACCGAGTTGCATCCGTCCGAGGTCATGCGGCGTGCCGCTTCCGCCGGTATCGCTGCCTATCCGACCGGGTTCGACCACGGCACGGTGACGCTGCGCGTCGACGCGCTCGTCGCCGAAGTCACCACGCTGCGCGAGGATATCGAGACCGATGGCAGACATGCCGTCGTCAGCTTCGGCACCGACTGGGCGCGCGACGCGGCGCGGCGCGATTTCACTCTCAACGCGCTCTATGTCGGCCATGACGGTACGCTGTTCGACCCGCTCGGAGGTCTCGATGATTGCCTGCACCGCCGCGTGCGCTTCATCGGTGAGGCAGCCACCCGCATCGCGGAGGACCGGCTGCGGGTCTATCGGTTCTTCCGGTTCTCGGCGAGCCACGCGGGCGAAGCGCTCGATTCCAACGGGCTCGCCGCTGCCTTGGCGGCAGCGCCGGACACTCGGCATCTTGCGCGCGAGAGGGTAGGGACCGAACTCCGCCGCATGCTGGCCCTCCCCAAGGTCGCGCGCACCCTGAAGGTCATGTCCGAGGCGGGGCTCGTGCCACTATCGCCCAGCACCCTGGCACTGTTGCGCAGCTACGAGAGCCAGTCCCGACGGCCCGATGCCACCGCGAGGCTCGCGCTGATACT
>CAYPYV010000232.1:0-4798 GCA_964414845.1 uncultured Devosia sp. | reverse complement strand
CAGCGCTGACCCGAGAAACGCCTCAAGCCACGCCTGCACCCGTGGCAGATCCTGTGCGGCGAACCAGTCGGAGTCGACCGCTGCGAACAGTCATCAGTCCGCGGTTCCAGAACGGCTCGCCGAGCCAATAGCCGATCTCGGCGGCGTTGTCGGTCAGGTGGGTGCCGACGACGCCCACCAGCCCCTCGCCGGGCAGGTCGAGCACGAAATTGGTCTCGTCTGCCGAACTGTCGGACGACATGGTACGGAGCCAGGCCCGGGCGTCGGCAAGGCGATAGGGGTAGGGTACCCGGGCAAGATTGCCCGCGATGGCGAAGTTATCGAGCAGCCGCGCGATGCGGGGCGCGTCCTCGATGCGTGGCGGCCGCAGCGTCAGGCGTGCAGTGGTGAGTATCGCGTCCATAATCAGCCCCATCGCGGCTTGTTGAGGGTGTAGCTCACGACATCGCGGCCATTTGCAGGGCTCGGGACGATGTCGCCCCGCACGAAACCGAGCTTTTCGAGGACGCGTTGCGAGGCGAGATTGGTCGGCAGCGCCCGAGCGACGAGCTCATCGATGCGGCCGGTACCGAAGGCAGCGTCGCAAACTGCCTTCGCAGCTTCGCTCATCAGCCCGCGGCCCCACCAGGGTTCGCCGAGCCAATAGCCGAGTTCTGGCGGGCGGCCAGGGTGGAAGCTCAGGCCCACTACGCCGATGAAGCGGTCGTCGAGCACCATGGCATAGGGGCGTTCGTCGGCGCGCTGCGCGAAAATCTCGACGAAGGCGACGCCATCGGCCCGGGTATAGGGATGCGGCAACCGGGCGAGCCGCTCGGCAATGACGCGGTTATCGGCAAGCCGGACGAGGTCAGGCACGTCGCCGCGGATCGGGGCGCGCAGCGTCAGCCGCTGTGTCGCGATCCGGTGGGGCAGGGCGTCTCGCTGGCGGCGGGCCGCGAGTTTCGCCGCCGCCTCGGCAAGCGCCCGCTGCTTTGCCGCCGGGCCGGGCCCGATGCCCCTGATGCCGTCATCCTCGTCATCATCCTTCTCGCGCGCCATCATGCCACCCTCCGTCCGAGGCCCGTGCCCCGGCTTTCCACCCAGACAATCGCCTCGCCATCGCGCAGCGCGCGGTAGCGCAGGCCCTTGCGGCTCAGATGGCGCACGGCGCGTTCTGCCCCGGCTGCTTCTGGCGTTGCCGAGCGGTAATGCGGCACGATGGAATGATCGATGAGCCCGAGCCCGTCCCAGGGGACATGCGGAAGATAACCTGCGGGGGTCACCCCGGGGTCGGCGAACATGTCGAGCCCTTCGAGCGTCGGGGCCGCGACCATGGCGCCCGCATCGGCGCCGCCATAGACGAAGGCATCGGCATCGAGCAGTTCGGTGACGAGGTCATCGAAGCCCGATTGCCGCATGGCGCGGCGCAGCACGAAGGCGTTCCCACCCGGCACCCAGACGAGATCGACGCCCTCGAGCGTGCGACGCAGCGCATCCGGGCGGCCGAAACAGTCGCGCAGGTCGAGGTCGGTGGTCAGGTATCCGAGTGCCGCCAACTCGTCGGCGGGGTCCGTGGCCCGCGCCTGGAAAAGGGCGCGCAGCTCGGCGGTCACATGGTCGTAGCCATTGCGGATGATGACGGCGCGCCGGCCGGAGCCGGTGAGACCGATAAGGGAGCCGGCGCGATCGCCGAGCCGTTCGGAAGACAGATAGAGACGCATGTTTGCCGCCTCGACGAAATGACAAAGGGGAACCGGATTCCGGCTCCCCTTGATCTTTCAATCGCGCGGCGGAACTGCCTGTTCGCCTTGCCGGGGAGCTGGTCTCCGGCAGGGTTTCTCAGGCCTCACCGGGATTATTCTGCTGCTTGGGCGGCCGGTACGACCGACACAAATGTTTTGTCGTTGGCTTTGGTTCGGAAGGTCACTGTGCCTTCCACGGTTGCGAAGATGGTATGGTCGATGCCCATGCCAACGCCGGTGCCCGGGTGCCACTTGGTGCCGCGCTGACGGATGATGATGTTGCCCGGAATAGCCGTCTCGCCGCCAAACTTCTTGACGCCAAGACGACGACCAGCGCTGTCACGACCGTTGCGGGAGGAACCGCCTGCTTTCTTGTGTGCCATCGGTAGCTCTCCTTATTCCTTGTCGGCCTTTGCCGCCTTCTTGGCGGGGGCCTTCTTTTCGGTGGCCGGAGCGGCGTCGCCAGTCTCGGCAGCGGCCTTCTTGGTGGCGCGCTTCGGCTTGGCCGGGGCTTCCTCGGCGGCAGCTTCCGGAGCCTCGGCGGCCGGAGCGGCGGCCTTGGCCTTCGAAGCCTTCTTCGGGGCAGCGGCGGCAGCCGGCGCTTCCGTCACGGACACGGCAGCGGCGCCGGTCGCGGCGGCTGCCTTGAGGTAACGGGCCTTGGCGATCTCGTCGACCTGGGTGGTGACGGCAGCGCCGCCCGTCAGGATCTCGGTGATGCGCACTGTCGACAGGCGCTGACGATGGCCGTTGCGGCGATCGTAGTGCTGGCGGCGCTCCTTCTTGAGGATGATCACCGTGCGCTGCTTCTCGGTGGCGATGAACTGGCCCGCAACGAGCGCGCCTTCCACCAGCGGGGCGCCAACGGTCACGTTGTCGCCTTCACCCACGAGGAGGACCTGGTCGAAGGTGACCACGTCGCCCGGCTCGCCGGCGATCTTTTCGATCTTCACCACATCATTGGCGGCAACCTTGTATTGCTTGCCGCCCGTCTTGATCACTGCAAACGTCATCGTCGTGCCGGGGATAATCCCCAGCCTCCATTGTTGTCGCGCCCTGTGGCGCCGCAGGCAATGCCTGTTCCTGCGGACTTTCGAAACGCTTGCCGGATAAGTCTCCGGCGGCGGCCTCGAGCAGCGGTTGAACCAAACGAAAAGCGCGCGCCCGAAGGGGGCACGCGAAATCAGCACGGCTTATCTGTGCAAAGCGGCCCGGAGTCAAGCTGCAAATGGGCTGGCGCCATGGGCGCAAAGCCGCTCCGGGCCGGCGCTTTCACGGAGGCGGGATCTGTTCCGGATACGCCCTGTTGTGGCGCATATCCGCGGCTTCAGCACCTCGTGCCGGTTCGGCAGCAGGTCCGCGTTGAAAAGGATCGGGGCATCGACCACCGGGTGGATGCCGACGGATGTCGGCGAGCGCCGCAAGAATGGTACCGCGCCGCGGACTGATTGAACTCCCTAATGCGGACGCACGGCAATAAGTCGCTCGCGGATGTCGCGGGCGGTCGCCGCATCGGCAACAAGTACACTCGGCTTGTGGTTCTCCTGCCAGCGGGAAAGCGACCAATCGTGGGCCGTCTGCGGCACGGCGATGGCGGGCAGGTAGGCATCGGCTTCGAACAGTTCCTCCTCCACCATCACGGCCACCGGTCCGCGGGCATATTCCTCGCCCTCGAAGCGGTCGAGCAGGTCGCGCTCGAAGCTGGTGAGATCGGTGAGCAGCAGGCCTTCGGCGCGGCCGCCCGGCGTGCGGATCAGTGCCGGGTAGATGCGGTCGGGATAGTGCACGGCGCGGAAGCCGGGCGCGACAGCTGTGTGGATGCGCTGCGGCCGGAGCGGGCGTCCGAGTACCGAGGCGAGCAGGTCTGGGTCGCGCAGCGTACCGTACACGAAAAGGGGCAGCAGCGGCGCAGAGAGATCGTAGGCAGGCGGCGTTGGGGGCATGGCATGTCCTTGGCTGTGGCGCAGGCACGGGGTGTCGCCGTGCTGCCGCGCTCCGCTTCTGGTCGGAGGGGGCGCCCGCGCTGGCGCGATCCGTGGGACAAGTGAGCCACGCAGGCTCGATCTCTGCAAGCGGCGCGTTGGGGGTGCCGGTCGCGATGCGCCCGCAGCTGTCGTGCCGCCGCCCGTCCGCAACCGACAGATGCCCGTCCGGCGCCGCACTGATCGATACCGACACGCCGTGGCTGGAAGGCCAGATATTCCAGTGCAAGATCGTTGCACGTTTCAAGCGCGGCGCCGAAACGACCAGGGTAGCTTGTCGCTGGCGCCTTCGAGCCGAACTGGACCTGCGATTTTTCCTGAAACCCGCTCGAGTGGACGGCCAAATCCTGTTGCGGGCGGCGCATGGCTATGCCATAAGCCGCCCCGTTCCGACCAGCCGTCGCAAGCGGCCCGATCTCGCGGAGAGGTGGCAGAGTGGTCGATTGCACCGCACTCGAAATGCGGCGTGGGGGCAACTCCACCGGGGGTTCGAATCCCTCCCTCTCCGCCATTAACTCCTTGATATTACTGGTGTTTTTGTTTCTGGCGGTTACCTCAGCTAACCCTCGGGACGGTCGCGTCTATTCGCCCTGACGGCCGCGCGAACCCCACTGGAGACGGCCAATTCGGGGGCCAAATTCACGATGCATCTGGGTAATTCTCTAACGGCCTATTTCGCACTTGGCATAAGGGCGCTGCACTCCAACACCAGTTCGCGCGCGGACTTCATGGTAGGCAGTCCGTTGTTTGACCGTCCGCAAAGCGCCCTAGGCGGTCACTATCACTAAGCGACCGCCTAGGGCGGTGTTCCCGCCACTGTCCCCCTAGGCACACAACTCAGGCACCGTGGTTCTCCTGCCGGCCCTCGCAAGTGGGAAGCCGCGCGGTGACGCGGCATCGATCTTCGGCTGGCCGAGTCTTTGGACGATGGCGTGCGCTCGGCGACTTTATTCCGTCGCCCGTTCGCACCCCAGGGGCGCGGCAGTAGGACGCCACTTCGCGCCTGTATCCTTGATCGGTAAGGCGGGCACGGCCGATGCGAAAAGTCTCAACAACCAGTGCGGATCGCGCACATCGAACTTTCGATCGAACCAG
>CAYPYV010000231.1:3730-4807 GCA_964414845.1 uncultured Devosia sp. | reverse complement strand
CGCTCGACCTGCTGATGGAAGCCGGGTGGGTACGGATGCGGGGGCGGCGGCGCACGCCGGGGCGCCCGGTTACATACGGAACCACGGAGGGCTTCCTCGACCATTTCGGGCTCGAGGCGCTGTCGGACCTGCCCGGTCTCGAAGACTTGAAGGGCGCGGGACTGCTGTCGGGCCGCCTGCCGCCGGGCTTCCAGATCCCGCTGCCGCTCGATGGAAGGCTCGCCGAAGACGAGGATCCGCTAGACGCCGGCGACATGGGCGAGCCGGAGTCCGAAACGGACCGGTGAGCGCCTGCGTCACTTTCCCGCGCCGGATTGCCAACACGTCCTTGTCTTCGCCATGGATAGACCCTATTTCTCAGCGCAGTAGAGGCGTCGGACCACATCGGAGCTTTGTCATGCACGCGCCAGGTATTTGGGGCATTATCATCGTCGCGGTCGTGGTGATCGTGCTGTTCGGTCGCGGCAAGATTTCCGGACTGATGGGTGAAGTCGCCCAGGGCATCAAGTCCTTCCAGAAGGGCATGCGCGACGAGGAAGCCAAGCCCGCCCAGCAGATCGACACGACGGCCAAGGTCGATGCGACTGCCCAGACCGAGAAGAAGGACGCCTGAGCAGCCTGACGGTTTGCCGGCGTCTTAGGAGTTTTCGTCATGCTGGGTGTCGGCTGGACCGAGATGCTGGTGATCGGGGTCGTGGCCCTGATCTTTATCGGCCCCAAGGAATTACCTGCCATGATGCGGCGGGTGGGGCAGTTTGCCGGCACGATCCGTCGGATGGGGCAGGATTTTCAGCGTGAGCTGAACAAGACCACTGGCCTCAACGAGATCACCAACCTCCGGAATTCCGTCACGGCGCCGCTGAAGGCTACCGCAGACGCGATCCGTAAGGAGTTCAACGCCACCATGGCAGACGGATCGGCGGCGCCTTCGGGGGCAGTCAAGCCGGCTGACCCGAAGCCAGCGGGCGTTGTCGACGAGATCCTGGCAGAGGTGGGTCTCGGGCCCGACGCAGAATCGGGTGAGGAACCGCTGATCGATACCGGTTCTCCGGCGCCTGCCGCTGGCCCCACTGCTGC
>CAYPYV010000231.1:0-3630 GCA_964414845.1 uncultured Devosia sp. | reverse complement strand
CCGCAAGTGGCTCCGGTTCCGGCTGCAGCGAAGGTAGAGTCGGCAGAGCTGCCTCCCCTCGATACCAAGCCGAAGCGGACGCGAAAGACGGTGACTGCGGAAGCCGCGCCCCCGGTCGAGACTGCACCGTCAACCGAGGTTGCCAGCAAGCCGCGCAGCCGCAAGCCCGCCGCCTTGGCGGCTGCAGCGGAAGTCGACGCAGGCGCAGCCGCAGAAACGAAACCCAAGCGTACGCGCAGCACGGCCAAGAAGCCGGCTGCCACGACGACCGACGAGGGTTGATGAATGGCAGCGCAGCCCAAGCTCCCCGCGCCAGAGGATGAACTTGCCGGTAGCGAAGCGCCGCTGCTCGACCATCTCATCGAGCTGAGGACGCGGCTGATCCGCGCGCTGATCGTCGTCTTCGTGCTGCTGATTGCGTGTTTCTTTGTCGCCAAGCCGATCTACGAGATCCTGCTCGAGCCGTATCGGGTTGCCGTTGCGCCAGAAAAGGTGGAGGTGATCTTCACCTCGCCGCCGGAGTGGTTCTTCACCCAGCTCAATGTGGCGTTCTTCGCGGCGCTGCTGCTCGGCTTTCCGTACATAGCCTACGAAATCTACGGCTTTGTCGCGCCCGGCCTGTACAAGAAGGAGCGCAAGGCGTTCATCCCCTATCTGGTCGCGACGCCGCTGCTGTTCGTGCTGGGGACGTCGCTGGTCTATTTCGCAGTGCTCCCCATGGCGCTGCACTTTTTCCTCGGCATGCAGACACCCGAAGTGCGCCTGCTGATGAAGGTGAGCGAGTATCTCAGCTTCGCGATGACGCTGATCCTGGCTTTCGGTATCTGCTTCCAGCTGCCGGTTATCCTTACGCTGCTGGCGCAGATCGACCTGCTCGGCAAGAAGACCCTTGAGAAGGGCCGGCGCTACGCGATCGTCATTATCCTGATCTTCGCGGCGCTCATCACGCCGCCCGATCCGATTTCCCAACTCGGCCTGTCGTTGCCGCTCTACCTGCTCTACGAAGTGTCGATTCTCTCGGTGGGATTCATCGAGAAGCGGCGCGCAGCCGCCGAAGCCGCCCGCAAGGCAGCCGAAGAGGCTGATGCGGCCGCAGAGCCGGCGCCTGCGGCACCAACGCCCGCGGCAGCGGCGCCAACTGTTCCCGCGACGACGTCCCAGTCCAGCTCCAGCTAGCCGCCGGCTCCATCGAAGGGCCTGCGGCTTCCATCAAGCCCTTGCCCTCGGGGCTTGATTGCCATGGGCAATCGCGTAAACGAGGGCACTTCCTGCATCCGAGGCAAGAATGCTCGACATCAACTGGATCAAAGCCAATCCCGCGGCCTTCGACACGGCGCTCAAGGGGCGCAAGAACGTGCCGTTTTCCAGTTCCGAGCTGATCTCGCTCGATGACGCGCGCCGAACGGTGATCCTCGAAGTCGAGGAAGCGCAAGCGAGGCGCAATACGCTGTCGAAGCAGATCGGCCAGGCCAAGGCTCAGAAGGACGAGGCCAAGGCGCAGGCGCTGCTGGACGAAGTCGCTCACCTCAAGGACGTAGTGCAGACGGGCGAGGCGAAGCGGAAGGAGGCGGAGGACAAGCTCCGCGCGGCCTTGTCGGTGCTGCCGAACATCCCGCTCGAAGACGTTCCAGTCGGCGCCGACGAGCACGACAATGTCGAGTATTTCGGGCCCAACGGTACGGCTGCGACCGCGGCCAAGTCGCGTCCGGCCAAGCCGAGCTTCAGCTTCAAGCCGAAGGAGCATTTCGAAACCGGCGAAGCAATGGGCGCCATGGACTTCGAAGTGGCCGCAAAGATCGCGGGTGCGCGTTTCGTGGTGCTGAAGAGTGAACTGGCGCGGCTCGAACGGGCCATCGGGCAGTTCATGCTCGACCTGCATGTCGATGACCATGGCTATACCGAAGTGAATCCGCCCTATCTGGTCCGCGACGACGCCATGTTCGGGACCGGGCAATTGCCCAAATTTCGCGAGGACCAGTTTGCCGCGATCAAGAATATCGAGGCCTATGAGCGCGGCGAAAGAGATCAGCTTTGGCTGATCCCCACCGCCGAAGTGCCGCTGACCAATTTCGTGCGTGAGTCGATCGTCTCCGAAGCCGAGTTGCCGATGCGGCTGACGGCGCTGACCCCTTGCTTCCGCTCTGAGGCTGGTTCGGCCGGCCGCGATACGCGCGGCATGCTGCGCCAGCACCAGTTCCACAAGGTGGAGATGGTGGCGATCACGACGCCCGATGCGTCGCGCGACGAGCACGAGAAGATGTTGTCGGACGCAGAGGACGTGCTGAAGAAGCTCGGCATCCACTATCGCGTGGTAACGCTCTGCACCGGCGATATGGGCTTCGGGGCGCAGAAGACCTACGACCTCGAGGCATGGCTTCCGGGGCAGGACACGTACCGCGAAATCTCGTCGGTATCGGTCTGCGGCGACTTCCAGGCGCGCCGCATGGATGCGCGCTTCCGCGACAAGGATGGCAAGGTGCGGCACGTGCATACGCTCAATGGCTCGGGCGTGGCCGTGGGCCGCGCGCTGATCGCGGTGATGGAGAATTACCAGCAGGAAGATGGCTCGGTGGCCATCCCCGAGGTGCTGCAGCCCTATATGAAGGGCCTGAAGTCGATCGGCGGCCGATCGTGAGCCGCACGCCCCGCATCCTGATCACCAATGATGACGGCGTCGACGCGCCGGGCATCGCGGTGATGCGGGAGATCGCCGCGACGCTGAGCGACGATGTGTGGGTAGTGGCGCCGGCGGACAACCAGTCCGGCGCCTCGCACCGCTTCACCTTCGGCCGCGAGCTCGAACTCGACCAACGCGAGGCAAAGGTTTTCGCCGTTGTCGGCGGTTCGCCTGCCGATTGCGTGGTGGCGGGCATGACGCATGTGTGCCGGACGCATCGGCCGGACATTGTGCTGTCAGGCGTGAACAACGGCCAGAATCTCGGGGATATCCTCAACTGCTCGGGAACCGTTGCCGGGGCCAGAGAGGGCGCGCTGCACGGCGCACTCGGCATCGGCATCAGCCAGGGTATCGACTATGACAATGGTGGCGGCCTCGATTGGACCAATTCGCGGCGCTTTGCGCCTGATTTGGTGCGGCGACTGTGGGAGACCGTGACGCGGCGCGACATCTATTTCAATGTCAACCTGCCGTTTTGCGCTCCGGACGACGTCATGGGGGTCCGGGTGCTGCCGTTCCAGCGCTTTTCGCGCTCGCCAATGGCCTATTATCCCAGCGACAATGCTGGCAAGTTCTTCATCGCCATCCCCGAGACGCCGACACCGCTGGACCCTGAAATGGATTTCCATGCCGTGGTGCATGGCAATGCTGTGTCGCTGACGCCGCTCAGGCTCGAAATCACCGACCATGACATGGTGGCGGACCTGAGCGCGGCCTTCAGCCTCTGAGGGCCGGGGAAGGGCTTGGCCCCTGCGGGTGGCTCGTGTAAAGAGCCGCAACTTTCACGAACCGGACATGCCCAGCCGATGAAGATCCTCGTCACCGACCAAGATGGCGCCGAACACGAGCTCGAAGGGCTCGACGGCTGGCGCGTGATGGAAGTGATCCGCGACTGGGGCCTCAACATCAAGGCCGAATGCGGCGGCGCCTGTTCCTGCGCGACCTGCCATGTG
>CAYPYV010000230.1:0-4847 GCA_964414845.1 uncultured Devosia sp. | reverse complement strand
GGCGGCTGAATGATGCGGCCCGTAAGATCGAGGCGATCTCGACGGCCATCGACGAGACGGGCTCCGCGCCGCCCGCCGCATGATAGCTTCCCCGCAGGCGCCGATACCGCCTGCGCTTATGGCAAACTTTGCCAATCCCTGCTAGTTTTCCGCCAGCAAGGAGGCGCCATGGCCACGATGAACATTTCCCTGCCCGACGAGATGAAGGCGTGGGTGGACGAGCAGGTGACCCGCGGGCGCTATGCCAATGCCAGCGATGCCATCCGCGATTTCATCCGTCGCGACCAGCAGGCGGTTGCGCATCTGCAGTCATTGATCGACGAGGGTTTGGCGAGCGGCATCAGCGAGACGTCGCCGGACAAACTGCTCGAGGACATCAAGCGTCGAACTCGCGCCAAGCTCAAGGCCGCGGCACAAGATGCAGCTTGAGATCAGCCGGCGGGCCGCTGCGGATCTCGAAGATCTCCATTACTACGGCATGCTGCATTACGGTGTCCGACCGGCAGACCTCTATCTCGAGCAACTCTTTGCAGAGTTCGAGGTGATTGCAGCGTTTCCGCTTTCCAAGCCCGAGCGGCGGGAAATCCGGCCACCTGTGCGGCTCGCGCCGTTCAAGGGGCACCACATCTTCTACCGCATTGTCGAGGGTCACGTGGTCATCCTGCGGGTCCTGCATCATTCGGCAAACTGGGGTGGCCTGCTCTAGATTTTCATCGTCTTGCGTTTCCGAACCGGAAAGCTGATGCAACCTGTCATGTGAGCGTTCTACCTGTTTGCCTTCGCTCCTGCGGTGACCTATATGTCTGTCGCTGCCCGGTGCGTGTTGGATCAAATTTCCCCGGGGCCGTACTGATCCTGAAGGGAGCTGTCCCTGACCGAACCCGTGGGTTCGGACACACGGCGCCCACCTACGTAAGTAGGTTCCCGGGATCTGTATCCCACGGCCAGGGCGGCACCCTATCTTCCGGATGGCGATGGCAGAGACCGACCCCCGCGCAGCAAAATCCGCGCTCCGGCAATCGCTGCGCGCCTGGCGAAATAGCCTCTCCGCCGAAACGCGGGCGGAATGGTCCGAGGCCGCGAGCCGGGCCGCGTTCGGTGTCCTTCCCGATCAAACGCTCTCCGTCGGCGGCTACTGGGCCATCCAGAGCGAAGCCGATCCGCTGCCGCTCGTCACCGCGCTGCGTGCCCGTCGGCAGGCCGTCACGTTGCCGGTGGTGACCGGTCGCGACGAGGCGCTGCAGTTCCGGCTCTGGCAGAGCGACGCCGCGCTCCTACCGGCAGGCTTCGGCACCAGCGCCCCGGGCCCGGATGCGCCCGCCATCGTGCCCGACCTGCTCATCATGCCGCTGCTCGGCTTCGACGAGGCCGGCACCCGGCTCGGCTATGGCGGCGGCTACTACGATCGCACCCTGGCGGGATGGCCCCACCGGCCGGTTCTTTTGGGCTTCGGCTTTTCCGGACAGCGCGTCAGTGCTATCCCGCGCGAGGCGCATGATATCGCGCTCGACGCCGTGGTGACCGAAGCGGGCCTCACGCTGTTTACGAACCGTATGGCCGGACTCGTCCGTTGAGCCGCCGGCCTTGCTCTGAAAGGCGCTTCTCGTGCGACTGCTGTTTCTCGGCGACGTCGTGGGTCGATCCGGCCGCGATGCTCTTGCCCTTCGTCTCCCCGAACTGCAGGCCCGCTACAGTTTCGACCTCGTGGTGGTGAATGGCGAAAACGCCAGCCATGGCCGCGGCCTCACCGAGCAGCACTACCAGGAGATCCGCGCCGCGGGTGCCGATGTCGTGACGCTCGGCGACCATGCCTTCGACCAGCGCGACACGCTGAGCTTCATCGCGCGGGAAAGCCATTTGCTCCGCCCCATCAATCTCGCGCCCGGCACGCCGGGACGGGGGGCGAACCTGTTTGCGACCGCAACCGGCTTCCAGGTGCTGGTGATCAACGCGCAGGGCCGGGTCTTCATGGATCCGGTGGATGACCCGTTCCGTGCCGTCGAAGCCGCCATCGCCGCCTGTCCGCTCGGCGAACAGGCCGATGCCATCATCGTCGATTTCCACACCGAGGCGACGTCGGAGATCCAGGCCATGGGGCACTTCCTCGATGGCAAGGCGACCCTCGTCGTCGGCACGCATACGCATATTCCCACCTCCGACCACCGTATCCTCAAGGGCGGCACGGCGCTGATGTCGGATGCGGGCATGTGTGGCGATTATGATTCCGTCATCGGCGTCGAGGTCGAGGAACCGCTCAACCGCTTCCTCACCGGCATCGCCAATGGCCGCTTCACCCCGGCCGATGGCGAGGGCACGCTCTCGGGCGTCATCGTCGAAACCGACAACCGCACCGGGCTCGCCATCCGCGTCGAACCGGTCCGGCATGGCGGTTCGCTCGCGCAATATCTCCCGGTGTTCTGACGCCACGCCCCGGCTTTATTTTCCTGCGCGGGGCCCCTATAAGCCGGGCACTTCAACCTCAGACACTGCCCCAGGGGGATGACCGCATGGCTGGCCATTCACACGCCAAGAACATCATGCATCGCAAGGGCAAGAGCGATGCCGCCCGTTCGAAAGTCTTTTCCAAGCTTGCCCGCGAAATCACGGTTGCCGCCAAGCTCGGCGTACCTGACCCCACCTTCAATGCCCGCCTGCGCCTCGCCGTCGCGAACGCCCGCGCCCAGTCCATGCCCAAGGACAATATCGAGCGCGCCATCAAGAAGGCGTCGGGCACCGAAAGCGAGAACTACGAAGAGATCCGCTACGAAGGCTATGGCCCCGGTGGCGTCGCCGTCATCGTCGAGGCGCTGACCGACAACCGCAACCGCACCGCGTCCAACGTCCGCTCGACGTTCTCGAAGAATGGCGGCGCGCTGGGTGAAACCAACTCGGTCGGCTTCATGTTCGATCGCGTCGGTGAAATCGTCTATCCGGCTTCGGCTGGCGATGCGGACAAGGTGATGGAAGCCGCCATCGAGGCCGGTGCCGACGATGTCGAGAGCGACGCCGATGGCCACTGGATCTATACCTCGTTCGAGACCATGACGGATGTCGCAGCCGCGCTCGAAAAGAGCCTCGGGGAGCCCGAGTCGGCCAAGTTCATCTTCAAGCCGCAGAACAGTGTGCCGGTGGATGCCGAAAAGGGCGAGACGCTGCTGAAGCTCATCTCCATCCTCGAGGAGGATGATGACGTGCAGAATGTCTATGCCAATTACGAACTGAGCGACGAAGACGCCGCAAAGCTCGGCGCCTAATCAGGCGTACTGCATCTGTCACATTCTCTACCTCACCCTGAGCTTGTCGAAGGGCGAGGTGGAGAATGTACAGGCTAAAGTTACCTCGTGGTTCGACAGGCTCACCATGAGGTAACTTTTGAGGCTCTACATCTCGCAAAGGCGGTCGGTCACCCGGCCGCCTTCTTCATATCCCGGAACTCAGGCAGCCGCGCCGAAATGGATGCGGTTGCGGCCCGCGGCCTTCGCCGCATAGAGCCGTTCGTCGGCCAGGCGGAACATCTCGGCAAAGCCCGTGCCCGGTGTACCATGGGCTCCGCCGATGCTGACGGACAGCCGGTGGGTGCCGCCAGGCAGGAACTCGAGCTCGGTGACGGCAAGCCGGATGGCATCGGCCGTCAGGGCCGCAGCTTCTTCCGGGTGGTCGAGCAGCAGGATGCCGAACTCCTCGCCGCCCAGCCGTCCCACCAGCCCCGTGTCGCTTGTCGCGCGGCGAAAGGCTTCGGCCAGCAATTGCAGCGTTCGGTCGCCAACCTCATGGCCGAACTGGTCGTTGATCCATTTGAAGTGGTCGGCATCGATCACCAGCAGCGTGCCGCGGCGCGTCTTCAGCGCCTCATCGACCTTGTGCGTGAAGGCGCGTCGGTTGAGGCAACCCGTAAGCCAATCGGTCGAGGCCATCGCTTCGAGCCGCTTGTTCGCCTGCTTCAGTTGTTCTGTCTTGAGCAGCACGTGAAACAGCACCGGCGTTGCGAGGATTATCGGCATCAGGAAGGCCGCGATGGCGCCCTGGATATCCATGCCCTTTGAAATGATCAGCATGAGGATTTCGGCAAGAATCACCGAAAGCACGCCCGAAATCAGCGTGACGACAACGGTGCCGCGGATGACTGCGATCCAGCGATCGCGCGGCAGTGCATTATTGGATGGCATGGGTGGTCTCGTAGTTCGGACGCGACCCTAAGTGGAAAACCGTCAACACATCGTTTACCGATTTTGTCGCAGTTCTAGCTGTAAATGTTGCCATTCTGTTCGCATTTTCCTTGGGTGCGTGCGCGGCTTGGCCTAAAGGAGATGCATGGTGCAGTCCGTGAGAATCATCGGCATCGACCCTGGCCTCCGCCGCTGTGGCTGGGGGGTGATCGACGTCACCGGCTCGAGGCTGTCCTTTGTCGCCTCCGGCGTGCTGACGCCCGATACCACCATGGAGCTCGCTGACAGGCTCGTCGCCATTCACCAGGGCATCAACGATTTGCTCGACAACTTCCGGCCCGATGAGGCGGCGGTGGAAGAAACCTTCGTGAATGCCGGCGCGCGCTCGGCGCTGCTGCTCGGGCAGGCGCGCGGCGTGGTGCTGATGACGCCGGCATTGCGCGGCATCCCGGTCGGCGAGTATGCCGCCAACCTCATCAAGAAATCGGTGGTGGGCACCGGCCACGCCGAGAAGGAGCAGATCCAGGCCATGGTCAAGATCCTGTTGCCGCAGGCGAATTTCAAGACGGCCGACGCTGCGGACGCGCTCGCCATCGCCATCTGCCACGCGCATCACCGCACCATGCGCAAGCTGGCGGCCAGCGCATGATCGGCAAGCTCAAGGGTGTAGTCGACGGCTTC
>CAYPYV010000229.1:0-4876 GCA_964414845.1 uncultured Devosia sp. | reverse complement strand
TCGGCTATGGGATCGACTACGCGCAGCGCAACCGCAACCTGCCGCATATCGGGGCTGTAAGGTTTGTCTAGCGAGCGCCGGACCGCTGCCATTCGAGCGTAGCTCTCATGGCCTTCTCGGGGAAATCGCGCCACCGGCGCGATTTCTGATCCCTCGAAGTTGCCTTGAATGTCTCCACAGGAGACATTCATCGCCTACGGCGACCAGCGACGAAGTCGACAAGCTCAGGATGAGGTCCTGACGCTACGTGCCCTCATGCTGAGCCTGTCGAACCACGAGGGCGCCAGCCTCAATCGAGGTGATAGATCTCCGGCAGCATCGACCACCATTCGCCCGGCGCGGCCGACCTGAGCGGCGCCTGGCACGGGTCAGTGAGGGAAAGCCATTGCTTGGTGATGGCTTTTTCGCCCAGCACGCGCATATCGGCTTCGTAGTCGCTGCCCACATATTCCCAATAGCCGAAGAGTAGCATTTCAGGCTCGCGCAGATAGATCGAGTAGTTGCGGATATTGGCGGCCGAGAGCGCCTGGTTCATCTCGGGCCAGGGCTCGGCATGGAGCCGCTTGTACTCTGCGAGCTTTTCGGGGCGGACCGAGATCACCATGCCCATGCGCTGCGTCATAACATGTTATTCCTTGGTGCCGCCGGCGGTCATCCCCGAGACGAGGAATCGCTGGCAGAACAGAAAGACGATCATCACCGGGGCGATGGCGATGAGGGTGGCGAGCGCCAGCGCTGAAAGCGAGATGGTGGTGGAGGCGGCGTTGGTGGGGTTGAAGGCCGGCACGTTGGAGAGGAGCTCGGCGAGGCCGACCTGGATGGGCGCCTTCTTGCCCGGCAGGGTGACATAGGGGAGGAAGTAGTTGTTCCAGTTGCCGGTGAAGTTGAAGAAGCCGACGAGCGCGATGACCGGGGTGGCGAGCGGCATGGCGATCTTCAGGAACACTTCGAATTCGCTGGCGCCATCGATGCGGGCGGCATCGAGCAGGTCGCGCGAAACGGCGGTCGAGAAGTAGATATAGGTGAGATAGACGCCGAAGGGGAAGAACGAGAAGGGCAGGATGGCGGCGAGCGGATTGCCGATAAGCCTGACCGCACTCAGCTCTAGGAAGATCGGCAGTACCAAAGCCGTGCCGGGCACCAGCATGACGACAAGGGTGGTGGCGAGGAGTGCCTTGCGGCCCGGAAACTCGGTCAATGCCATGGCATAGCCGGCGGGAATGGAGATCAGCAGCGTGATCACCAGCGCCACGCCGCAATAGAAGGCCGAGTTGCCGATCCACTGCCAGATGAGCCCGCCCTGGAAGGTGACGAGGCTCGTCCAGTTGGCGGCGAGTGTCGAGAAATCGCCGAAGGCAAAGGGCATTTCGAGCAGCAATTGCCTGTCGGTCTTGGTGGGCGCGATGAGAAGCCACACCAAAGGAACCACGAAGAACAGCGCAAAGACCAGCAGAACCAGAATGACGACGGCGCGGCCGAGCCATTCGGCGGGAGTGAGGGCCCGGGCCGGGGCAGTGGGATCAGGCGCGCTCAAACAGGCCTCCCTTGAACACGAAGACGATCGAGAGGACGAGCGCTACGGCGAGCAGCACGAGCGAGATGGCGGCCGAGCCGTTGAAATCGGATTGCTTGAAGGCATAGAGGAAGGCGAGCTGATTGAGCGAATAATCCTGCGAGACCACACCGCGGCTTGCCTGGGCGAGGACGCGCGGCTCGACAAAAAGCTGCGTGCCGCCGGCGAAGGACAAGACCACCATATAGGCGATCCACTTGCGCATCAGCGGGATCTGGATGGACCAGGCGGTGCGGATGGGGCCGGCGCCATCGACGCGGGCGGCCTCGAGCACCTCCTTCGGGATATTGTTGAGCGCGCCATACATGACGACGATCCAGCCGCCGGCGCCGGTCCAGAAGGCGAT
The DNA here is from genome assembly GCA_964414845.1 of uncultured Devosia sp. Lineage (GTDB taxonomy): Bacteria > Pseudomonadota > Alphaproteobacteria > Rhizobiales > Devosiaceae > Devosia_A. The sequence goes on along the minus strand of CAYPYV010000229.1, from coordinate 2,957 downwards.
GACGGCGAGGACGAAGGGCAGGCGGTCGGCCTGTACCACAGAGACCAGCGAGTCGAAGCCCATGGCCCTGAGCAGGAAGGCGACGGGGCTGACGGTGGGGTCGAGCACGAAGAGCCAGAGCATGACGCTCGACGCACCGGCCAGGGCGCCGGGGATGTAATAGACAAAACGCATCGTGCCGGAGAGCCAGCGCATGCCGATGGAATGCACCATTATGGCAAGCACGACGACGAGCAGCACCAGCGCCACGAGCCAAACGACAAGGAAGACGCCGACATGCTCGACCGCCGGCAGGAAGCGGTAATCCTTGAAGACCTTGAGGAAGTTGGCGAAGCCGACGAAGGCGCCCTTCTTGGTGAAGGCGAGATAGATGGCATAGAGCGTCGGCAGGAGCCCGAAGGCGAGAAGGAACAGGGCATAGGGTGCGACAAAGGCGAGCCCGATCCGGCCCTGTGCCCGCTCGACGCTGCCGCGGGGGTGGGATTTCCGTCTGGCGGGCGGTGTCGGGGGCATGGCGTGGTCCGGGTTCGTCGTTCAGGCTTGTTGTGTGCGCCGGTCCTCGTGGTTCGACAGGCTCACCATGAGGACCGGAAGGGGTTGCCCAAGGCCGCAGTCAGGGCCCTCTCCCTCATTAAGGAATCCGAGCCGGTCGGGCAGTGATCGGGCGCTCCTGTGGAGCGACCGAAGGCGATGAAGGGTGCCCGAAGGGCGGGTGAGGGTACACCTTGCGCTGAATTGTGCCGAGTGGGCAGAGGTTTCGCGCAAGCGGCACCCACCACCCGGCGCTACGCGCCACCCTCCCCCGCGGGCGGGAGAGGGGAAGTGGTGGCTCTCCAGCGTCAGCGGATCGCGCTCCTCCTCCTCCTTCGACAGGCTTACCCCGAGGACCCGGGCTGACTGATGTCACCCCGGCCGCAAGCCGGGGTGACGCCGTGTGTGGCCTCCTTGGAGCCTAGCCGCGATGGTTCACTCCACTGTGTAGCCGACGACCTGGGCTTCGTTCTTCATTTCCTGCTCCCAGTCGGCCGAGAGCTCGGACATGGTCTTGCCAGCGGCGAGGCCCGGAGTGATGACCTTTGCCCAGGCGGTTTCGGGGGAGAAGTTCGGGTAGCCCCAACCGCTCCAGACGCTGGAGGCTGCCGCCGAGATGGCGCCCTTGAAATCCCCCGCGAAGAAGCCCGATTTGGCCTGCGCTTCAAGCCAGGCGTCGGCCGCCGACTGGTAGGCCGGCAGCCCGCCGGTGCCGGCGATCTTCGGATCGGACACGATGAACTTGAGGAAGGTCTTCACGGCTTCGGGGTTGGCCGTGTGGCTCGAGGCGTACCAGACGCCGCCGCCGACATTGCCGGTGACCTTGGCGCCATCCTTCCAGGTGAGCGGGGGTGCGGCGGCCCAATCGCCCGGCTTGGCATTGACGTTGCCGGGATTCTGGAACAACGCCCCGGCGTACCAGGCAGCGCCCGGGATGGCGACGAGCTTCGAAGCATTTGCCACGAAATTGGCGCCGAACAGGCTGTCGAGCGTCAGGGTCTTGTTGGCGACCATGTGGTCGATGAGGTCGGAGACCTTCTTGGAATTGGGGTGCGAGGTGTCGGACTTGAAGGTGTCCCCCTCGACCTGGAAGATCGGCGCCTCGCCGCTCCAGTAATAGATGTACGGGCCCTCGAAGCTGTCGCCGATGGCGCCGAGGAAATAGCCCGGATGCTCGGCGGCCAGCTTGTCGCCCAGCGCCTGGTAGTCTTCCCAGGTGGTGGGGGCGGCGTAGCCGAACTGGTCGAGCAGGGTCTTGTTGTACCAGAACAGCACCGGGGCGAGGTCGTTGCGGAGCCCATAGACCTTGCCGTCAATGGTGACGGGGTCGAGTGCGCCGGGGGTGAAGCCCTTCAGGAACTCGTCATCAAGGAAGCCTTCGTTCAGCACCTGTGCGAAGGGCTGGACGCCGTTGGTTTCCTTCGATGCCCATGCGGCATCGTTGTTCTGGGTGGAGAAGACCACGTCGGGCCAGCCTTCGCCGGCCTGGTCAGCCAGGCCGATCTTGGTCTGGAAGGTGCCTGAGGCGCCCGAAGAGCCATCGTCGACGACGAGGTTGACCTTGATTTCCGGGTGGGCGGCGATGAAAGCCTCGACGGCAGGCTGACGGGTGGCGTCGGCCCACACGGTGAGCGTGCCATCCTCGGCGAGCACCGGAGTGGCGGTAACGAGGGCCGCAATGGCCAGAGTCAAATGAACGAGCTTCACAAGATCCTCCTCTCTTGAGTAGTCAATTGGCTAGACGTGATGCCGCGCCGCTCAGGCAGTCGCGGCGGGTTGCAGGGCGCGGGGGAGCCGCGGATTGAAAGGCGAGGGGCCGAGATCGGCGCGGGGCAGCAATCTGGGCCGCGCCCATTCGCGTCGCGCCGTTTCCGAGAGCACGAGGCCGTGGCCCGGCCGGTTGGGCGCATAGGCAAAGCCGTCGCGGATCTCGACGGGCTCATCGACCAGATGGTCGAAGTTCTGGAACGAGTATTCGAGCCATTGCACCTCGGGCAGGGCGCAGGCCATGTGCACACCCATTTCGAGGAAGGTATTGCCCAGGCTGACCGGAATGCCCTTGTCGGCGGCGAGCCAGCCGATGCGCATGACATCGGTCACCTGGCCGTGGACGTTGAGGATATCGGTGGCTTCCTCCTCCATCAGCACGCGCTTGCCCGAGGCATCGAGATATTCGCCCGAGTTGATCAGCGTCCAGGAGCAGGCATGCTTGAGCATGCGGAGCCCGATATAGTCGTTGCGGAGGATGGGGTCCTCGACCCAGAGGAGGTCGAAGCCTTCCCTGCGAATGGTTTCGAGCTTCACCAGGGCTTCCTTGGCGCCCCAGCCCTCATTGGCATCGATCATGATCGATGCGCTGGGGCGGACGGTGCGCTTCAGGATGCGCAGGCGGTTCAGGTCGCGATCGAAATCCGGGTGTCCGACCT
>CAYPYV010000228.1:0-4907 GCA_964414845.1 uncultured Devosia sp. | reverse complement strand
ATCGGCATGGCCGGCGTGCTCGATTCGGCCCGCTTCCGCTTCTTCATCGCCGACGAGCTCAAGGTTTCGGTGGAAGACGTCACCGCCTTCGTGCTGGGCGGCCATGGCGACACGATGGTGCCGCTGCCGCGCTATTCGACCGTTGCCGGCATTCCGCTGACGGACCTCGTGAAGATGGGCTGGCTCTCCAAGGAGCGCCTCGACCAGATCATCCAGCGTACCCGTGACGGTGGCGCCGAGATCGTCGGCCTGTTGAAGACGGGTTCGGCCTTCTATGCCCCGGCCGCTTCGGCCATCGAGATGGCCGAGAGCTTCCTCAAGGACAAGAAGCGCATCCTGCCCGCTGCCGCCTATCTCAATGGCGAGTTCGGCGTGAAGGACACCTATGTCGGCGTGCCGGTTCTGATCGGCGCGGGCGGTGCGGAGCGAATCGTCGAAATCTCGCTGTCGAGCGCCGAACAGAAGGCGTTCAACAACTCGGTGGCGGCGGTGCATGGCCTCGTAGAGGCGTGCAAGAAGATCGACCCGAAACTGGCCTGATTGCGCAAGGCGCCCCCGAAACGGGGCGCCTTCGCCTTTTCCGCGTGAGCGCCCGCACCGCCCGGCTGCCCGCATGTTGTCGGCAAACTGAAGGATCTCCCAAATGAACATCCACGAACACCAGGCCAAGGCGCTGCTCGCAACCTATGGCCTGCCGGTGGCCAAGGGTGTCGCCATCTTCTCCGCCGACGAGGCCGAGGCGGCGGCCAAGCAGCTGCCGGGCCCGCTCTATGTGGTGAAGAGCCAGATCCATGCCGGCGGCCGCGGCAAGGGCAAGTTCAAGGAACTGCCGGCCGATGCCAAGGGCGGCGTGCGCCTCGCCAAGTCGGTCGCCGACGTGGTGGCGAATGCCAAGGAAATGCTGGGTCATACGCTCGTCACCAAGCAGACCGGGCCCGCCGGCAAGCAGGTGAACCGGCTCTATATCGAGGACGGCGCCGATATCGCGCGCGAGCTCTATTGCTCGCTGCTCGTCGACCGCTCGACCGGCAAGGTGAGCTTTGTCGTTTCGACCGAAGGCGGCATGGATATCGAGACGGTGGCGCATGACACGCCCGAAAAGATCGTGACCGTGGGCGTCGATGCAGATGTCGGCGTGACGGCCGCGCAGGTCGCGACGATCGTTTCGGCGCTGAAGCTCGACGGCGCGGCCGCCGAGGATGCGAAGACGGTGTTCCCGGCGCTCTACAAGGCCTTTGTCGAAAAGGACATGAGCCTGCTCGAAGTCAACCCGCTGATCGTGATGACGGACGGGCATATCCGCGTGCTCGATGCGAAGGTGAGCTTCGACAACAATGCCGCCTTCCGGCACGAAGAGCTGAAGCCGCTCCGCGACCTCAGCGAGGAAGACGCCAAGGAAATCGAAGCGTCGAAGTTCGACCTCGCCTATGTGGCGCTCGACGGCAATATCGGCTGCATGGTGAACGGCGCGGGCCTCGCCATGGCGACGCTCGACATCATCAAGCTCTATGGCGAATCGCCGGCCAACTTCCTCGATGTGGGCGGCGGAGCGAGCAAGGAGAAGGTGACGGCGGCGTTCAAGATCATCACCGCCGACCCGAACGTCAAAGGCATCCTGGTCAATATCTTCGGCGGCATCATGCGCTGCGACGTGATCGCCGAGGGCGTGATCGCCGCGGTGAAGGAAGTCGGCCTCAAGGTGCCGCTGGTGGTGCGTCTCGAAGGCACGCGCGTCAAGGAGGGCAAGGAAATCCTCGACAATTCCGGCCTCGACGTGGTGTCGGCGGACGATCTCGACGACGCGGCGCAGAAGATCGTCGCGGCCATCAAGGGCCGCTGAGCATGGCTCAATGGCGCGGATATCTGCTGGGGCTCGCGGCGCTTTGCGCTGTGGGGCCGGCATTTGCCGTGCCACGGCCGAGCGAGGAGCGCCGCCGCAATGCTGCTGATCGTGGTTCCGATCTTGGTAGTGATGGCCTGTTCCGTGATCGTCTTGGTCGCTTCCATCTGCATGTCCGGCCTGGCGCTGCTTTTCGGCAGATGGGTCATGGTTGTTGCAACCATCGTCTTCATCGCGCTGGGGTACGCGCAGTGGAAATCGGACGTTGCCTTCTGCAAAGAGCCACCGGTCTTGGAAAACGGGAACAGCGAGACCTCAGCTTTCAACTGCGACGGGCCATCCGGCTATGCGATCTACACCTATCTGTTTTTCGTTCAGCCGATCTCAGCAGTTTGCATTGGCGGTTCCGCAATCTGGCTATGGGTATCGCGCGGACGCCGTCCGTCCTTGATGCGGCGGCTGATGGGAAGGTTGGGGGTGCGAACCTGATCCAGGTTCGCAGCCTTGGTATAGTGACGGCGGTGTTCGCTGCTCTTGGCTTGGTTGCCGGCGGTCCGGCATTTGCCGCGCCATCGGCCTATGACGAGGCCTTCGCGAAGAGCTTTGCCGAGACCTGCATTCCCGGGCGCCTTGGCTACGAGACGACGCAGTCTGCCGCACTGGCAGCGGGGTGGGCGGAAGTGCCCCGCACCGACGACCCGCGCCTCGACACGCTGATGGCGTCATCGGAGCGCGAAGCAGCCGACCCCGAACTCAAGGCGAGCTTCGTGTTCAAGACCTATGCCCGGGATATCGAGGGGCAGCGGCATTACCTGGTGGTGAGCCGCATGACGGCGGTGGTCACCGACCCGGCCGACCCCTGGATCACGACGGGGTGCTATCTCTACAATTTCGACGCCAAGGCAGCCGTGGACCCGGCGCCGATCAGCGCCGTGCTCGAGACCGAGATCGCCACGCGGCAGGATATCAATGGGACTTCGAGCGTGCTCTGGGGGCCGCCATGCCCTTATCCGCGAACGGGCGATACCTATCTCAATTTCGTGTCGGAAAGCAGCGCGGTCGCAACGCAGATCGGGTTTTCCGGCGTGGCGATGAGCTTCACCACGTCCGAACCCAAGGCCGGCGAGACCGTTCCGGAGACCTATTGCTGAGATGGGCCCCGTGACCAACCAAAGCGCAGCGACAAAGAGCGAAGCGGCCTGCCGGCTCCGGGAAGCCGCTGCCGCGCGCACTTTTCAGCCGAATTCTTGCACCGAAGACCTGGGTCACACCCAGGTCCATGGCTCCGTGCGGGCCCAAAACCCCTTCCTCGATAACTGACGGAAAGTCCCTCTCCCCATGTCCATTCTCGTCAACAAAGACACCAAGGTGCTCGTGCAGGGACTGACCGGCAAGACCGGCACGTTCCATACCGAGCAGGCACTCGCCTATTACGGTACCAAGATGGTGGGCGGCGTGAACCCGAAGAAGGCCGGCGAGACCTGGGTGAGCGGCGTCGACGCGGCGGCGACCCTGCCAGTGTTCGCCTCGGTGGCCGAGGGCAAGGAAAAGACGGGTGCCAATGCCTCGGTGGTCTATGTGCCGCCTCCGGGTGCGGCCGAGGCGATCATCGAGGCGATCGACGCGGAGATCCCGCTGATCGTCTGCATCACCGAGGGCATTCCGGTGCTCGACATGGTGCGGGTCAAGGCAAGGCTCGAAAAGTCGAAGTCGCGGCTGCTGGGCCCCAACTGCCCGGGCGTCCTGACGCCGGAAGAGTGCAAGATCGGCATCATGCCGGGCTCGATCTTCAAGAAGGGCTCGGTGGGCATTGTTTCGCGCTCGGGCACGCTTACCTATGAAGCAGTGTTCCAGACCTCCAATGCCGGCCTCGGCCAGACAACCGCCGTGGGCATCGGCGGCGACCCGGTCAAGGGTACGGAGTTCATCGATGTGCTCGAGATGTTCCTTGCGGACGAGGCGACGAAGTCGATCATCATGATTGGCGAGATCGGCGGGTCCGCGGAAGAAGAAGCCGCTCAGTTCCTGATCGACGAAGCCAAGAAGGGCCGCAAGAAGCCGATGGCCGGGTTCATTGCCGGACGTACGGCCCCTCCGGGCCGCACGATGGGCCATGCGGGCGCGGTGATCTCGGGCGGCAAGGGCGGCGCGGAAGACAAGATTGCCGCCATGGAAGCAGCTGGCATCAAGGTGTCGCCTTCGCCTGCCAGGATCGGCGCGACGCTTGCGGAAATCCTGAAAGGGTGATCGCAAACGGCACGGAAACGACACAAAGGCGCGGGAGAGCACCCGCGCCTTAACGGCAAGACAATCTATTGCGGGCAGTTTGGGCCCGCGCGCTGGACGCCCGGTCGAGCATTCCCGGGCAGATGAAAAGGAAGCGGGGCAGAAAAGGCCTCGCGTCAGAGGTCATGACCCGACAAGATCAGAACGAACAGTTCCTGCTCTCTTCGTTTCTCTATGGCGGCAACGCCGACTACATCGAGGGGCTCTACGCCCGATACCAGGCGGACCCCAGTTCGATCGATCCGACCTGGGCGAGCTATTTCGCCCGGCTCGAGGACAATTCCGCCGACGTCAAGAAGAACGCTGCGGGTCCGAGCTGGGGCCGCGCGGACTGGCCGCAATCGGCGAATGGCGAGCTTGTGTCGGCACTCGACGGCAACTGGGGCGAGATCGAGGTCAAGACCAAGAAGGCGCTGAGCGAGAAGGCCAAGGCGGAGGGCGCGCCGGCGCCGACGCCGGTCGACGTGCTGCAGGCGACGCGCGACTCGATCCGCGCCATCATGATGATCCGCGCCTATCGCATGCGCGGGCACCTGCATGCCGATCTCGATCCGCTGAAGCTGAAGACGCCGGAACCGGCGCTGGAGCTCGACCCCAAGTCCTACGGCTTCACCGAAGCCGACTATAGCCGGAAGATCTTCATCGACCGGGTGCTGGGGCTCGAATACGCGACGATCCCCGAGATGCTGGCGATCCTGCAGCGGACCTATTGCTCGACGGTCGGCATCGAGTTCATGCACATCTCCGATCCCGAGGCCAAGCAGTGGCTGCAGGAGCGGAT
>CAYPYV010000227.1:0-5024 GCA_964414845.1 uncultured Devosia sp. | reverse complement strand
CACCCGCCCTTCGGGCACCCTCTCCCTGAAGAGGGAGAGGGTCCCGACTGAGAGATAGTGCCCCCGCCTTTCGTCGCGCCAGGGGTCCGCACGGCTTTCCGGTAGGGCGGGGCTTCGCTATTAAGCGGGGGAGAAGAGGAGAACCAAGATGAATTTTCGCACGCTCGGCAAGACCGGCTACCAGGTTTCCGAAATCGGGCTCGGCACGTGGCAGCTGGGCGAGAGCTTCGGCGCGCTCAACGACGAGACCGCGGCCGAAATCCTGAAGACGGCGCGTTCGCTCGACGTGAATTTCTGGGACACGGCCGACGTCTATGGCGGTGGGCAATCGGAGCGGCGCATCGCCGCCTATACCGACAAGAAGGGCGTGCTGGTTGCGACCAAGCTCGGGCGCAATGGCGAAATCTTCCCCAACCGGACCGGGTTCACCCGCCGCGCCGTGAAGGAGAGCCTCGCCGGCTCGCTGAAGCGCCTGAACGTCGAGACGCTGGACCTCGCGCAGCTCCACACCATCCCCGTGGAAGTGCTTCAGGATGGCGAAATCTTCAACATCATGGATGACCTCCGCGACGAAGGTCTGATGCGCCATTATGGCGCCAGCGTCGAAAGCACCGAGGAGGCGTTGCTTTGTCTCCGCCACGACGGCATCACGACGCTGCAGATCATCTTCAACCTGTTCCGGCAGGATTACGCGGACGAGGTGCTGCCCAAGGCGCAGAAACAGGATGTGGGCATCATCGTCCGGCTGCCGCTCGCCTCGGGCCTGCTCTCGGGCAAGTGGACCAAGGACACGAAGTTTGCCGCGACCGACCACCGCAATTTCAACGCCAATGGCGAGCGGTTCAATGTCGGCGAAACCTTCTCGGGCCTGCCCTTCGAGAAGGGCATCGCGTTCGCAGAGGAACTCCGGCAGATCGCGCCGAAATATCCGATGAGCCAGTTCGCGCTGCGCTGGCTGCTCGACCATCCGGCGGTATCGACAATCATCGCAGGGGTCACCAAGCCCGCGCAGCTCAGGGACAATGTCGAGGCGACCAACCGCGAGCCGCTCGAGCCCAAGCTCACCGAGGAGCTGCGCGGCTGGTACGAGGACCGGGTGAAGCCGGCGATCCGTGGCAAGATCTGAGGTTTTCCGTCCGCCGAGCCAGGCTCGGGGCATGGAATTTCCTTCCTGAGCGCCGGTTGAGCAAAGCATGCTCAGCGGGCGCTTGCTCGTTTTTCGGCCAAGTGAGAAACAGCCGCCGACCGATAGGAGACAGGCCATGAAGATCCTCGTCGCGGTGAAGCGCGTCGTCGACCACGCGGTGCGCGTGCGCGTAAGGCCCGATGGCTCGGGTGTCGAAACCGACAATGTCCGCATGTCGATGAACCCGTTCTGCAAGCATGCGGTGGAAGCCGCCGTGCAGCTTGCGGAGGCCGGGGCTGCGACGGAAATCGTCGTGGTGTCGATCGGGCCGAAACAGGCGACAGACGTGGTGCTGACGGCGCTCGCCATGGGGGCGCATCGCGGCATCGTCATCGAGACGAACGAGCGGATCGAGACGCTGGCGGTGGCGAAGCTGCTGAAGGCGGTGGTGGACGAGGAAAAGCCCGATCTGGTGCTGCTCGGCAAGCAGGCGGTGGATGACGATTCCAACCATGTCGGGCAGATGCTGGCCGGGTTGCTGGGCTGGCCGCAGGCGACCTTTGCTTCTGAAATCAAGGTAATAGATCAGAATCTCGAAGTTATACGAGAGGTTGAATTCGGCCGCGTGGCTATCGGGCTCAAGCTGCCCGCCATCGTGACGGCGGACCTCCGTCTCAACACGCCGCGAAATGCCGCACTGCCCATGGTGATGAAGGCGCGACAGAAGCCGCTCGCCGTGCGGCCGGTTGCCGAACTGGGCGTGGACATTGCCCCGCGCCTCGTTGTGGAGAAGGTATCGCCACCCCAGGAGCGCAGCGCTGGCCAGGTGTTGCCCTCGGTCGATGCGCTGGCGGCAGCGCTCAAGGCTGAACTTGCTGAACTGGAGGCGCGCTGATGTCGGTTCTCGTTCTCGCCGATCACGACCAGGGCAGGCTGACGGGTGCAACGGCGCGCATCGTTGCCGCTGCGTCGGAACTGGGGCCGGTGGATCTGCTGGTCGCAGGTTCCGAACTGGGCGGCATTCCGCTCGAGGCTGCCGCCATCGCCGGCGTGCATCGGGTGCTGGTGGTCGACAGCGCCGAATTGGCGACACTCTCGGCCGAGGCCCTGGCGCCCCTGCTCGCCGAGCGGGCCGAGCCCTATACCCACATCGTCGCGTCGGCCTCGGCCGTTGGCCGCGACGTGATCCCGCGGTTGGCCGCGAAGCTCGACCTGATGCCGATCACCGATGTCGTGCGCATTCTCGGACCCAACCGTTTCGAGCGGCCGATCTATGCCGGCAATGCGCTCGAGACGGTGAGTTCGCATCAGCAGAAGCAGCTGCTCACCATCCGCGCTTCGGCCTTCCGCCCGGCGGCCTCGGGCAATGCCGCGCCGGTCGACTCGGTGGCAACGGCGGTGGCTGCGGTAACGAAGCTCATCGCGACCTATCGCACCCAAAGCGACCGGCCGGACCTCGCCACTGCGCAGGTGGTGGTGTCGGGCGGCATCGCCTTCGGCTCGAAGGAGAAGTTCGTGCTGGTGGAACAGCTCGCCGAAGTGCTGGGCGCGGCCGTGGGCGCGACCCGCGCCGCGGTCGACGCCGGCTACGCGCCGAACGACTGGCAAGTGGGCCAGACGGGCAAGATCGTGGCGCCGGACCTCTATATCGGCATCGGTGTTTCGGGCGCGCTGCAGCATCTGGCCGGTATCCAGGGCGCCAAGAAGATCATCGCGATCAACAAGGACCCGGAGGCGCCGCTCATGAAGATTGCCGACTATGCGCTGGTGGGTGACCTGTTCGAGATCGTGCCGCAGCTGATCGCGGCGTTGAAGAAGTAGTTGCCACTTCCTCCCCCGCTTACGGGGGAGGTGGCGGCGGAGCCGCCGTAGGGGGGTGCCAGTTGCTCAGCACCCTTGCTCATTTATTGCTCCCCCCACCTCCGCCTGACGGCGGTTTCCTCCCCCGTGAACGGGGGAGGAGAGGTGCGGAGGCCGTTGCATTTCGCCGCGTGCCGCCTATAAACAGCCCCGCCTTACCTTCCCCGGAAAAACAAGATGTTTGAGACGCTCAAGAAGGCCACGCTCGACAAGATTTTCGTGCTCATGGCCGAGTACGCCGCCGACCCCCGCGAGGGCAAGATCGACCTGGGCGTGGGCGTCTACAAAGACGAAAAGGGCATAACGCCCATCATGACCGCGGTGAAGAAGGCCGAGCAGAAGATGCTCGAGACCGCCAAGACCAAGGTCTACAAGGGCGTGGTCGGCAACAAGGAATTCTCTGCCGCCATCGTTGATCTGGCGCTGGGTGGCGTCGTCGACAATTCCCGCATCCGCTGCGTCAATGGCGCGGGCGGCACGGGCGCGCTCTCGATCCTGATGAACGTGATCTCGCGGGCGCGGCCCGGTGGGCGCATCTTCATCTCCGATCCGAGCTGGCCGAACCACTGGCCGATGGCTGAGCTGGTGGGCCTGAAGCCGCATTACTACCCCTATTTCGACGCCAAGACCCGCAAGGTGGATTTCGCCGCCATGATGGGTGTGCTCGACACGCTCACCGCCGACGACACCGTGTTGCTGCATGGCTGCTGCCATAACCCGACGGGGGCGAACCTCACCCCGGCGCAGTGGGACGAGGTGGCGGCGAGCCTGCAAAAGACCGGTGCGTTCCCGCTGGTCGACCTTGCCTATCTCGGCTTTGGCGATGGGCTCGAAGCGGATGCCTATGGCGTTCGCAAGATCGTCTCGTCGGTGCCGGAATCGATGGTGGCCTTCTCGGCCTCGAAGAATTTCGGGCTCTATCGCGAGCGTGCCGGCGTCGCCATCGGCATCGCCAAGGACAGCGCCTCGGCCGATGTCGTCTCCTCGCAGATGCAGAATGTCATCCGCGCCACGATCAGCCAGACGCCGGACCATGGCGCGGAAATCGTGCGGCTTATCCTCGAGGACAAGGAACTTCGCGCCGAGTGGGAAGCTGAACTCAACGAGATGCGCGGCCGCATGCAGCGGCTGCGGGTGAAGCTGGCCGACGCGATCCGGCAGAAGTCCAATTCCAAGGATTTCGATTTCATCGCCGAGCACTCGGGCATGTTCTCGCTGCTCGGCCTGCCCGAGGACGTGGTGAGCAAGCTCAAGCTCGATGATGCGGTCTATATGATCAATGACAGTCGCATCAATGTCGCGGGCATCCCAGAGGATCGCATCGGCGAGCTCGCAGACAAGATGCTCGCCGCCATCCGCTGAACACAGCTTGCGGCGGGCCGGAAACGGCCTACCTTAGGCACGAAGCAAAGTCGAAATCCCGGGAGGGGCCCAATGAAGTTCTTCGTCGACACCGCCGAGATCAAGGATATCCGCGATCTCTATGCCACCGGCCTTCTCGATGGCGTGACCACCAATCCGTCGCTGATCGCCAAGTCCGGCCGTGACTTCAAGGAAGTCATCAAGGAAATCTGCGAGACCGTGCCGGGCCCGGTTTCGGCCGAAGTGGCATCCACCGACTACGAGACGATCATGAAGGAAGCCGAAGTGCTCCGGAAGATCGCCGACAATGTCGTGGTGAAGCTGCCGCTCACGGTCGATGGGCTCAAGGCGTGCAAGGCGCTGACCGGCGACGGCACCAAGACCAATGTCACGCTCTGCTTCTCGCCCAACCAGGCGCTGCTCGCCGCCAAGGTCGGCGCGACCTATATCTCGCCCTTTATCGGCCGGCTCGACGATATCAATCTCGAAGGCATGCAGCTGATCCGCGACATCCGCCAGATCTACGACAATTATGCCTTCGCGACGGAAATCCTCGCCGCCTCGATCCGCAGCGCGAACCACGTGACCGAGGCTGCGCTCGCGGGCGCCGATGTCGCGACGATCCCGCCGGCGGTGATCTACAAGCTCGCCGACCACCCGCTGACCAAGTCGGGCC
>CAYPYV010000226.1:0-5034 GCA_964414845.1 uncultured Devosia sp. | reverse complement strand
GCGGTTGCGCTGGATCCTGGTAACGCCGCAAGCTTCAACAACCTCGGAAACGTACTTGTCGACCTGCAGCGGTTTGAAGACGCGGTGGCCGCATTCGAGCGGGCGACCGAGTTGAAGCCCGAAGCGGCCGACATGCATGCCAATCTCGGCCGCGCCCTGCGCCTTCACAAGAAGTTGGAAGCAGCCGCAGAGGCCTATCGTCGTGCGATCGTCCTCGCGCCCAAGCGCGCTGCCTATCATTCGAGTCTCGGAAACACCTTGGCGGCGCTGAAGGATGACGAAGGTGCAATGGCGGCATTTGCTGCTGCCCTCGAACTCGCGCCCGACCAGCCGCACCTCATTCACAACGTCGCCCTTTCCTTGGTAAAGCTTAAGCGTTTCGAGGAGGCTATTGCCCATAGCCAGCGCGCCATAGCGCTCGACCCCAAGGAGCCTGAATACCATGTGACGTTGGGCAGGGCGTTCGAGCAAATGGGGCGCATTGACGAGGGTGTGGAGCAAATGCGCCTCGCCCGCGAAATGGGCGCCGCCGGCCGGATATTTCAGAATGTTCTGCTGTTCCACATGAACAATGCCTTCGAGCACGATCCTGCTGTTGCCCGTGACGATGCCCTAAAATACATGCAGCGGATGGTCGGCGACTTGCGGCCCTATACGGAGTGGTTCAATCAACCCGACCCGGATCGTCCTCTTCGGATCGGATTGGTTTCCGGCGATTTCCATAGCCACCCCGTCGGCCGGTTTCTCCTTGGCCCACTCGCCGAGATCGACCAGTCACGCTACGAGATTTATGCTTATGCGCAGTTTCGGCTGCCGCAGGACCCGCTTCAGCAGAAGTTTCGTGTGCTCATTCCTCGCTGGCGCGACATTCAAGGCGTTCGGGACGATGTCGTGGCGCGCATGGTCCATTCTGATGAAATCGACATACTGGTCGATCTTTCCGGCCACACCGCCAACAACCGCCTCACAATGTTCGCCCATAAGCCGGCGCCGGTGGCTTTCACGTGGCTGGGCTACTTCGCCACCACCGGGGTGCCGGCCATTGACTATGTGCTCTGCAACCGCTGGCTCCTGCCCGAAACCGAACTGTCGCACTTCGTTGAGAAGCCCTGGTACCTCCCCGATACTCATTGGTGCTTCTCGCGCCCTGCTCAGGATGTGGAGGTGGCGCCGCTGCCAGCGGGAGAGAATGGCACCATCACGTTTGGCAGTTTCAACAATTTCCACAAGCTGAGTCCGGCGGCGATAGCGCTGTGGGCGCGGCTGATCCGCGAAGTCCCGAATTCCCGCCTGCACCTGCGCTATAGCGTTGAGCAACCGGCCGTCGATCGCCTGAGGGCAGCGCTGATTGATGCGGGCGCACCCGACGACCGAATCGACGTGTCGGGCAAGAGTCTGGGATATTCGGAACACCTCGCTACCTATGGCGGCATCGATATCGCACTCGACCCCTTCCCCTATAATGGCGGCACGACGACCGCAGAGGCCCTCTACATGGGCGTTCCGGTGCTGACCCTGCGCGGTGATCGCTTCTCATCCCACATGGCGGAAAGTACCATACGTGCAGCCGGTCTCGATGAATGGGTTGCGCTGACGCCGGACGAGTATGTCGCAAAGGCCGCCGCCTTTGCCGCCGACCGGCAGGCGCTCGCGACCCTCAGGGCCAACCTTCGTGATCGCGTTCTGGCCTCGAAGCTTTTCGATGCCAAGCGCTTCGCGCGCGACCTGGAGGATGCTTTCCGCGGCATGTGGCGAGTGTGGTGCGAGAAGCAGAACACGCCGGCCCCCTGAGCTTCACAGCCCTGCCATGCGGTAGGCGAGTAACCTGAGTGTGCAACAGGCCATAGAATCTTCAGGTTTTTCCCGCAATGGGAACGGCCATTCCGCCTTTGTCGTTACGGACCCATGTTGTCACGCTTCTCGTCCCATCTCCTCCACTGCGTCGCGGCCCTGTTGCTCGCACTTACCCTTGGATCTGTCAGCGTCGCACCCGCAGTCGCGCAGGTCACGATCTTTTCGCCCTTCAACATTTCGGAAGCGATGGATCAGGGTGTGAAGAAGACGGCGGATATCCGCTATCGCGAGGGCAAGCGCGGCATGCTGGACATCTACACGCCGGAGAAAGCCGATGGCCTCGCACCCGTGGTCATGTTCATCTATGGCGGCGCCTGGGCCGCGGGCGACAAGTTCGAGTATGAGTTTGTTGGACGAGCTTTCGCAGCCAACGGCTATGTCGCCGTCATCGCCGACTACCGTCTCTATCCCGAGGTCAAGTATCCGGATTTCCTCGAGGATTGTGCCGCTGCCGCGCGCTGGATAGAGGACAATATCGTCGACTATGGTGGCGATACGCGCCGCTTCTTCCTCGCCGGGCACTCGGCGGGCGCCTACAATGCCGTCATGCTCGGCCTCGACGCCTCGTTCTTCCGCGACCAGGGCGTCACCATGCCAATCCGGGCCGTCGCTGCCATTTCCGGCCCGTTCAACTTCTATCCCTTCGAGTATGATCAGGTCCGCGTCATCTTCGGCGACGCACCCAATCCGGAAGGCACGCAGCCGATCAATCTCGTGGCCGCGGGCGATCCGCCGATCTTCCTGGGCTCAGGCACGTCCGACCCGATCGTGCGTGTGGAGAACTCCAAGGCGCTGGCCGAGAAGCTGCGCGCGCAGGGCGTCTGGGTTACCGAGAAGTACTACGAAGGATTCGGCCATCTCGAGCCAATCGTCTCGATGGGCGCTATGATGCGCTTTCGCATGCCGATCCTGCAGGACATGCTGAACTTCTTCCAGACCTTCGGCGCCTTCCCTTCCGGAACGCCGCGGCCGGTCTTCACGCCGAGCCCACCGGAGGACCAGATGACGAATGTCATCAAGCAGATGGATACCATCCTTCAGCCGATCTCGGATGGCGGTCGCCGAAACGAGTAGCGCCCGCCGCTAGACCGGGACGCTGGCCATACGTGCCGCCAGCGTCTCGCCGAACTCCCGCATCACGGTCGATACGATCTGGTTCACCGCAAACGCTGCCTCGGCGTAGAAATGCCGCGCTGCCGGCTGCTCCAGGAAGGCGACATAAGTCTCCAGTTCCGCCTCGCTGAGGCTGCGATACGCATAGGCCATGAGAGCCCGCTGCTCTGCACCGAGTTCGGAGATGAGGCCCGGCTGCATTGCTGCCACCTGCGCATCGATATCGGCCCAGGGCAGTTCCATCGGAGCCCTCTGGCGGGTCAATGCGAGCCCAAGCAGCATAGCCCGCACCGACTGGCACACCATGGCGCGCGAAATTTCCATCGAACTCAGCGCCATGAGTCGGTCCAACAGGGCCTTGCGGGCTGGAGTTGCGGCACTGTCGAGGCCGTGTCCGAGCAACACCGCCTCGTCCTGGTCGAGGGGCGCCAGTCGCGCCACATCACGCTCGAGCCCCGAGATCTGTCTACCCAGCGGGGTCATGAAAAAGCGGTTGAGCTCGGCCTCCTCGCCCAGCCCAATCCGTCCCGCCATCGCCTGGCTCAGCCGGCGGGTCAGCGTTTCTGCGTCAAGAACCGTCTCCGCGGTCGTACGCCAATGCGCGAGGAACACCCGATCCGCCGAGATTTCATCGAGGCGCGCCTGTGCGGCGATTCCCGCGCTGAACTGCGAGAATACATCATCGAGCGCCGTAGCTTGCATGAGTGCGGCAATGGCACTGCTATCGAGGTGGATGTCTTCCGCCACCGCCGGAAGAGCCGGGCTGGCAAGCGCAAGCAACACGGGCAGGATATGGCGCAGGCGCATCGGCTACCTCCCACTTGACGCACCATAGCCCTCTGCGCGGCCTCCGCCAAGCGCATCGCCCGCCCCGTTTCACCGGCGGGCGCGGGCTACGCGTTTGCCGCAGAGCGCAGTCACAATGGTCAGGTTCACCGCAGGGGGCCGTGCTGATAGGGTCGATATCTGCTTGTCCCGCCGGAGTTTACCCATGCAATATGTCCGCCTCGGCCGCACCGGCCTCGAAGTCAGCCGCCTCTGCCTCGGCTGCATGTCGTTCGGCGACCCCAAGGCTGGCAGCCATGAATGGACGCTCGACGAGGCGTCGAGCCGGCCGATCCTGACAGCGGCGTGGGAAGCGGGCATCAATTTCTTCGATACCGCCAATGTCTATTCGGCCGGCACCAGCGAGGAAATCGTCGGCCGGGTGCTGAAGGATCTCGCGCCGCGCGATCAACTGGTGATCGCCACCAAGGTGCATGGCGAAATGCGCAAGGGCCCGAACGGCCGTGGGCAGTCGCGCAAGGCCATCCTCAACGAGGTAGATGCCTCGCTCCGCCGGCTCGGGACCGACTATATCGATCTCTACCAGATCCATCGCTACGACGCGGCGACCCCGATGGAAGAGACGCTCGAAGCTCTCAATGACGTCGTAAGGGCAGGCAAGGTCCGCTATATCGGCGCGTCCTCGATGTTCGCCTGGCAGTTCATGAAGATGCTGAAGATCTCGGAGCAGCATGGCTGGGCGCGCTTCGTCTCCATGCAGAACCATCTCAACCTCATGTACCGCGAGGAAGAGCGCGAAATGCTGCCGCTCTGCCGCGAGGAAGGGATCGGCGTGATTCCGTGGTCGCCGCTGGCCCGCGGTCGTCTGGCGCGCCCCTGGGGCACCACAACCGAGCGCACAGGCACTGACGAATTCGGCAAGACGCTCTACACCAAGGTGGAAGATGCGGCTCGGCAGATCAACGAAGCGGTCGCGGCCATTGCCACGGCGCGCGGGCTGACCATGGCGCAGGTGGCACTTGCCTGGGTGCTGCGGAAGTCGCCGGTGACGGCCCCTATCGTCGGCATCACCAAGCTGCCGCAACTGGCCGATGCGCTTGGCGCGCTCGATGTGACGCTGACGGCTGACGAGATCGCCCGGCTCGAGGCGCCCTACCTGCCGACGGCAGTGGCCGGGTTCAGCTGAGCTCTTGCTGCTACCGGACCTCGTCCTTCGACAGGCTCAGGATGAGGTCCTGTTTGACTGCGTTGCCGCACTTGGCAAGCACCGAGCACCGGACT
>CAYPYV010000225.1:0-5045 GCA_964414845.1 uncultured Devosia sp. | reverse complement strand
GCCGTGGGCCAGGTGCCCGAATATGTCGAAATGGTCGTGCGCTGGTGCAAGCAGTATTCGCGCATGCCGGTCATCACCAAGCTCACACCCAACGTGACCGATGTGCGGCGTCCGGCGCGGGCGGCCAAGAATGGCGGTACCGATGCGGTGAGCCTCATCAACACCATCAACTCCATCACCAGCGTCGATCTCGACCTGATGGCCCCCAATCCGACAATCGACGGCAAGGGCACGCATGGCGGCTATTGCGGCCCGGCGGCCAAGCCGATCGCACTGCACATGGTTGCGGAGATTGCACGCGACCCGGCCACCTACGGCCTGCCGATTTCCGGCATCGGCGGTGTCACCACATGGCGCGATGCGGCCGAGTTCATGGCACTGGGCGCCGGCAATGTGCAGGTCTGCACCGCCGCAATGGTTTATGGCTTCAAGATCGTCGAGGAGATGATCTCCGGCCTCAAGGCCTGGATGGACGAGAAGGGCTACGCGACGCTCGATGACTTCACCGGCAAGGCCGTGCGGAATGTCACCGACTGGCAATATCTCAACCTGAACTACGTCACCAAGGCACGGATCGACCAGGAAAAGTGCATCAAGTGTGGCCGCTGCCACATTGCCTGCGAGGATACTTCTCACCAGGCGATCACCAAGTCGAAGGATGGCGTGCGCCACTTCGAGGTCATGGACGACGAGTGCGTGGGGTGCAATCTCTGCGTCAATGTCTGCCCGGTGGAAGACTGCATCTCGATGATCGCCCTCGAGCCCGGAATGCTCGATCAGCGCACCAAGAAGGTCGTCGAGCCCAACTATGCCAACTGGACGACGCACCCGAATAATCCGGCCGCCAAGAAGGCGGTCGAGCCGGCCGAATGACGCCAAAAACTACGTAAAGCGATGAAGGCGTCGGTATCCCCGACGCCTTCTGTATCAACCTTGCCTGCTGGTTGAAGCAAATATTAACCAACTGCCGCAACTTAGCCTGGGCCGGTAAACATCACGCAGGCGAGTGCACGCTAAACTCCGGGGCGAATTGGACGATTCGCCATGTTGACCAAACGCGCCTCTCGCGCCGTCTCGCCGGGCCCAGCCACGGCGAAAGTCGGCAGCTCTTCCGAGACATTCTCGAACCAGCTTGGTGCCACCCGCCGCCTGCTGATTGCGGCAATGGTCATGACGGCATTGCTTTCCTGCACCGTTCTCGGCGTCGTATTCTTCACCTCGGGCTATATCAACGACACGATCGCCAGTCAGGAGCGGGTGCGGGCGCAGAATGCGCTGAGCTACATGCTGAAGCGCGGCGAGACCCTCGACACGTCGATGCTCAATCGCCTGGCCCTGGAGCAGGGACTAACCGGGGCTCGAGTGACCGATATCAGAGGTGTCGTCCCCGGCGAGACCAGCCTGATGCTCCTCGATGGCAGCGGTCGCGCGCTCGCCTGGTCGACGCGGAAGCTCGGCACGGAAATCTATGCGACCCTTGCCCCATTGCGCATCGGCGGAACCATCCTGTTCCTCATCATGTCCGGGCTCTTGATGCGCAGGCTCTACATGATCGCGACCGAACTCGAGGCGCGACGGCGCGACGCGCATGACCTCGCACGGCGCGACCAGCTGACCGGGCTCGGCAACCGGCTGGCCTTCGATGAAGCCATCGCCCTTGGCCTTGGCAGCGGTGCGCCAGTCGGCATCCTCAGCCTCGACCTCGACGACTTCAAGGCCGTCAATGATACGCTCGGGCACGGAGCCGGCGACGAGTTGCTGCAACGTGTCGCCGGGCGCATCCGCTCCTGCGCGCATTCGGGCGACCTCGTGGCACGCATCGGTGGCGACGAGTTCACCATCGTATGCATGCGCAACGTGACCCGCGCCGATCTCGACGAACTGGCCCGCGATATCGATACTGCGCTCGGCGCTCCATTCACGATCGGCAGCCATACGCTCAATGTGCATGGCAGCATCGGCGCCGCCATAGCTCCCGAGGATGGCCGCGACGCCGAAACCTTGCTGCGATACGCCGATATCGCGCTCTATCGTGCCAAGCGATCGGCTCGGCAGGTACTTCAGGTCGACCGGTTACGCGCGGTCGGCTGACCCCCGCCCGACCTTTTTCTCCCTGACGTCAAGCTCCGGTTGGGTGTAGAGCCGTTGCAAGAGGGAGATCCAAATGACCGATTCAGTGTTCAGCGTCGGGCAGTTGCTGCTCGGCGGCGCCTTCATCATCCATGCCGTTCGCAACCAGCTCGGCAATGTGCCGCGCCTGTCGGGCCTGCTTGCCGATCGCAATATCGGCAATGGCAGGATGCTGGTCGAGATCGGCATTGCCCTCCAGGCATTGGGAGGGATCTTGACCGTGCTCGGCCTGTTCGTACCGGTCCTGTCGATCTGGGGCGGCGTGGCGCTCATTGTATTCCTCGTCATCGCGACGCTGCTCTTCCATCCGGTCTGGGCGTTCCCGAAGGCCGATCGCGGGCCGCATATCTACGCCAATGTCATGAATGCCGGCATTTGCGGTGCCTTCCTGATGGTCATCGCGCATGCCATCTGAGGGCGGCCACCAGACGCGCCGGGGGCGCCTCGTCGCCCATCTGAGCATGCTGGTGTTCGCCGCTTCGATCGCAGGAAGCTTCACCTTCGGATCGTGGACCGTACCCTATATCGGGGCGGCACCGCTCAACGCGGTGCGCTTCGCGATCGCGACAGCTCTGATGGGAGCGTGGGTCTTCGGCATGCGCGGACAGGCCTTCACATGGCCCCGCGCGCCCTGGCGCTTCGGGATCAACGGGGCGCTCACCGCGATCTATTTCGTCACGATGTTCGTGGCGCTGACCATGACAAAGCCGGTCGCGACCAGCGCCGTCTACACGCTCGTGCCGCTGATGACCGCGGTAACTGCCTACTTCCTCGTGGGCCAGCGCTCGGGGCCATCTGTGCTCGTCAGCCTGCTGATCGCGGGCGCCGGCGCGATCTGGGTGATCTTCCGGGGCGATCTCGATGCGCTGATGCGCTTCGATGTGGGCTTGGGCGAGATCATCTACTTCATCGGGTGCGTCGCCTATTCCTTCTACACGCCGCTGCTGAGGCGCTTCAATCACGGCGAAAGCCCTTTGGTGCTGAGCTTCTGGACATTGCTCGGCACGACCGTCTGCATCAGCCTCTGGGGCCTCCCGGATATCCTGGGTACAGACTGGCTCGCCCTGCCGCCGATGGTCTGGGCGGTAACCGCCTATCTCGCGATCTTTCCGACGGCGCTGGCCTTCTTCCTCATCCAGTACGCCTCGGTGCACCTGCCGGCTCCCAAGGTGATTGCCTATGGCTATATCGTGCCGAGCTTCGTCATCGTGCTCGAAGGCACGGTAGGACATGGCTGGGTGAGTCTGTCGGTCGTGGCGGGCGCATTGCTCACCGCCATGGCGCTGCTGGTCCTCGCCCTGCTACCCGAAAGGTGAGAATTCAGGGCTGCTTGGGCAGCAGCCCATAGAGGAACAGCGTCTCGAGAAACCGCGCCGCATCCTCGAAGCGCCCTTCGCCACCGCGACCCTTGCCGAGCACGGCGCGCACCTGCACGTCGAAATCGGCATAGTGCTGTGTCGTCGCCCATATCGAGAAGATCAGGTGATAGGGGTCGGTGCGGCGAATCTTGCCGCGCTCCATCCAGCTTTCGAGCACCTGCGCCTTTTCGTCGACCAACCCCTTCAGGTCGGTCGACAGCATGTCGATGATGCGCGGCGCACCCTGCAGCATCTCGTTGGCGAAGAGCCGGCTCTGGCGCGGAAAATCCCTGCTCATTTCGAGCTTTCGGCGAATGTAGGAACGAATCTCCGGCACCGGATCGCCGTCGGAGTCGAGCTCACGCAGCGGCGCGAGCCAGACATCGAGCATCTCTGTCATCAGGCGCTTGTAGATCTCTTCCTTGCGCGGAAAATAATAGAGCAGGTTGGGCTTGGACATGCCGGCAGCCTCGGCAATCTGGTCGATCGTCGCGCCGCGGAAGCCCTCGCGGCTGAACACGTCGAGCGCCGCTTCGAGGATCACATCCTGCTTCTCACGCTGGATTCGGGTGCGCGGACGACCAGCTTTTGCGGGCTTCTTCGCCCCCTGTTCCGCCGCCGGTTTTGCCTGCTCTTCGTCCAGCATTTTCACCTTGATCGGCGGCATGGGAGTGATAAGAATTTTTCCAACTGGTCAAATTTCTGGATAACACGTCCAAAGGTCAAGCGTAAAGAAACTTGACTTAGGTACTCAACAAAATGCCGAGGAGCGTCTGAGGTGTCCGACCGTCGCAATGTCACGCCAAACGATTTGAGCGCGTTCTGGATGCCGTTCACGGCGAACCGACAGTTCAAGAAGGCGCCGCGCATGTTCGTGGGCGCCAAGGACATGCACTATACCACGTCGGACGGCCGCAAGGTATTGGATGGCACGGCGGGCCTATGGTGCGTGAATGCCGGCCATTGCCGCCCGAAGATCGTCCAGGCGATCGCCGAGCAGGCAGCCGAGATGGATTATGCGCCCGCCTTCCAGATGGGCCATCCCAAGGCGTTCGAACTGGCCAATGCGCTGGTGAACATCGCGCCCGAAGGGCTCAACCATGTGCTTTACACCAATTCCGGCTCGGAATCGGTCGAGACCGCGCTCAAGGTGGCGCTCGCCTATCACAAGGTGAAGGGCGAGGGTGGCCGCTTCCGCCTGATCGGACGCGAGCGCGGCTATCACGGCGTGAATTTCGGCGGCATCTCGGTTGGGGGTATCGTCACCAACCGCAAGATGTTCGGAACGCTGCTGACCGGCGTCGACCACATGCCGCACACCCATACGCCGGGCGCGAACCAGTTCACCCGCGGCGAGCGCGAGACTGGCGCGGATCTGGCGACCGAGCTCGAGCGCATTGTCACCCTGCATGACCCCTCGACCATTGCCGCCGTGATCGTCGAGCCCGTCGCCGGGTCGACCGGCGTGCTGATCCCACCCAAGGGGTATCTCAAGAAGCTGCGGGAGATCACCAGGAAGCACGGCATCCTCTTGATCTTCGACGAGGTGATCACCGG
>CAYPYV010000224.1:0-5047 GCA_964414845.1 uncultured Devosia sp. | reverse complement strand
TGAACTTCTACCTGGAAGCGCTGGACCGTGACGTGCGCAAACCGCACGAGAACCCGGCCATCGGGGTCCTGCTGTGCGCTTCCAAGGACAGCGAGGTGGTGGAGTACGCGCTGAGTCGAGCGCTATCGCCGGCTCTCGTCGCGCAATACCAGACCCAATTGCCCGACAAGCAACTGCTGGCAGCCAAGCTGCATGAGTTCTACAACTTGAACGAGCCCGCCGCTTCAACGCGCGAGAGTCGGAATCAAAAGGGCGCAACGAAGGTAGGCAAGAAGAGATAGTCGGTCTTCAGCCGCCGATCAGGTGGAGCGGGCCGAGTGCGGCTGCTGCTGGTTGGCTCGTTGACTTGGAGTGGCGGCGGACCACAGGCGCAATCATGCGATGCCAGCGTCCTACCGCGCTCTCAAGTGCCTGACCTCTTGGCTTCATCGACCCAACGCTTCGCGCCGTGGACCAACTTTGCTTCGAGCCGCGGGCGCAGGAGGTTGTAGAGCCAGTCAAAGACGAGTGCACTTGATAGGCGGTGGCCGAAGATCGCATCCTGCAGTTCACGGGACCGTCTCTTCGCTTCGGCAGCATCTACGCCGTTGATAGTGGCCTTCAGCAGCTTTTCGGATTCGGCCTTCAGCCGCGTCAGGGTCTCGAGGGTGTCGCCTTGCCGCTTGTTTTCGCGCAGCGCCCAGGTCAGAGCCGGCGCGGCAGGCACCAGCGCAAGCACAAGCGACATGAAGGAGGGATTGAAGGCCAAACTTGCCGCGCTGAACACAACAACGAAAACGACGACAAACCAGAAGAGGACGCGGCGGTAGGCCACCCGCAGGTCGCTGTCGTAGACGAGGTTCTCTCGTTGGCAGATGACACGGGCAACTTCCAGAGACGTCTCGGCCACCCCGACCGGGTACCAATCACGCAGACGCTTCTCGTCGACGTCATTGAGCGTTCGACAGCCGTCCTCGTAGCTTGCCTCTGCGTCCATCTTCGTGCCGGCCACGAACTCGTTCCAGTCGATGTCGAGAACCTCGCAATCAAACTCTTCTTGCAGCTTCGCGCCGACCTTCAGACGGGCCTTCATCCAGGCGTCGATCGCGGTCACGTCGAAGATGCCCAGGAGCAGGGCGCAGACCGCGATGGCGGGACGGGCGTCGGGCATGAAGACGGCCGCGGCCGCCGAGGCGACCGGGAGCAGCAGATTGAGCGCGAGAACGAACGCCTGGCATCGCTTGGCGCGGCGATAGGCCAGCGTGCGCGCCCGAACCAGGCTGAGCATCGCCGGCAGCAACTGCCTTTGGGTAATGTTGTTCATGTGGTCACCGGTCTGGTTGCGCGGAGGCGGCGGCGCTTCTTCCGCGGCGGTGGATGCTCCCCACCGCCTGCCCACTCCCCCGTGACAAGCCACTCCTCGAAGTAGTTCAGCCACTCGCTGGTCCAGGCCACGTAGGTCTCCAATAAGCGCATCTGGGGCAGCCATTCGTTCTTGCGCGGCAACCACAGGCACAGCCTCACACCCGGCCCGTCGTAGTGATAGACGTGAGGCAGAGGCCGACGGTCGGCCAGTGCGCGCAGGTCAGGGTTCACAACAAACATCTGGGGCGATCGCGCCGGTGTCAGCAGGAGCACACAGTGATACAGCCGGGAGAAGGCCGTCGGCGAGATCGAGAAGCTGTAGCGAAGCTCGCGACCGTGGAGCAGTCGCACGCGCGCGCCAGGGAAGTTCAGCGCGCGTAGTTCCATCGCCCGCTCGGCGAGCGTGGGAAGTCGCACAGGCGGGGTGGCTCGCATTCAGTCACCGAAGTTCGTGTGCGCGAAGGTCGGCGTCGAGACCGCGGCACTCGACCCCACGACGAAGATGCCGCGATTTGCGGAACGGTTCGCTTCGCGCCGCTGTGCGTTGTCCTCGAGCACCGCTGCCCGAGCGCGCGGCCCGAAGGCACGCTCGACAGCACGAGCGATGACGTCCATCCCAGCGCCCTGGTCGATGGCGTCGACGAGGGAAGTAAGGTCCGCGACCAGGCGCTCACACCACGCGTCGAAGGCCTGCTGCTTCGCCTTCGTGTTCATGCCGGCAGCCAGGTTGTCGTTCTGCGCGGTCGGGTTGTCGAGATACCAGAACTCGCTGCCGTCAGGCATCGGGAACCGCTTGATGAGTCGCGGCATCAACTGAACGATGTCGAGCAACAGGTCCATCGGCCCGTCGTGGGGCTTTGGCGCTTCGATCGCGTAGGCGTTCGCGACCAGGGTGGTCACGACGCAGGACGGCGGCGCCAAGTTCTCTCCGCTTGTGGGTGCACCGAATGCGATGTTGCGGTTGATCTTCGCGAGTTGCGTCAGACGCGACAACAGGCGGGCGAAGACTTCATCGGCATCAGGCAGAGGCAGGAGTTCGGACTTGCGCAGCGACTCGAACGTGGCGTTGAGCTCAACCCGACGCTCAAAGACCGGTGCAACCTGGGCGATCGAGTCGAACGCACGGCAGTAGCCGCGGGGGTTCGTGGACATGTAGCGCTGCAGGTCACGGTCGGGGATGCGTCCATGCGTCTCGCCGTGCAGCACAACGTGCGACGCGTCATCAATGATGGGCGCGAAGTCGGCTTTCATGCCGCCGGCGTAGGTGATGGTCACGCAGCGGTCATCACGCTCGATCTTCAGGTCGTGACGGTCGGCGTATCGCTTGAGCGCGGCGTAGAGGTCGTTGATGAGCCGCGCCGGGCCACCGGCGCCGCCATATCGCTGGAGACCTTCACGGGTCAGGCACGCGGCCAAGTCGATGTCGAAGCCTTCGCGGAACTCTTCCATCGGCCGGACCATGGTGCCCAGCTGGCGCGAGCCGTGCGCGTGCACGAGGTACAGCAGGCCGTCGAACTCCGGGCAGGTCACCAGGTACTCGCCGGTGCTCTGATAGGCGCGATCCAGGTCGCTCAACTGCGTCTGCGTTGGCTCGTAGACGCGGGCGATGGCCTCGCCGAGATAGAAGAATCTGGCCGAAGCGCCAACCGAGAAGCGGCGGCGAGGCGGTTCGATGGAAAGGTCCCGATGCATATGGTCTCCACGGGTGGGCGGGGGACCACACAAGGCGGTCTTGACCCGCCGCGCTTACTTCACAGGTTTTTCCTTGCGGACGCCCTTGAACGGATCGCCGTCAGCCTTCTGGTCCATGAACCGGCCGGACGAGGCGTCACGCTTCGTCCAGGTCTGCGTCAGCGGATTGAAGACTTGCGAGCGGTCACGGACCGCTCCGACACGAGCGTTGTCGCCGATAGGCTTGTTCTTAGCCATGGTTCGCTCCTATCAATGGATCTGCTTGCAGAAGAGGGGGTTGAGTGGCATAGTTGCTGCTTGTGCGGGCAACGAGCAGAGACTACGCAACGATCTGTGATCCCCAGGTGATCTTGGGGCCTGTTGCCTGCACAGACAACACTTTACACGCATTTTTCTGCGGAAGGAAGCCTTTATGGCGCAGTCCGGCCTGGGGATGCTCTTGCGAAAGTTGCGCGAGGCCCGAGACCTGTCATCGCGGGAGCTCGGTCAGCTAGCCGACATCGACCACACCTACATCTACCGCCTGGAGACTGGGGAGAAGCAATCACCTTCGAGCGAACTGATGGAACGGCTACTGCGGGTGCTGAAGGCGAAACCGCGGGAGGTCGAGATGGCCCAGTTCATGATGAGCAATGAAGTCAACCCCGACTGGGTCGAGCATGTGCTTGGCACCGACCTGACGGCAGAGATGTTCGAGATGGGCGCAACGATGCGGCACCGCGGGGCCGGAAGGCCCGATATGGAGGCCATAGCAGCGCGCGTCCGTAAGGCACTCGAGGACGACGAGTGATAGACGAACTGGCGATCCGCCTGAAGGCGCGCCAGTTCATGGCAGGGCTCGATCTGTCGAACATCGACAAGGATCTGACTGTCTACACGCGGAAGGTCAACGCCAAGCTCACGACCGAGGAGATGAGCCCGGGGGAGTCCGGTTACACGCTCACCCGTCGGGACGGAAAGTCGTCCATCGTCGTCAACGAGTTGGAGCGGCGTGAGCGCCAGCGATTCTCGGCTTGCCATGAGGTGGGCCATCTCGTGCTGGGCCTTGCCTCGAATCATCAAGAAACCCCAGCTTGGTCCTATGCCAAGCGCGACGACAACGAGATCGCGTGCGACATTTTTGCATCCGAACTGTTGATGCCGTTCGACGCGTTCAAGCGCGACGTGGACCAGGACCAACCTTCGTTCGAGTTGATCGAACGCTTGCGCTCGAAGTACGTGGTCTCCTTCGCTGCCTGCGCTTCGCGCTTAGCCGCAGTCACAGACTATCCGTGCGCCTTCGTGTTCATGAACGCGACGGTAGTACGGTACGCATCGCGCTCCAAGGCTCTGCGCGACCTCAATGCCTGGGTCGAGATGAGGTCACCGATCCCGCCCGGATCGGTTGCCCATCGGCTTGTACAAGAGGGCGAGTGGTCAGGCGAAGACTCACGGGTCGCGCAGGACGTTTGGTTTCGAGACTGGCCCAATGGCTACGACCTGACCGAGATGGCGAAGCACTATCCGACCTTTGAGGAGACGTTCTCGTTGCTGTGGTTCGAGCCGGACGGCGGCCCAGACGAACCCGTGAAGGTGTGGAGTGGCTCGGTGGCGCAGGAGGACGATGGTGGCCTGCAGGAACTGGATGGAGTCCTGAGTTTTCAAAAGAAGACGAAGAAGAGGTAGCGGACTCGTTTGCCGGATCGGCCATGCGAGCCGCTCACCCTGTGCCCTGCTTCGCTGGCAGGCCGACCTTCGGCGATTGGCTCGCAGGCGTGTCGAACGGCTGCTTGATGGCGCTGAGCGCGAATACGCCGGCCGGCCGTCGCTGACTCCTATCGCTGCGAAACAGGCGGAGAGAAAGAGGCGGACCCGGTCTGCGAAGACCGGCCCCGCCAAGCATCCCTTGCAGGCCAAAGGGCTCGATCGAAGGCCTTTTCCTTCGTTCGCGTTGGCGTCTGAACACAGATGTAGAGAGCGCAGCTAAACGCAACTCCAGATCTCGTTTCGCCGGCGGTTGTAGAGCGTCACG
>CAYPYV010000223.1:0-5070 GCA_964414845.1 uncultured Devosia sp. | reverse complement strand
TCGGCGGCAGCGAGCTCCATGAGCTGCTCTCCACCCATCGCGGCACAGCCGGCTACCTGATATCCCGCGCCGCCGCCGAGGCGTCGCTAGAGGCGCCCGACGTCAACGACATGGCAGTCGATCGCTTCCTTTTTGGCCGCTATGGCCGGCATCTATGGCGCAGCACCATCCTGCAGGCCGTGCCGGGCCCCATCGTACAGCTCGACGTTCTGTCTCCAGAAACACCCCGCGACGGCGTAGAATTCACCGGCGCCGCCCGCAGCGAGATCAGCCGCTTTCGGGTCAAGCGCACGCGTCGTCGAAAGCTCGGCGACGTCCTGGCCTACACCTTGGCCGACATCCTCCCCATGCTCCGCGTCGCGGCCCGCTCGCCCGCCGCACTGCTCGGTCCTCGGCGTCCGGTCCCCTTCGCCGGCGATCCTCCAAGCTCGTG
Source organism: uncultured Devosia sp. (assembly GCA_964414845.1). Taxonomy (GTDB): domain Bacteria; phylum Pseudomonadota; class Alphaproteobacteria; order Rhizobiales; family Devosiaceae; genus Devosia_A. The sequence continues at coordinate 4,637 of CAYPYV010000223.1, read as the reverse complement.
ATGTTCCTATTTCGTTCTTGAATGGCTGGCCAGACTGCGCTAACCAAAGCGACTGAGGAGCGCCCATGGCCAAGTCGAAATCCACCTTCATCTGCCAGTCCTGCGGCGCGGTCTCCGCCCGATGGCAGGGCCGCTGCGAATCCTGCGGTGAGTGGAACAGCATCGTTGAGGAACTCGTCGATTCGGGCGTCGGCGCTGGTCCGAAAGTCGCCATTGCCGGCGGCAAGCCGGTCGATCTGCAGACCCTGAACGGCGAAACCGAAACCGCTGCGCGCCTCGTCACCGGAATTGCCGAACTCGATCGGGTTACCGGAGGCGGATTCGTCATGGGCTCCGCTGTCCTCGTCGGCGGTGATCCGGGCATCGGCAAATCGACGCTGCTGCTCCAGGCCGCTGCCGCCATGGCAGGGCAGGGCCGCCGCGTCATCTATGTCTCGGGCGAAGAGGCCGTAGGCCAGGTGCGACTTCGTGCCCAGCGCCTCGGTCTCGCCGATCAGGGCGTGCTTTTCGCCAGCGAAACCAATGTCGAGATCATCCTCGCTACGCTGCAGCAAGGGCCGGCGGCGCATCTGGTCATCATCGATTCCATCCAGACGCTCTGGACAGACCGTGCCGAGAGCGCGCCCGGCACCGTCACCCAGGTTCGCACCTCGGCGCAGGCGCTCACCCGCTTCGCGAAGAAATCCGGCGCCGCCGTGGTCCTCGTCGGCCATGTCACCAAGGACGGGCAGATCGCCGGCCCGCGCGTCGTCGAGCACATGGTCGATGCCGTGCTCTATTTCGAGGGCGACTCGAGCCATACCTTCCGCATTCTGCGCGGCGTGAAGAACCGCTATGGCGCCACCGACGAGATTGGCGTCTTCGAAATGTCGATGGGCGGCCTGCGCGAAGTGGCCAACCCCTCCGCGCTTTTTCTTGATCAGCGCGACAAGGATGCGGCCGGCTCCGCCGTCTTTGCCGGCATGGAAGGCACGCGGCCGGTACTGTGCGAAATCCAGGCGCTGGTCGCCGCCTCGCCGCTCGGCACGCCTCGTCGCGCCGTGGTCGGCTGGGACGCCTCGCGCCTTGCCATGGTGCTTGCGGTGCTCGAAACGCGCTGCGGCGTTCGCATCGGTGCCAACGATATTTACCTCAACGTTGCCGGCGGCCTGAAGATTGCCGAACCCGCTGCCGATCTCGCGGTAGCAGCCGCTCTCATTTCATCGCTCACCGGTTCGCCGCTCCCGCCCGACGCCGTCTATTTCGGCGAAATCTCGCTTGCAGGCGGAATCCGCCCCGTCGTCCATGCCGGCCTTCGTCTGCGCGAGGCGCAGAAACTCGGCTTCCGCGCCGCCGTTACCGGCCGTCTCGGGCCGGGCGACGAGCCGCGCGGCATCGATATCTCGGAGTTTGGCGAGCTTGGCGCACTGGTTGGCCGTATTGCCGCCAATGGACGTAAGCAGGCAGCGGAGTAGCGCTTTGGTCACGCTATCGACATCTTGCACCGCCCGACCGGTGGGTTGCGGGTGTCGCCGCTTGGAATCGGCGGCGTTAGAAGCTACACGGAATTGATATCGCTTCGGATCGGCGGATTTTCGCAATGTTGACGGCTTTCGACGTCGGGGTCGGCGTATTGGTGCTGATTTCGGCCATTCTTGCCACCGCGCGTGGCTTCACCCGCGAAATCCTGTCGCTGGCGACCTGGGCAGGCTCGGCGGCAATCGCGGCCTACGCGTATTTCTTCCACAAGGAAATCGCGCGCGGCTACATCGATGAGCCCATCGTGGCCGACATCGTCACCATCGGCGGCACATTCCTGGTTGCGCTGATCATCCTGCACCTCATCACCATGCGTATTGCCGATTTCGTCGTCGACAGCCGCATCGGCCCGCTCGATCGCACCCTTGGCTTCATCTTCGGTGTTGCGCGCGGCATCCTGATCGGCGTCGTCGCGGTGGTCTTCGTCACCTGGCTCATGCCCAACCTGCCCAGCTGGGCGTCGGAAGCCCGGAGCCTGCCCATCCTTCAGCGTCTCGGCGACGATCTGATTGCCGTACTGCCGCCGGATATGGAAAAGCAGGTGACCGACATCCTCAAGCGGGGCCAGACGGACGACGAGAACCCGCCGGAAGAAGGTGGCTCCAACGATCAGGCTCCCGCTGCCGACGACAACACCACCGATGGCCTCGAGAACGACGCTCCGCAGGATGGCGCGCCGGCCGCGGGCACGAATACGTGATGGCATTTTCGTGCCATCGCAATGCCTCTATGGGACCGCATGTGCGGTCCCATTGTCTTTGAACTGAACCTTTGCTGCTCGAAGGATTCGTCTATGCCCGGTTCTGACGCGCATCTTCCCGCCTCCGCCGCTCCGACCAAAGCTATCGCCGAGTGGGACTACGATACCCTACGCGAGGAATGCGGTGTCTTCGGCATCCTTGGCCATCCGGAAGCGGCAACCCTCACAGCGCTCGGCCTGCATGCGCTGCAGCATCGCGGGCAGGAAGCCGCCGGCATCGTCAGTTTCGACGGCAAGCAGTTTCACACCGAAAAGCGCATGGGCCTCGTCGGCGACCACTATACCGATCCGGCAACGCTGGCCCGGTTGCCGGGCGCCATTTCAATCGGCCATACCCGCTACTCCACCACTGGCGAGGTGGCGCTGCGCAACGTACAGCCGCTCTTTGCCGAGCTCGAGGAAGGCGGCATCGCCATTGCCCATAATGGCAATTTCACCAATGGCCTGACGCTGCGCCGCCAGATCATCGCCACCGGCGGCATTTGCCAGTCCACCTCCGATACCGAGGTGGTTCTGCACCTCGTCGCCCGCTCGCGGCATTCCTCGACCACCGATCGCTTCATCGATGCCATCAGGCAGATGGAGGGCGGCTATTCCATGCTCGCCATGACGCGCACCAAGCTCATCGCGGCGCGCGATCCCATCGGCATTCGGCCGCTGGTCATGGGCGATCTCGACGGTAAGCCGATTTTCTGCTCCGAAACCTGCGCGCTCGACATCATTGGCGCCACTTATGTGCGCGACGTCGAGAACGGCGAAGTGATCATCTGCGAAATCCAGCCCGATGGTTCGATTTCCATCGAAGCGCGGAAGGCCCAGCGCAAGCAACCCGAGCGGCCCTGCCTGTTCGAGTATGTCTATTTCGCCCGGCCCGATTCCGTCGTCTCCGGTCGGTCCGTCTATTCGGCGCGCAAGCGCATGGGCATCAATCTGGCGAAGGAATCACCTGTCGAGGCCGATGTCGTCGTGCCGGTGCCCGACGGTGGTACGCCCGCTGCCATCGGCTTCGCGCAGGCAAGCGGCATTCCATTCGAGCTCGGCATCATCCGCAACCACTATGTCGGTCGCACCTTCATCGAGCCGACCCAGTCGATCCGGGCGTTCGGCGTCAAGCTCAAGCACTCGGCAAACCGCGCCGAAATCGACGGCAAGCGCGTGGTGCTCATCGACGATTCCATCGTGCGCGGTACCACGTCGGTAAAGATCGTGCAGATGATGCGCGAGGCTGGTGCCCGCGAGGTGCATATCCGTGTCGCGAGCCCGATGATCTACTACCCGGACTTCTACGGCATCGACACGCCCGATCCCGAGCATCTGCTCGCCAACCAACATGCCGACCTCGCGTCCATGTGCAGGTTCATCGGCGCGGATTCGCTCGCGTTCCTCTCTATAGACGGGCTCTATGATGCGGTGGGCGGGGTGAAGCGCGACCCCAAGGCCCCGCAATTCACCGACCACTATTTCACCGGCGACTATCCGACCGCGCTCGTGGATCTCAATGGCAGGCGCCGTGGCGACGCCAAGACTGTCGCACTCATGAAGGAAGCGAGCTGACCCCAAGGCGCTGAGGCGCTTCTGCCCTTCCAACTGCGGCGGGTTGCGGTTATCAAGCCGCCGATCGTAACTGGAACCGCATCATGACTGACAAGCCACTCGCTGGCCGCACCATCCTCGTGACCGGCGCCTCGCGCGGCATCGGCTATTTCGCCGCCCGCGAAATCGCAGCCCAGGGCGCGCATGTCATTGCGGTGGCGCGCACTGTCGGCGGCCTCGAGGATCTCGACGACGAAATCAAGTCCGCGGGCGGATCCGCTACCCTGGTGCCAGCCGATTTGCGCGAGTTCGACGCCATCGACCGGCTGGGGGCTGCCATCTTCGAGCGCTGGGGCAAGCTTGACGGTCTCGTTGCAAATGCCGCCGCTCTCGGCGTGCTCTCGCCCATCGCCCACGTCGCCCCCAAGGATTTCGATCAGGCCTTTGCGCTCAATGTCACGGCCAATTACCGGCTCATCCGCTCGCTCGAATTGCTGCTTCGCCAGTCCGATGCCGGCCGCGCGCTATTCGTCACCTCGGCCGCGGCGCGTCATCTGATGCCCTATTGGGCAACTTATGCCGCCAGCAAGGCCGCGCTCGAAGCCCTTGCGACCACCTGGGCGCTCGAAATGCAGACAACCCCGGTGCGCGTGAACCTCATCAATCCTGGCGCGCTGCGGACAGCCATGCGCAACAAGGCCTTCCCGGGCGAAGATGCCGAAAAGCTTCCGCATCCCTCGGTGATCGCGCCCGAAATCGCCCGGCTTGTTTCGCCCGCCTTCACCGACCACGGCACCTTGGTCGATTTCCCCACCGGCAGCTCGAC
>CAYPYV010000222.1:0-5085 GCA_964414845.1 uncultured Devosia sp. | reverse complement strand
CGCGGCGGATACGGATTCGACTTCATGGATGCTAATGCCTTCGATCTCAGGAATATCCTGCAGCTCCTCAGGCGGCGCTGGCTGCTGATCGTCGTGGTGACGGCGGTGTCGCTGGCCACCGCATCCATCGCGCTGTTCGCCCTTAAGCCTGTCTACACCGCCACGACGCTGGTGCTGGTCGACCCTTCCAAGAAGAACCTGCTCGATCCCGAAAGTCAGCTCTCCGGATCATCGTCCGACAGCTATCGCGTCGACAGCGAGGCCGAACTCGTCAAGTCCGAGACGACGCTGCTGCAGGTCGCCAAGGAGCTGAACCTCGCTTCGGATCCCGAGTTCGGCGTAAGGATCGGCATGCGCGAACAATTGCTCGCCTTCCTGCGCATTTCCGAACCGCGTGCGCCCAGTGGCGACGAGGCCCTGCAGGTGGTGATGGGCAATCTGCGCGATGCCGTCACCGTGCAGCGGCGTGGTCTCACCTTTCTCATTGCGGTGAATGCCCGTTCGGGGCGGCCGCAATTTGCCGCCGACATCGCCAATGCCGTGGCGCGCAACTACATCCAGGAACAGTTGCAGGCAAAGGTCAGCTCCACGCTGCAGTCGCGCGACATCATCGAGGCGCGCATCGCCGATGCCTCCAACACCGTCGCCCAGTCCGAGACCGCCTTTGACAGTTTCGTCGATGAGAACCTGCAGCGCATCAGCGAGGCGACTGGCCGCAACGATCTGCAGGCTACGCGTGCGGAAATCGAACGGTTGACCCGCGCCCGAGCCCAGTCCGCATCGCTCGCCGATCAGGCTCAGCAAAGCCTCGATACCGGTGACTGGGCGACGCTCGTCTCGAGCCTGAGGGATGAGGCGCTGGAAAGTCTCAACCAGCAACGCGAGTACCTGCAGAACGCTCTCAACCAGGCCGCCGCCGGCAGCCAGACCGCCACCGACCTGCAGGCGAGCCTCGCCGAGATCGACGCGAACCTGAAGCAACGTGCCACCACGGTCGTCGATGCGCTCAAGTCCGATCTCTCGAAATCGCAGGCCCGCGCCACCGAGTTGCGGACCCAGCTGCGCACCCAGATCCTCGATTCCAACCTGCCGTCGGATATTCTCACCCGCATCTACGGCCTGCAGCAGCAGGCCGAGATCGCGCGACAGCAGTACCAGACCCTGCTCACCCGGCAGAACGATCTCGACACCCAGGCTTTCCTGCAGGTTGCCGATAGCCGCGTTGTGTCGGAGGCGACGCCACCCGCGGCGCCAAGCTTCCCAAATCCACGCCTTATCCTGCTCGCCTCCGCTCTGATCGGCATTGCGGTTGGCGTTGGTCTCGCCTTCCTCATCGAGAACTATTTCGGCGGCTTTACCTCGGAGCAGCAGGCCGAGGCCCTGCTCAAGGTGCCGGTTGCCACCGCAATTCCCCGCCAACGCCTCCGCGGCCGGGTCAACTCCGATGGTCTGGGGGTGGCGGATTCGCTGATCGTCTCACCTCTCTCGGTGTTTTCGGAGTCGATTCGCCGCATCCGCATCAGCGTCGAGCAGATGATCCGCCGCAAGCCGGTCCCCGAAGGCCCGCCCAAGGGCAAGGTTGTCATCGTCTCCTCGGCCGCCCCCAACGAGGGCAAGACCACCATCGCGCTCTCGCTCGCCCGTGCCTATGCCTTGTCCGGCCTTTCGACGCTGCTCATCGACTGCGACCTTCGCAAGCCCTCAGTGCACAAGCAGCTGGGGATGGAAAGCTCCGAAGGCCTTCTTAATTACCTGGCTGGTGGAGCTGAAGAAGGCTTTGACCTGAAGACCATCATGGCCATTGATGGCGGCTCCGGCGCCCGCATCGTCTTCGGCGCGCGCCGCTCCGACGTCGCCACCGACCAGCTGATTTCCGGCAAGACCTTCGCCCGGCTCATCGCCGCAGCGCAGAACAGCTTCGATGTGATCGTGCTCGATACCCCGCCGGTCGGACCTGTGGTCGACGGGCTCTATCTCGCCGGCATGGCCGATGCCATCGTCTTCGTGGTCAAGTGGTCGGCAACCCCCCAGCAGGAAGTGCGCTCTGCCATCGCGGCGCTCAACTCGGCCAAGGCCCCGGACACCCCGCTGCTCGCGGTTCTTAACCAGCAGGACATCAATCCGCGCGCCTACCGTGGCAAATATGCCGGATATTATGCAGAAACCTGATCAAGAGTTGCGCATTCCGGGGCTGAATCCATGACGTCCACCTCCACCATCGTTCCCGTCATCCTGGCCGGCGGGCAGGGCACCCGGCTCTGGCCGATGTCGCGCGCCTCGCGTCCAAAGCAGTTCCTGCCGCTGATGGGCGAGCGCTCGCTTTATCAGGAGACGCTGTCGCGGGTATCGGACCCCGCTCGCTACACAGCGCCTGTCATCGTCACCAATGCCGATTACCGCTTCCTCGTCGCCGAGCAGGCGCAGGAACTGGGGATCACGCCGGCCGCCGTGCTGCTCGAGCCGGTCGCGCGCAATACCGCCGCGGCCATCGCCGCCGCCGCCGAGTTCGTTGCCGCCCGCTTCGGTGCCGATGCGGTGCTGCATGTGCTCGCCTCCGATCATGCCGTGACGGTGGATGACAATTATCGCTGGAGCCTCGATGTTGCCGAGGCCGCCTCACGCGCCGGCAAGCTGGTAACCTTCGGCATTTCTCCGACCGCGCCCGAAACCGGCTATGGCTATATCGAGGCCGGCGCCGCCTCGGGCGATGGCGCCCATGCCGTTGCGCGCTTCGTCGAAAAGCCCGATCTCGCCCGCGCCGAGGCCATGCTGGCGAAGGGCGGATACTACTGGAACTCCGGCACCTTCATGTTCGCTGCCGGCACATTCCTCGCCGAGACCGTCAATCTCGCGCCCGAAACCGCCAGCGCCGCCAAGGCCGCCGTTGCCGCCGCGAAATCCGATCTCGACTTCATCCGCCTCGATACCGAAGCTTTCGGGCTCGCCCCCAATATCTCGGTCGACTACGCCATCTTCGAAAAGTCCGCCAAGGTTGCGCTGGTACCTGTCACATATCCCTGGTCCGATCTCGGTGCGTGGGACGCAGTGTGGAAGGCCTCCGAAAAGGATGCTTCGGGCAATGTCACCATGGGCGACGTGACGCTCGGCAACACCCGCAATGCCCTCGTTGTCACCGACAAGGCGCATGTCGTTGTCGAGGGCCTCGACGACGTCATCGTCATCGCGTCCGAGGACGCGATCTATGTCGGTCGGCAGGCCGAGGCGCAGAAGGTTGGCGCGGCCGTCAAGCGGCTCAAGGCCGACCCGAAAACCACCACGCTTACCGAAATCCACAAGACTGCCTACCGCCCCTGGGGCGGCTATTCATCGGTCCTGCATGGCGATCGCTTCCAGGTGAAGCGGCTCTTCGTGAAGCCCGGCAAGAAGCTCAGCCTGCAGAAGCACCATCACCGCGCTGAGCATTGGGTGGTGGTCTCCGGCACCGCCGAGGTTACCATTGACGGCAACGTGACCATGCTCACCGAAAACCAGTCGATCTACCTGCCCCTGGGCTGCGTGCATCGGCTTGCGAACCCCGGCAAGATCCTTCTCGAACTGGTCGAGGTGCAGACCGGCTCCTACCTCGGGGAAGACGACATCGTCCGCATCGAAGACGAGTTCGGCCGGGCCTGAGATCTCATCTGCGATGCATGAGCCGCGAACTTATCCCCGCGGCTCCGCGTGGCCTTATGCTTGGCATCCTGATCAATGGAGGCCGAGCATGGCTGAACGTTACCCCTTCCGCGCCGCCGATGGCGCCGGTTCCGCCCGTCGTGGTTTTGCAGTAACCCCATCCGACGCTGCCGATCTGGCCGCCGAAACGCGCGCACTCTATGTCGGCGCCGGCGGCGACATCGCCGTTGTCCTTGCTTCGGGCGACGCGGTTACCCTTTCGGGGGTGATCAGTGGCAGCCTGCTGCCGCTGCGCGCCACGCGGGTCAAGGCGACCGGAACCACTGCTACTCAGATCGTGGGGCTCTATTGATGAACCTCGCATCCGGCTGCCAACTTGCCCTCCCGCTGGCCGGCCCGCCGGCTCCCATCGCACGCGCCACGGCGCCGTGGTCGGCGACCCGTGCCGCGCTCCGGGCCATTCTGGCCGCGAGCAGCGGCTCCGCCAATCCGCACGCGCGTCCCGTAATGTCCGTGCCCCCTGTCATTCGGGCGGTCAGTTCGCTCGTGGCACCGGATAGTGACCTGACCGTTGCCTATCGTTATTCGGCATCGACCGGGGTGCTGCGCTATGAGGGTGGCGGCAACAAACCTTTCGGTGGGGGCTTTTACCGCATGTTCCCGTCCGCAACCCAGGGAGCATCCGGTGGCAATCTCGGCGGCGGGGAAAGCAGCACGCTGTGGCAGGTGCGGCTCGTCGCCAATGCCGCCAAGGTGGCCTTTCGCGTCCTGGGCACCGTTAGGCCCTACCGCTTCATTGTCGACGGCCAATATGTCGGCATGGCCGGCACCCTCACGGCAGTCAGTACCGGCGCGCAGTACATCGTGCTCGATTTCGGCAGCAAGGCCCAGCGCGCCATCACCATCGAAAACCAGGAGGCGAGCGCCTTCGATGGCGCCTATGTCGCCGCAGGCGACAGCGTTACCTTGCCCGCGGCCAGCCCGTTCCGCATGCTGGTGCTGGGCGACAGCTTCACGGCCGGCTCGGGCGCGGGCCATGCCGGCGATGGCTTCGGAGCCGTCGCCGCAGACTACCTCGGCTGCTCCGACCGCTGGCTGAGCGGCGTCGGCAGCACGGGCTATCTCGCCAATGCGGGCGGTAGCCTCTACGCGCTGACGCAACGCAGTGCTGCCGATCTTGCACGCTTCTCCGCCTTGGGCTCGGTCGATCTCGTTGTTGTCGCCGCCGGGCTCAACGATATCGGACAGGCTGGCCTCGCCGCCGCCGCGGCGACTGTCTTCGCCGCTATTCGCAACGCTGCGCCGGGGGCGCTCGTCTTTGTCGTCGGCCCCTGGGATGTAACGGCACCGGTGGCCACGAACGCCGCCTATGCAAGCGCCAAGGCAGCCCTCCGCTCCAGCCTTTCCGGCCGCGGCGGCTTCTGGTTTCTCGACCCCGAAGGGCAGGGCTTC
>CAYPYV010000221.1:0-5127 GCA_964414845.1 uncultured Devosia sp. | reverse complement strand
CGGTTACGCGGATTGTTGTTCCTCTGCGATGGTACGGATTGCGGGGGGCAGGTCAGAGGGTCCGAGCTCAGGCGTGGACTGAGCGCATAGTGGCCATGGGGATGGACATTGCTGGATTGCTTCACGCCATCTCGGTCTCAAGAGGTTTGCCAAGCAAAGCGTTGGCCGACCATTGGCACTCGCTCGCCAACGACGGAAACAGGATCGACGCGCTTGCGGAGATCATCACGGCCCACATTGACTCGCTTGGCCACGTCGGAGGACGGTCGAGCCAAGGGCGTGTGATGAGGCCAGCCTCGTTGACGGTCGACGCGATAGCGGTCGAGGTCAGACGATGGCGTGACATTTCGACTTGGGATGCAACGGACAGCGGGCGGTAGTTGCGACGAGCGGTTCAAAGCGGACCCAGATTAGACGGCAGGGGCGGAGAGCGCACGCTCCGCGCACGGACTTGACCGTCTAGCGTGGCAGGTGGCGACTTGCCCAGAAGCGCGCCGGCATGGGCATCTTGATCATCGCGGCTCAAGCGGGTTGCGGGCTGAACTGGCGGCAGGTGGGCCGTTGGTCTGGCCTTGCGCAACATTTTTGCTCCTTTGCCTCGATGAACTTGCTATGCTCCTACGCCGTGCCTTACACGCACCGGAGCCTAGCATTCGACCAGGCAGAGCACTTTTCGCACAACAAGCCGGCGTGCAAACGGCGAGAGCGATTCGGGAGGTCAGGTGGAGTCCGAGCCAGACGAGCATATGTTCAGTTTCGCCACCCAACTGTGCAAGACCGACCGTGGTCTGGTAATGGCTGCCAACATGGTCGATTCGTGCACAGGCGATCGCCCCTTGATCCGGGCCGAGTTTCTCAGGCAGTTCGCGCAGGAATGCGTGGAGGCCGCATCCGTAGGTATGGCCGATGCCGACTTCGTCTCGCTCATCGACAAGGTCTCAATCGGCGCCGGCCCCTCAAGGCGGGGGCGCCTACGGAGCTCGAGATGCCGTCAGCTGCCCAAGGTCGAAGAGATTGGCACCGTATTGAAGTGCGAGACCTTCCATCGCTTTCTGCTCAGCAAGGCCTACAAGGAGGATGATGAACTGCCCGAGGCGCTTCCCCTCGTGCCGCGGTCTTCCGCCTCTGGTGCCGATGAATACCGCGATGCGCTTGAACGAATCACCGCGAATGCAAACTGGTGCGAGGACGCCGCCGCGCTAGGTCGGCCCTATCCGGACGCAGCGAATTGTTGGGTGTCGACAGATCACTTCGGGCCTGATGGTGAAGCGCCGGTGTATGACAAGGACAAGGGCGAAGCGACACGACGGCGCGACGAACTTGGATTGAGCCACTACCGCAGTGGTGCCAATCTGCTACGCGTTCGCGTGCCGACCACTTCGATTTCCCAGCTCGCCGGTGTCGAGATAGCGAGGCCCGTCTTCAGCGATGGCGGCAATCCGCACTTTGTCGTAGCCCAACGCTCCCCACGGGCCCAACTTTTCGCCGAGTCCGGCTGGGGCGCAACCCTACATCTGGGCAAGCTGCGGGCAGGGCCAATGGGCTGTGTGGCGGGCGCGCCGGAACTGGTGACCTCGCCACTTAAGGTCAAGGAACTAGGGTCAGTTGCCATAGAGTACCTTGGTGAGGTGTCAATTCCGCCGCCTGGCGACCCCCCGGACGCAGGCAAGACCGTACGCCCCCTTGTGCTCGGCGAGCGGACGCCGGACGTCATCCTCAAAGAACTGCTGCGTCTCCTGCAGGTGGCTAACCCATGAGCGTGCCCTCCGATATTCAGTCCTTCCAGGGGCCTGAATTCGAACTCTTTCTCAGGCAGCGCCTTTGCTCGCGTGCCGAGCACTCACCGATCATCCGAAATGAGCTCTGCAACTTTGAGGCACATGGCGTGCCCTTTGGTGACTCGTATCTCGATTCGCTGGTGAACCTTTACAACGAGATGCTGGAATCGGCCCAAGTGCAGTTCCACCTTGGACTCGTCGGTCTTTTCCGCCACGCTGAAGTCGATCAGTTCTCCGGTCAGGGCATGAGCGACTTGATCTACCTGATCGGCATGACCCGCTGCTACCCGGGGCTGGATGCGCTGGCGCCAGTTCTTGGAACGGGAGCCTGGGGAGAGATGTACCCGAGGCTCATCTATGACGCCCTATCGGTGATCCAGATGTTCCCTTCCTCCGACAAATCCTATGAAGCGGCCCGAGACTTGGCCACCTCCGTCAACTTCAAAGACCGGTACGTGTTCGACGCGTACGCAGTACTCATAGCCGGCCGCCCGCGGGCCTGGTTGGCCGATTTGCAATTGCTGGCCCGACGATTCGACCGACTCGCTGAGCAGATACAGCAGCAAGGTACGGCATCGGCGCAGAGGAAGTTGGTAGAACGCCGCAAGCGGCTAGCGCATCAGATGGGCAAACTCATCCCACTGACGGGCCTCGCCGACAGTCTCGACGGCCTGAATCCGGGCCTGCCGATGGGCGGCCAGTTGCTGAGATCCCTGCTTGGTGACAACGGCCCACTTGCTTGCGAAAAGAGCGATGACACGGGATATGAGATCGTCGATCGCAAGGACGTGGCCCGTCGCGCCCCGGTCGCCATCGGTCCCAAGATCCTGCTCGCAATGATGAAGTGGCGGTTGATTGGCCAACGCAATCCCGGGCTTCGCAGTTCCATCGGCCGGGGCTTGATCTACGCCGCCGAGGTGCAGAAGAAGCTGGCAAGGATCGAGCAGCGGCGCGAGCCCGGCCTGGAAACCGCATCGGAGGCGCTGTGAATCGACCGCCTGAAGCCGGGTCGAGGCCGATTGCGACGATGGGGTCGACACTCATCAACCGGGCCGAGCGCCTTGCAAGATATTGCGCCGGCTTCCTCAGAGACGAGCACGACCGCCGCGGTGGCTGGGACGTCTTCTGCGCTGTCGACGCTGATATCGTTGGCCTGTACCTGAATCCAGCAGGAAGATCCAATTACGCCGATGTGTTCGACGGCGGAGATGCTCTACTGGCGCGACTGATTGGTGACTTCTTGGTTCTACAGTTCCAGTCTGGTCTCTCGCCTCCGGAACGAGTGCCTCTGTTCGTTATCCCGCCACACGACGAGCAGATCACGCGTATGCTGATGCGCATCACGGAGAAGCATGTAGAGGCCATGGAAGGCGCCGATTTCGGCCTGGACGCTTTAGTAGCGTATCACAGTCGGTCTCCCGCTGAGGAGATGGATAAGGCAAGTGACTGGTTACTCGACAGCGCACGCGAACTCGTCGAAATCTTCGACGGTCAATCTGGGCCTGCACTTGAACTGTCACGATTTGCCGCTATCGCAGATGACCGGATCGTGAACATTGAGACTCATGTTGGCGGCGCGGCCAGAGACTGGGCGTTCCCTCTACCGAACAGCACCGACGATCTGCTCGATCTTGATGCGACAGCCCAGATCCTGGAAAAGTGGCAACGCAACCTGTCTAAGCACCGCTCGCGTAAGCAACAGGGCTATAGCGTCGACGAAGATGCCCTGGTTCTTACATCGCTGCAATGGATCAATCAGCAACTCGAAGGTCAGAAGAAGCGCCTAGTGCTGATCACTGGCACGTCCGGTATTTGGGCCGCGGCAGCTGAAGAAGATTGCCGGGTTGAGTCGGGACGCCACAAGGGGATGCTTTTCTGCGATGCATACATAAGGCACCCCCAGGCTTTTCTGGCGGACCGCCACTTCTTCTTTGAGCAGGAACCACACTCCACAGAACCGACCTTTAATTTGGTGGACTGGCTCAACCTCGTCTTTCCCAATGTCCTGCGCTTTAGCAGCACAGGCATCGCGCTCGCCGATGTCGACCAGTTGTCGGCCAGTCCCTCACTTGGTGCGGCGCGATCGGCGACGCGGAGCCAGGTTGCGGCCGACAGCAACGGCCAGTTGCATGACGCCGAGGCCATCATCTCTGAATGGAAGCGGCAAGTGGGCGCCGCAGCAATTGTGCGACAGGTCCAGGTTTCCAAGAGTCATTGGAACGATCGCGCCAAGGCCGTGCTCGACTGGATACGGGAGAAGACGAATGAAGGCTGGACCCTGGATCAACTGCATTCGGATATTGGAAAGCGTGCGGTCAAGTCTTTGAGTGTCTTGTATTCGTCGACTGTTTGGCTGGGACTCTGGGCCCGGCTGCGCCGCCTGCCAGACTTAGCTCGTGGCCTTCCGTCGCTTCGCTTCGAGCCCCCTTATGAAATGGCGCATCAGTACTACAAGCTCGTCGTCAGTGCTGTTTACGGTGACGAGGACACGCGAAAGCCGGCGGCACTGATCGACCTTCGAACCATTTACGCTGATCTCTCGGAAGTGGACCCAAGCCACTATCTCAGCCACGTTATCCACGCCCTAGCCTACGCATCGAAGGGCCACTGGTATGCCACCCGTACGCTTTGCCGTGTCGCTCTTCGCATTGCCGACGATCTGTCTGATGAGGAACGAGGGAGCCTCCGTGGCCGCGAGGCTGCCTACTTGCTTGCGATCGCCGAGCGGCGAATGGCAAGGAGCTTAGACGACATAGACAGCGCTCGCGCCTACCTCGAACAAGCCACGATCAGGCAGGATCCTGACCAATCGCCGGACATGAGATTTGAAAGCGAAGCGCTCTCGCAGGCAGCAGCCTCATTCAATTTTCGGTTCTTCGTCAACAAGGATGCAGAGGGAGCGATATCCCGCTTAGGCGACTTCCATCAGACTGGTCTAGACCTGTTGGAGAGCCTCAATGGCGAGGCCCTCCCTGAAGCACGCGACTGGATTTCGCAGCAGGTCGTCACCAACCTTCTCGACGTAGCCATCGCTCTGGCCTCTTTGCCGTCGACCCGGTCGGTCGAACCGGTGCTCAAGGTTCTGGACTACGTGCAGCGCTCGCCGCGAGTGCGCCAAACGATTGCCGCCGATGGCGTAGCAGAGTTCGTCTTCACGACGGCCATCGCGGTGTTCTCGCAGGATGCCACAGAGCGGTCGAATGCAGCCGCGCGGCTGAGTGGGCTACAGTTTCCTTCTAGTCGTCCTTACGACAGCGAGCGCAAGGCGCTGTTCGGGCAGATGGCCACAAGGCACTAAGGAAGGTCTGCATAAGTCCGTGCTGACCCGTCTTGTCTGAGGCAAGCAGGG
>CAYPYV010000220.1:0-5147 GCA_964414845.1 uncultured Devosia sp. | reverse complement strand
TTCGTCGATACGCCGACCAACCCCACCGAGGAGGCGGTCGAGGCGGCGCTGGCGCTCTATCGCGCCGAGGGCTGCGATGGACTGGTGGCGATCGGCGGCGGCTCGCCAATTGACCTCGCCAAGGGTGTGGCGCTTCTGGCGACCCATGCCGGGCCGCTCGAAAGTTACGCCATGATCTATGGCGGGCTGCCGAAGATCGGCCCTGTGGCGCCCCTGATCGCCATCCCCACCACGGCAGGCACCGGCGCCGAAGTCGGGCGGGCCGCGCTCCTCACGCTTCGGGACGGCCGGAAGCTCGGCTTCATCTCCCCGCATCTCATCCCGCGACGGGCTATTGCCGACCCGGAGCTGACGCTCGGACTGCCTGCCTGGCTCACCGCGGCGACCGGGCTCGATGCCTTGAGCCACTGCATCGAGACTTTCTCTTCGCCGCGGTTCAACCCGCCCGCCGATGCCATCGCGCTCGACGGCGCGGGCCGGATCTGGCGGAACATCGAGCGCGTGCACCACGACGGCAAGGATCTCGCCGCCCGCTCGGAAATGCTGATGGGCGCGCTGATGGGCGGCCTCGCCTTCCAGAAGGGCCTCGGCGCCGTGCATGCGTTAAGTCATGCGCTGGGCGGTCTCAAGGACGTAAGCCTCCATCATGGGACGCTCAACGCGGTGCTCATGCCGGGTGTCGTGCGGTTCAACGTCGAAGCGTTGGGCGGCAGGCTGGCTAGCTTGCAGCAGGCCATGGGTCTATCGCCGGATAGTGATTTGGCACATGAACTCGACGGGCTCAATCGCAGGCTGGGCATTCCCGCCGGTCTGGCGGCGATGGGCGTCAGGGACAGCCATTTCGACTGGGTGGTGGAACGGGCGCTCGCGGACCATTCGCACGCCACCAATCCGCGCGAACCGAGCGCCGCGGATTATCGCGCGCTGCTCGCCGGGGCGATGTAGGGAAGAGGGAGCCGCTCATCCTCGTGCTTCGACAAGCTCAGCATGAGGATGATTTGAAGTCGGGCGCTCCCGTTGCCCACGCGCGGTGTCACCCCGGCGGAGGCCGGGGCCCATCCTGAGATGCTTCAATAGGCATCTGGCAGCTGTGGCGATATCCCAAGCTGGATCCCGGCCTTCGCCGGGATGACATCTCAGGTAAGCCGCCCGCCGGCGGCTCACCACACCGGCTGGCGCAGGTCCAGCGTCAGCGGGAACTCCGTGTTGATATACTCGGTGGGCGGCACATAGCCGCCCGGACGGTGCCCATGCGGCACGAAGCGCGCGAGGCGGCGGGCCTCGGCCTCGTTGCCGTTGACCGGGAACGTCTCGTAGTTCCGCCCTCCTGGATGCGCCGAGTGATAGGTGCAGCCGCCGATCGCGCGCGACGACCAGGTATCGTAGATGTCGAAATGCAGCGGCGTGTTGACCGGCAGCGCAGGATGCATTCCCGAGGCCGGCTGCCATGCCTTGAAGCGCACCCCGGCGACCGATTGCCCCGCCACGCCGGTAGGCGTCAGCGGCACGGCGCGGCCATTGCAGGCAACGATGTAGCGCTCCGGGTTCAGGCCTTCGAGCTTCACCTGCAGCCGCTCGACGGAGGAATCCACGAAGCGCACAGTTCCGCCGATGGCGCCCTGTTCGCCCATCACATGCCAGGGCTCGAGCGCCTGGTTGAGGGTCAGCTTGATGCCGTCGACCTCGACCTCTCCGCAGAACGGGAAGCGGAATTCATGCTGCGCCGCAAACCACTCCGGGTCGAGGGCGTAGCCGTGGTCCTTCAGGTCGCGCAAGACGTCGAGGAAGTCCGCCCACACGAAGTGCGGCAGCATGAAGCGATCATGCAGGCTCGTGCCCCAGCGGACGAAGCCGCCCTGCCGTGGCGATTTCCAGAACCGGGCGATCAGCGCGCGCACCAGCAATTGCTGCGCAAGATTCATCCGTGCATTGGGCGGCATCTCGAAGCCGCGGAATTCGACGAGGCCGAGCCGACCGGTCGGACCATCGGGCGAATAGAGCTTGTCGATGCAGATTTCCGAGCGGTGCGTATTGCCGGTGACATCGACGAGCAGGTTGCGGAACAGCCGGTCCACCAGCCAGGGCAGGGGCGGCAGGCCCTGGCCGGGCGCAGGCACCTGTTTCAGCGCGATCTCGAGCTCATAAAGACTGTCGTGCCGCGCCTCATCGAAGCGTGGCGCCTGCGAGGTCGGCCCGATGAACAGGCCCGAGAACAGGTAACTGAGCGACGGATGGTTCTGCCAGTGCAGCACCAGGCTCTTCAAGAGGTCCGGCCGGCGAAGGAAGGGCGAGTCCGACGGCGTGGCGCCGCCCACGACGACATGGTTGCCACCCCCCGTGCCGGTATGCTTGCCGTCGATCATGAACTTGTCGGCGCCAAGCCGGCTGAGCCGAGCTTCCTCATAGACCGCCTGGGTCGTCGCCACGCATTCCTCCCAGTTGGAGGCCGGGTGGATGTTCACTTCGATGACGCCCGGGTCGGGGGCAACGCGGATGACGTTGAGCCGCGGATCATAGGGCGGGGCATAGCCCTCGACGATGATCGGGATATCGATGGTCTTGGCCGCGTCCTCGGCCGCGGCGATCAGCTCGAGATAATCCTCCACGGTCGAAACCGGCGGCAGGAACACACACAGCTTGCCGTCGCGCAGCTCCACCGAAACCGCGGTGCGGACGAATCCATCGATCTCGTTGATCACCTGCTCGTTGCGCTGCTGGTTGCCGAGCGGATCTGCGGTGAAGGTGGAGCGCTGGTTGTGGTGCCCGATGCGCACCTCGACCTTCTGGCGCAGCAGTTCCTCCACCTCCGGCAGTTCGGCGACTTCCACCAGCGGATCGCGGGGAACCACATGCGGATAGGCGGTTGGCGCGAGATAGCGCAGCGAATTGAGCGGCAGCCGGTAGCCGACCGGGCTGTCGCCCGCCACGAGGAAGAGCTTGCCCCGGCGCGTCCGCCATTTCTCCGTGATCCAGCGCGAATCGGACGCCATGGCATTCCAGCGCTGCACAGGCAGCACATAGCCCGACGGCACATTCAGGCCGCGCTCGAACACCTTGGCGATGCGGGCGCGCTCCTCGGGATCGGCCAGCTTCGAGTTCGATGGATCGACATTGTCCGGCAGCCGCGATTCCTTCAGCAGCCAATCACCCGGGTCCTCGAACGCCGGGTCTATCGTCTCGTCTCCAAGGCCGAGATTGGCGGCGATATGTGCGAGCAGCGTCCGGTCGTCGCCGGGCTTGGCGCTGGTCCTCTGCGCTTCGCGCGCAAACAGCTCGGGATCCTGCCATACCGGTTTGCCATCGCGCCGCCAGTAGAGCGAGAAGGTCCAGCGGGGCAGCGTTTCTCCGGGGTACCATTTGCCCTGCCCATAGTGCAGCAGCCCGCCCGGCGCGAAGCGCTCGCGCAGGCGGCGGATCAACTCGTCCGCAAGCTTGCGCTTGGTAGGGCCGACAGCCTCTGCATTCCATTCGGCCGACTGAAAATCGTCGATGGAGACAAAAGTCGGTTCGCCCCCCATGGTGAGGCGCACGTCATGCGCGATCAGGTCCTGATCGACCTGTCGGCCCAGCGCATTGAGTCGCTCCCAGCTCTGGTCCGAAAACGGCTTTGTGATGCGCGGGTGCTCCGCGACGCGGCTCACCTTCATGTCGAAGCCGAATTCCGTCTTTACCGGCCCGCTGGCGGTAAACGCGCCCGTTATTGGCGCTGCATTGCGGAAATGCGGTGTCGCGGCGAGCGGAATATGACTTTCGCCGGCCAGTAGGCCCGATGTGGGGTCGAGCCCGATCCATCCGGCGCCGGGCAGGTAGACCTCGCACCAGGCATGCAGGTCGGTGAAATCGTGATCGGTGCCCGAGGGACCGTCGAGCGCCTTCACGTCCGGAGTGAGCTGGATCAGGTAGCCCGAGACGAAACGGGCGGCAAAGCCGAGATGGCGCAGTGCCTGCACGAGCAGCCAGCTCGAATCGCGGCATGAGCCCTGCGCCTTTTCGAGCGTCTCCTCAGGCGAGTAGACGCCGGTCTCGAGCCGGACGATATAGCCGATATGCTGCTGCACGCGCGCATTGAGCGCGGTGATGAAATTCACCGTGTTCATCGGCGTCCGGTCGATGCCGGACAAGAAATCGCGCAGCAGCGGACCCGCCGGCTCGGGCTTCATATAGATGGAGAGATCGTCGACCAGTTCCGGCGGATAGGCGAACGGCCAGGTCTCTGCGCGCTCTTCGACAAAGAAGTCGAACGGGTTGTAGACCGTCATGTCGGCGACCAGATCGACTTCGATCTTCAGCTCGGTAACGGGCTCGGGAAACACATGCCGGCTGAGATAATTGCCGTATGGATCCTGCTGCAGATTGACGAAGTGCTTGGCGGGCGTCACCCGCAGCGAATGGCTCAGCACCTTGGTCTTGCTGTGCGGCGCGGGCTGCAGTCTGATAATCTGCGGCGCCAGCATGACCGGCCGGTCATATTTGTAATGCGTCAGGTGATAGATCGCAGCTTTGATAGACATACGCGCGGCGCTCGCTCATGTGACACAGGACTTCCCGACGCGGACGATAGCCGCTGCGCCTTGACGCCGCCAGCCTTTCAGCGCGGGTATGCCATGTGAGAAACGCCGGGAGCAGCCAAGTGGCGGACCTGAACAGCGGATGGAACGGAGTGGGGCGGCTGATGCGGCTCGCTGCGCGGGCACTCGTCGCGGTGTTCGTCGTCGGCTACACGCTGCTCGACGAACTGCTGTTTCCGATCTTCCGGCCGCTGCTCAGATGGCTCGGCCATTTGCGGTTGTTCGAGCGGCTCGGCGCCCTGATCGGAGGCCTGCCGCCCTATCTCGTTCTCGTGCTGCTCGCCGTGCCCTTCGTGCTGATCGAGCCGGCCAAGGTCTATGCGCTCCTGCTCATCGCCACCGGCCACGTGATCACCGGCGCCGTCACCATTGGCATGAAGCCATAGGTTGCCACCCCGATGCCGATTGCGCGCACCGATACAGGCGTCAGAATAAAAAGGATCAGCCCGGCGATGGCCACAAAGCCGAGCATCGAAAGAAGGAAGCTGGCCTCGATCGCCGGCACCAGCACTTGCGCCTGCATTCGGCGGTCAAGGGAGATTCGTGGAAGCTCTAGCTCGACCTGTGTGTCGGACAGCA
>CAYPYV010000219.1:0-5155 GCA_964414845.1 uncultured Devosia sp. | reverse complement strand
CCGTGCACGGTGATCATCTTCACGCCTGCATCGACAGCGCGGCGCGCCAGATCCGCGGCATTGAGACTGTCGTCATCCCAGCCGAGCCGCATCTTCACCGTCACCGGCAAGGGGGTGGCAGCAACGACGGCATCGATGAGGCGCAACGCCTCGTCAAGAACGCGCATCAAGGCCGATCCGGCATAGCCATTGGTAACGCGCTTCGCCGGGCAGCCCATATTGATGTCGATGATGTCCGCGCCGGCCTCATGGGCTATCCTTGCTCCAACGCGCATCCACTCGGCTTCGCAGCCCGCGAGTTGCACCATGTGCGGCAACCTGCCCGACCGCGAGAGCTTCTTGACCATCAGGTCCATACCCGTAGCGAGCGCATTGCTGGCGATCATTTCGGATACGACAAGCCCTGCCCCGAAACGTTCGGCCAGCGCGCGCATCGGCGCATCGGTAATGCCGGCCATCGGCGCGAGAAACGCCCGGTTCGGCAACATGTGGCCGCCAATGCTCACGCCGCAGGCAAAGTCCAAGTGCGAGTGCCCCAGTTTTGCTCAGTTTGCAAAAGTGCCTGCAGAATAGTCATTTTTCAGGTGGGCGCAACACCTGTCAGCGGTCAATTGCGGGGCTGAGCCTTGTCGATCTTCCACAGCGCCGCTAGATCAGGCCACACCCTTGTGACGCCCTGGAGTCGTTGTGACGAACAAGCCGCGCATAGCAGTCGTTGTCGTTGCGGCAGGCCGCGGCGAGCGCGCAAGTGCTAACGGAGACGCGCGTCCAAAGCAATACCGGCCGCTTGCAGGGCAGCCGGTGGTCAGGCGCACGATTGCTGCGTTTCTCGCCTTGCCCGAAGTCACACTGCTTGTGCCAGTCATCCACCCCGATCACGCCGAGACATTTGCGGGCCTTTGTCCTCAAGACGATCGGATCCTGGCGCCGGTACTTGGCCGCTCCACACGGCAGGGCTCGGCGCTGGCCGGTCTCGAGGCGCTCTCCACCGATCCTCCGGATCTGGTGCTCATTCAGGATGCGGCGCGACCGCTGGCGTCGTCCGAACTGATCCGGGGAGTCATCGCCGCTCTCGCGACCCATCCGGGGGCCCTGCCGGTGGTGCCAGTGACCGACACAATCAAGCGCTCGCATGATGGCATTCTGGCTGCGGGTACCGAGGACAGGCACACTCTGTTTGCCGCGCAGACGCCACAGGGCTTCCGATACGCAGATATCCTTGCGGCGCACCAGCAAGCCGTGCATGAGCCACGCGACTTTACCGACGACGCGGCAATTGCCGAGTGGGCGGGCCTGGCTGTTGCCTTGACGAAGGGCTCAACCCGCAACCTGAAGATTACGCATCCCGAAGATTTCGCGCGGGCCGAACGCCTGCTGCGAGGAGACATCGAAATGGAAACACGCGTCGGCACCGGCTTCGACGTGCATCCGTTCGAGCCAGGCGATGCCGTCTGGCTGGGTGGTGTGCGCATAGCACACACGGCGAAGCTGAAGGGGCACTCTGATGCCGACGTGGCGCTGCACGCCCTTACCGATGCGCTCTATGGAGCGCTGGGGCTTGGCGATATCGGGGTACACTTTCCGCCATCGGACCCGCAATGGCGTGGCGCGGCCTCGAAGATCTTCCTCGCCGATGCGGTAGCCAAGGTCACGGCCCGCGGGGGGCGGATCGTCAATCTCGACCTGACTATCGTGTGCGAAGCGCCGCGCGTCGGCCCATATGTTGAGGCGATGAAGGGGGCGATCGGCGAGATCTGCGGGATTGCTCCGCATCGAGTGGGCGTGAAGGCGACAACCAGCGAAAAGCTCGGCTTCACCGGCCGCGGCGAGGGTATTGTGGCAATGGCGTCGGCCAGTGTGGAAGTACCGCGGGAGGTCTGAATGAGGCTGCCGGATGAGGTTGCCGAGCTGTCGGCAAAGACGATCGCGGCGCTCAAGGCTGGCGAACTGACCATAGCCACCGCCGAGAGTTGCACGGGTGGCCTGATCGCCGGGGCGCTCACGGCGATCTCGGGCTCGTCTGCCGTGGTGTATGGGGGCTACGTCACCTATGCCAACGAGGCGAAGATTGGCATGGTGGGCGTCCCTTGGGCCCTGCTCCGTCGGCACGGCGCGGTTTCGAAGGAAGTGGCGATCGCTATGGCTGAAGGCGCTATGGCGGCTTCTGGCACTGATATTGCCGTCGCGGTGACCGGCATTGCGGGACCGGACGGCGGCAGTGCTGAAAAGCCGGTTGGAACGGTTCACTTCGCCGTCGCCACGACGGATGCTACGACCCATGCGAAGAAGCTGTTCAAGGACATGGACCGCGACGGAGTCCGTCTGGCGAGCGTCTTGCAGGCCCTCAACATGGTGCTGAAGGCGGCAAAGGGATGAGGGCGATCAGCCGAAGCGGCGGTCTGCCTCTTCGGCGAAGGCGTCGATGATCTCTTCCTGCTTCGCCATGAAGGCCGGCTCGGCGACGGCCGCGATCAGCGGGTTGGAAATCTTGAAGTCGATAGTGAAGCGAACCCGCGTCCCTTCGCCTTCTGGCTCGAAACTCCACTTGGAGTTGAGATAGGCGAAAGGACCGTCGACCGCATCCGCACCGATGGTCAGCGTCGGCCGGTCCACCACGACTTTGGATGTGTAGGCCTGGGTGACCGGACCGAAACCGATGGTCATCTTGGCGAATACGACTTCTGTGCCGTCCCGTCGCACCTCCATCGCCCGACAGTTCGGTATGAAACGCGGATAGGCCTCAAGATCAGACACCAGATCGAACATACGCTCTGGTAGATGCGGGACGTGCCGCTCGAGGTTCATCTTGGGCATCTCAGGCGTCCGTAAACTCAGGCATGAGCCAGCTTGGCAAGGCGGGCAGACCGCAGTCTTTCGAAGTCTTCTCCCGCGTGGTGAGACGAGCGGGTCAGCGGGCTGGATGAGACGAGCAGGAAGCCCTTGGTCATCGCTACGGTGGCGTAGGACTTGAACTCGTCGGGCGTGACGAAGCGCGCTACCGGATGGTGCTTGCGAGTGGGCGCGAGGTACTGGCCGATGGTGAGGAAATCGACATCGGCAGAGCGAAGGTCGTCCATCAGTTGCAGCACCTCGTTCCGCTCTTCACCCAGGCCGACCATGATGCCGGACTTGGTGAACATGGTCGGGTCGAGCTCTCTCACCCGCTGCAGGAGCCGAATGGAGTGGAAGTAGCGTGCGCCCGGCCGGACCTTCAGGTACTTCGACGGCACGGTTTCGAGATTGTGGTTGAACACATCGGGCTTGGCGGCAACCACGATTTCGAGCGCACCATCCTTGCGGAGGAAATCCGGCGTCAGGATCTCGATCGTCGTCTTGGGTGTGCGGGCGCGGATGGCGCGGATCACCCTGGCGAAGTGCTCAGCACCGCCATCAGGGAGATCGTCGCGGTCGACCGAGGTGATGACCACATGCGCAAGGCCCAGCTTCTCGACTGCGTTGGCGACGTTCTCGGGCTCATTTGGGTCTAGCGCAGTCGGCAGACCGGTGCGCACATTGCAGAAGGCACAAGCCCGCGTGCAGATTTCGCCCATGATCATCATGGTCGCGTGCTTCTTGCTCCAGCACTCGCCGATATTGGGGCACCCGGCTTCCTCGCACACGGTGACGAGGTTGTTGGCGCGGACAATCTCCTGCGTCTCGCGATAGATCGGCGAGCCGGGCGCCTTGACACGGATCCAGTCGGGCTTGCGCAGCACCTCGTGCTCGGGCCGGTTCGCCTTCTCGGGGTGGCGGGGGCGGGTATCGGTCTTGTCGATGAGCGTGACCATCAGTCAACCTCTCCGGGCCTATGGCCCAGCCGGATCTCCGGCAGATATCGGGCCGGCCGCGGCCCCTGGCAAGACACGCGCGGCGCATGGGAGCCCCGCGCGACAGGCGTTCACTTCGCGATGACGCGCGCCACCACGATCACGATCACCGCGCCGATGGCGCCAGTGATGATCTGGCTGAGATAGGGGTTGTCGATGGGCAGGCTGACATTGGCGAGCTTCAGCACGTAGCCACCGACGAACACACCGATCACCCCGGCCACCAGGTTGCGAAGCAGCCCGCCACCGCCCATGACCAGCCCCGCGAGCCAACCGGCGGCAAGCCCGATGGCCAAGAAGATAAGGAGCTGCACAAGATCCTGCGACATGACGGGAATATCCGCTGGTGGAACCGGGTGGGACTGCACGTCAGATGTTGAGAGCGCGACCGAAGGCGTCGAGCGCGCTTTCCTTCATGGTTTCACTAAGCGTCGGGTGCGGGAAGATAGTGTGGAACAGGTCTTCTTCAGTGGTTTCGAGGCCGATCGCAACCACGAAACCCTGGATGAGCTCCGTCACCTCCGCCCCCACCAAATGCGCGCCGATCAGTTCGCCCGTCTTGGCGTCGAAGATTGTCTTCACCAGGCCCTCGGGCTCGCCGAGCGCGATGGCCTTGCCATTTCCCATGAAGGGGAAGCGGCCGACCTTGATGTCGCGGCCCTGCTCCTTCGCCTTGGCCTCGGTGAGGCCAACGCTGGCGATCTGCGGTTCGCAGTAGGTACAACCGGGCACCTTGGCCTTTTCGAGCGGGTGCACATGCTTGAGGCCGGCGATCGTCTCGACGGTGATAACCGCTTCGTGCTCGGCCTTGTGGGCGAGCATCGGCGGGCCGGCCACGTCGCCGATGGCCCAGATGCCCGGCACCGACGTGCGGCCATAGGCGTCGATGGCGATGGCGCCGCGCTCGAGCTTGACGCCAACCTTCTCGAGGCCGAGGCCTTCAGTATTGCAGACGACGCCGACGGCGGAGATCAGCGCATCGGCGGCGATGGCCTGCTTGTCGCCGGTCTTGGGTTCGATATGAGCGACGATGCCGGCAGCGTTCTTTTCCACCTTTGCCACCTTGGCATCGGTCAATATCTTGATGCCGCGCTTTTCGAAGCGCTTGCGCACATGTGCGGCGATCTCGGCATCTTCGACCGGCAGGATCTGCGGCAGAACCTCCACGACGGTGACTTCGGCACCGAGCGAGCGGTAGAAACTGGCGAACTCCATGCCGATGGCGCCCGAGCCCATGATGACAAGGCTCTTGGGGAACTTCGCCGGCTTCATTGCCTCGAAATAGGTCCAGATCTTCTCGCCATCCGGCTCGATGCCCGGCAGCACGC
>CAYPYV010000218.1:0-5181 GCA_964414845.1 uncultured Devosia sp. | reverse complement strand
CCCCTCTGCTCCGCCCACACGCCCGCCGGGCGGGCGGCCCCCCCCAACCCCCCGCCCCCCCACGACTGTTTCAGGAATTCGCCCCCTCAGGAGGTCGCCCCTGGTGGTTGCTGGGCCAGAGCCAGGGCGCGCTCGAAGATCTCCGGCGGCTGGCAACCTGAAATCGCAAACCGGTTCTCGAACACGAAGAACGGCACGCCCTGGATGCCCTGCTGTGCCGCCTGCATGGCTAGCTGGTGGGTGATGGCAAGCTCGCGATCACTGGTGAGCGCTGCACGCGCCTCGTCTGCGGTGAAGCCATGGCGCGTCGCGATCTCGACAAGCACCTCGTCATCATTGACCTGCTTGTGGGCGAGGAAATACTCCCGCGCCAGAGCATTGGAGAGCGCGTGCTGCGTGCCCTTTTCGGCCGCGAGCCGGACCAGTGTATGCGGCTTGGCGGTGGGATAGGCCCGCGGCTGCCGGCTGAGATCGAGTTCGATGCCGGTCTTGGCGGCTTCCTGCTCTACGCGCGCCCAGAGGTCCCTGGGATCGCGGCCGTAACGCTGCCTGAGCATGTCGGCAACGACCACACCCTCCTCCGGCGTATTGGGGTCGAGGTAGAACGGATGGGTGACGATCTCCACGGTGACGTCCTTGGGTAGCGATGCGATCGCCTGGTCGAGGCGCTCACCGCCCACCAGACACCACGGACAGACGATATCGGTGAAGTAGTCGATACGGATGGTTTTGCTCATGCTGAGGTCCAGTTGCAGTGCCGCGAAGGTCGGGCTTTCCCATTGCCGTTTCAAGCACGCACCTGAATGTGCCCATGTTACCGCCACCGAATGCAGACAATGAATGGCGGATCCAGGTGGCTTTCCCTCCTCCGCGCCATTGCCGCCCACACACCCATTATCGCATGGCGGCAGCCCGGGGGGACAAATCCGCGACAGGAAAATATCGCGTCATTGCAGCAGGTTGGCTGAATCGGGCGGAACGCGCTGCCCGATGGACCGGCTGGGCCGCAAGTTGATGCCGCGCCGCCGCCGGGATTGCGCCACGCTTGCGCCGCAAACATGACGCCGCGATGAATAAAAGCCGGACCGAGACGGGTAATCGAACGCATCACACGAATGTATACTTGCCGAGTCTCTTGCGAGTCCTTTTCCGATCTGCTGTATTGCGGATGGCACAATACCAAGGACCGCGGCAAGAACGGTCCCCTCGCAGTTGCGGGCGAGGCGAAAGAAGGCCACCGGTGCGGACGGCACGCGGCTCGAACTTATCGAGCGGCGCCCACCCGAAGCAGCGGCTACCCGATACCGGAAGCCGTTGGGGGCGGCCCGGCTGGGGACTGACCCGATCCGCAACATCCTCCGTGTCGAGACTTGAATGGTGGCTATCGGCCCACGAGGGACGGCCTACACGGCCGCAGCCTTCGAGATATTCGCAGACCTCTACTATCGCACCTCGGCCTGTGTGGGCGGCGCATTCAGCCATCAGGCGCTGCGTACCTTTCTTGGTGGCGATACGCGTGCGGAACTGCGCGCGGAACTAGGGCGCCGAATGATCGCAACGCTCGACCTTGGTCTGGCGCCGACACGGCCCTTTGCAACAGATATGGCGGCGACCCAGGCGGCCGCGAACGATGCGGTAAGTGCCGAGACAACCGGGCCGGCGGGCTTCGCGCTGCAGGCGGTCTGGGCGCGGCTCGCGTCGGCGCCGGCGGACCCGGGAGTACTGGGCGCGGCTTACCTTGCCGCCGAGTTCACCTCGCAGATCGCAAGACGCCTGGGAGCCAACTGGCCCACGGCAGAGGCGGAGCCTTTGCGGGCGCTGACCGCGCTTTCCACCGAGGCCGGCAGCATTGCGACGGCGCTGCGTCACCGGCTGCTTGAGAGCCTGACGGAGGACCCGGCCCGTGCCGCCGTGATCTTCCGAGGTTTCGACCGTCTGGCAGTGGTCTATCCGATGGCGCTGCTCGATGATGCCGTGCTTGCCGCGATGGAAAGCCGCGAAGTGGCGTGAGGCGCCACTCCACCAGACGCGATGACTCTCACTCCGGCCCGAGCGGCGTGAAGTATTGCAGCGGCTCGCGCGTGGTCATCAGCGGGATATCATGGTCACGCGAATGCGTAGCCAGTGACTGGACGTCCTTGGGCGACAGACCGAAAGCCTCCTTGAAGGCGCGAGTGAAGGCCGATGGATGGCTGTAGCCGAGTTCGGCGGCCAATAGCGAGATGCGGTCGCGCGCCGTCCGCGTATCCGAGAGCCGTCGGAACGCGTAGGCGAGCCGCCGCTTCGCAATAAAGGCGCTGACGCCGCCCAGCGGCTCGAATAGACGATAGAGCGTAGAGCGCGTTAGTCCGAATTCATCGAGCAGAAGCTGCGGCCCCAGCGATTGGTCAAGCAGACGTCCCTCGATGAAGGTCTTGATGTCGACCAGCGCGACGGTCACGCGCCCCGAATCCGTCGATGGTCGCGACGGCAGCGCCATTGCCGCCGCGACAAGCCCAAGCAGGGCATCGGCAATACCCCTCGCATCGACAACGCTGATCGTGGGACCGTCGGCGATGACCCGCTCGATCATGCCCCGAAGAAGCCGCGACAAGGTATCGTCCGGCCTGATATAGCCATGAGCGCCGTCGAGGTGATCGACAAGTGCCTCGAGCCTGTGGCGTGAAATGGCGAGGCTGAAATTGTCGACATGCGGCGCCTCGATGACAATCTCGCGCGCAAGGTCAATAAAGAGCACTTCCCCAGGTGCGACCAGTCGCGTCTCGCCATCGATCGTTACTTGGAAATGGCCAGTCCTATAGGTCACGACAAGGATCTGATCGGTGGCGCGCGCCGCGATCGTGTGGCCGGTGCGACTGAGCCGGGAAGCGGAGGATCGGGCGCGGGAGACGATCACGTCAGGCAGGAAGCACAACTCTGCCCGTGCCGAGAATGGCTGATCCAAAGCATTGTCAGGAATGGAAAAATCGAAGGAAGGCTTTAGCACTTCGGCATAGGCGGCGACCCCGTTTGCTCGATCGCCACCGAACTCAGCCAGATAGCAGTCGATCTTCGTGGCACTGCCGGAGGATTCACTCGCACTGGCCATTCTCGCCCATCACCCCGCCACAAACCGGCCGCTGGTTGCCGCCTGCTGCATACATTGCAGACTTACCCATTCGTCTCAATTCCTTAACCATGTGTCCCAACCGCGAAAATGCACTTGAACAGGAGCAAACCGACCGACTAGCCAAGAGCCGTCCCGGTAGGCTGATGCTAGCAGCGGAGGTCTCGGCGGCACTCGGGCACAAGGGGCATGCCGCGCTCCGAAGGTACGGGTAAAGCCAAGCTCTTCGAAGGACTTGTCCCTACCGGGACACCTGCGACCCCGATCTACTGGGGACGGGCAGGCTGTTCTGGACCACTTGCACGGGGATCAGGACACCCCGTGCATTCATTGGGGGCGACAGTGCACATCATTGCCGACCGTTCGATAATTGCGACCGTGCCTGCGAGTGTGCTGCGCAGCAGCCTCATGGCACTGGCGCTGGGTACGGCCCTTAGCCCCGCTTTCGCATTGGCAGACGGATTCACCATCATCGACGGGCAGACGGCAGGGCAGCAGGTGATGCCAGGCGACGGCGATATAGGCTTGGTCGAGGCGGGCGGGACAGTCACCGTCAACGGGATCAATGCGGTCGAGATGAATGGCCTCTCGCAAGCCCTGACGAACTACGGGACCATCACAGTCGCTTCAGGTAGCGGCTATGCCGTGTGGGCGCCTGGCGACGGAGCGACCATCAACAACCATGGCAACATGTCTTCGCGCGACACCGCCATCTACACCTCAGGCGACAATAGCTTCATCGA
This sequence comes from uncultured Devosia sp., assembly GCA_964414845.1. Taxonomy (GTDB): domain Bacteria; phylum Pseudomonadota; class Alphaproteobacteria; order Rhizobiales; family Devosiaceae; genus Devosia_A. The sequence goes on along the minus strand of CAYPYV010000218.1, from coordinate 1,332 downwards.
CAGTTCGGGTTCGGTTGTCACGACAGGCGACAACGTGCGGAGTCTCTACGGTATCGGCGCAAACGCGCGCTTGTTCAACTCTGGCACCATTGCGACCTACGGACACATGAGCGAAGCCATGTCGGTTTCCGGCGTAGATGCAACCATGACAAACCGAGGGACGATCGAGTTGCGCGGCAACGGCGGTTACGCGATGTATACTTCAGGAGTCGGGACGACAATGCTAAATACGGGAGACATTACAGGTTTCGGATTTAGCAATAATGGAATTGGAATATTCGGCACGAATACAAATGCAGTCAACACCGGTCGCATCGACCTGGGTGCAAACGGAATGTTCGGACTGTACAACGCAGCCGACGGTACTACTTTCACAAATTCTGGAATCATCGAAACTGGCGGTTTTTTCGCATCAAATATATTTAGCGTTGGCCACGACCTAACGATATACAACAGCGGATCCCTGATAAACAAGGATGTGGATTTTGGGTTCGCTATTCTATCGGATGGATTCAACTCAAAAATATACAACTCTGGAACTATTCAGACCGACGGGCTCGATGCCGTCATATTGAGTGGCGCCGGAGGTTATATATATAACTCCGGAACAATTTCGGCCGCTCGATTCAGCGGATTGAGTATTGCATACTCTGTAATGGACAATAGCGGGTATATAACGGGACAGTTCGCAGCGATATCAGCTTTTTACTCAACACTGAATTTTCTGGCCGGATCCATTGTGGACGGCCGGCTTGTGCTCGATGGCTCGAACATTGATCTGGGGTTTGGCCCTGGCCTCAACACCGTGTTGACCTACTCGGGCAGTGTGAACACGATTGAATCCGCCAACCCCTATGTCAGTTCCGGCACCTCCATTGCCGTGCTCGATCGGGCCGGGCTGGTGCTGAGCGACGACATGCTGCTGGCGCTGGCAGAGGGCGCGGAGCCTGGGGCGAACACTACGACCACCGCCTGTCTCGACGAAAGCGGGTCGAGTGCAGATGCCGCCTGCGACGTGAGCGCCTGGGTCGGCGCCTTTGGCGGCGTTGGTCGCATTGCCGGGACCGATGAGCTTGCCGCTCGCGACTTCACGCAGGGTGGCGTGAAGACCGGGGTCAATGTCGATGCAGGCATGTTCTCGGGTGGCGCATTCGTCTCGGCGCTGTCGGCGCATGGTGAAGTGGGCTCGAGCCAGGAAACCGACATGCATGGCGGCGCGCTCGGCGCGCATCTTGGCTACGCCCAGGGCGGGTTCTTCGCGAAGCTTTCGGCGAGCTATGGGCTCTTCGATATCGCCAGCACCCGCTCGGTAGCGGACAACACGATATCGGG
>CAYPYV010000217.1:2496-5182 GCA_964414845.1 uncultured Devosia sp. | reverse complement strand
AGCGCTCGGCCTCGGGGAGTTTCGCCAGCGCCTTCTCGTCGGGCACCGAGCGCCACAGCCAGCTCGGTACATCGTTTTCCTCGACGCGCTTCAGTACCTTCGCCACGCCGGCCTTGCGGAAATATTTCTGCGCCAGGATATCGGCGGCCACTTGCGACCAGGTCGAGGGGACCTGGATGTCGTCGAGCTTGAAGACGACCTTGCCGTCGGGGTTGCGAATCTCGCTCGTCACCGAGCGGAACTCGATGCCGGCATAGGGGCTGGCATTGGCTGTGGTGTAACGGCGTTCGATGCGCATTCGCTCTATAATCCCCAATAGCGCGGACGTAGATGTCCGCTGGCCGCGAAAGGTGCGGCCCCAACCTTGTTCTGTTTGACGCTGCCAGCCGGTTTCCCGACCCCCGCCTCTGCATGCATGCCGGTCTCGTTCGCCGGACGTCACGCAAAGCTGCCGCGCCAACCGGAGGGGGCGGCGCGACAGGAAAACCAATGTCGCCTTGCCCCGAGTCGGTCAACGGCAGAACCACAACCTGTAGTGTCGGTTCCGGCGTCTACTGCCTAAATCCAGTGTGTCATATGTGAATTCCGGGGAAAAGCCGAAAGGGCGAATCGGCACCGCCAATGGTCAATTTCGTGTGCCAGCTGCTGCGATTCCGCTCTCGCATTTGGCGCTAAATGTGCGGGATTCCGAGCAACTCCGGCGCTGCTTCAGCACCGCGCGAAGGTGAGGAGCAGGCGCTAAGTTCCGGCGGGGATTTTGTGGGAATCCTGTCAAGCGCATTATTTCTGTCACATTTCCCCACCCGGCGGCCGATCCGCCATTGGTGCTTCTCCCCCATGGCTAGTGTGTCGCGGGCCGGGTTCTGCCACTAGGCGAGCCGGGGTCGGCATGCTAAGGGCTCTCTCGTTCCGGCACTGGTTCTGGCCGGAGAAGAATGGACGGATCCGATGGCCCAGGACGCGCGCGACAACTTCAGCTGGAAGGATTTCCTGCTCGAAATCCTCGCATGGTGGCGGGGTAACACCTGGGGTACGCGCTTCTGGATTTCGCGACATGGCGAGTTCGTCGGCAGCGACGAAAGCGGCAACCGCTACTACCGCTCCAAGAAGGGCGAGAAGGTCGGCCCCAACGGGTATGAACGCCGCATGGTCGTCTATGCGAATGGCGCCGCCGAGCCTTCGACCATTCCGCCGGGCTGGCATGGTTGGATGCACTATCGCAGCGCCGTTCCGCCGACCGAGGAAACCTACACCGCCAAGTCGTGGCAGAAGCCGCACGAGCCGAATCTGACCGGTACGGCCCATGCGTACCGCCCCGCTGGCAGCCTGCTCGCCGAGGGCGAGCGCCCGCGCGTCTCGGGCGACTACAACGCCTGGTCGCCCGAATAAGCCCGGTGCAGCTTTCGGCCCAGTTCCGCGCGCTCTTGGCCGGCCTAGTGCTGGCCGCGCTGCCGTCTTTGGCAGCAGCGGATACGATCTCGAATCCGGTGGCGAATTTCTCCGGCCTCGACAAGATCACCGGCCGCATCACCAAGTTTGACGTCTATATCAACGAGACGGTACAGTTCGGCGCCCTGCAGATCACTCCGCGCGCCTGCTATACGCGGCCGCCCACCGAAACGCAGCGGACCTCGGTGTTCGTCGAGGTCGATCAGGTGAGCCTCAAGGGCACCATGACGCGCATCTTCACCGGCTGGATGTTCGCCGATTCCCCGGCGCTCAATGCCGTGGACAATGCCGTGTACGATATCTGGCTGATGGATTGTAAGCAGTCGACCGACGTGCCGCCGCCCACATCGGATGGCACTGCGCCAGCCTCAGGCAACGGCGGCTAGACAAAAGCTCTCATCGTCATACGAAGTCCGCCGCTTGACGGCGCGCGCGCCATAATTTAACAGATGCGTTAATTAACGTGAGTGTTAAATATGGAAGCCGACCGGCTGACCCAGACCTTTTCGGCGCTTGCCGACCCGACGCGGCGGGCCATTCTCGCACGGCTGAGCCATGGCGAAGCCTCGGTCAACGAGCTGGCCGAGCCCTTTGACATCTCGCTGCCGGCCATCTCGCGCCATCTCAAGGTGCTCGAGCAGGCGGGGCTCGTCAGCCGCAGCCGCAATGCCCAGTATCGGCCGGTGGAGCTCAATGCCGCGCCGCTCAGGGAGGTGTCGGGCTGGGTCGAACGCTACCGCCGCCACTGGGAGCAGAGCTTCGACCGCATGGATGCCTATCTTGCCGAGTTGCAGAAGGGGAATGCCGATGCCGGCAAGCAGTAAGGCCACGGCGGACCAGGCCGCCCTTGTGCTCGAAATCGACCGCGTGTTCGATGCGCCTCCGGCGCTTGTCTGGCGCCTCTGGCGGGACCCCGAGCACATGGTGCGCTGGCATGGGCCCGAGGGCATGTGGCTTACCGCCTGCGAGAGCGATTTCCGTGTCGGTGGCACCTGGCGGCGCTGCATGGCCAGGGACGGCGGCCACGCGCACTGGATCCACGGCACCTATCTCGAAATCGTCGAGCCCAGCCGCCTGCGCTTCACCTATATCAACGACCATGACGGCTTCGAAACCGAGGTGTCGCTCAGCTTCAGCGAAACCGCCGATGGCCGGACACGTATGCAATTCCGGCAAACACCGTTCATCTCGAAGGCGGAATGCGATGGCCATGGCTGGGGTTGGAACAGCAGCTTCA
>CAYPYV010000217.1:0-2396 GCA_964414845.1 uncultured Devosia sp. | reverse complement strand
TCGGCGAGGCGCAGCTCATAGAGCTCGCGCGGAATCTCGATGCCGCCGAAGGTCCGCAGGTGGTCGGTGACGAATTGCGTGTCGAGCAGTCGGAATCCGCCGGCCGTGAGGCGGGCCAGCAGATGCGCCATGGCGATTTTCGAGCAATCGGTCTTCCGGTGGAACATCGATTCGCCGAAGAAGGCCGCCCCGAGCGCCAGCCCGTAGAGCCCGCCCACCAGCTCCGCGCCATCCCACACTTCGACGGTATGGACGAGGCCCCGGTCGAACAGCGCGCCGTAGAGGCGGCGGATTTCCGGGTTGATCCAGGTGGTGTCGCGGTCGACCCCGGACGTGGCACAGCCTTCGATCACACCCGCGAAATCCGTATCCACACGAACCTGGTATGCGTGTTTCTTCAACGTCTTTCTGAGGCTTTTCGAGATGTGATAGGCCTCAAGCGGAATGATGCCACGCAGCGGCGGACTCACCCAGAACAGGTCGCTCGAATCCTGATGCTCGGCCATGGGAAAGATGCCGGCGCGATAGGCCCGCACGATCAATTCGGGGGTCAGGTCGAGGGCGAACGGGTCGGTCTTGCGTGACATGGGGAAACTATGTGGCCGGGGGCGGCGCGAGTCCACCGGCAGAAGTCCGGCGACGGGGTTGCCAATTGTCGCGGCCGCGGTACAGCTTGCCGCCATGCGCTGGCCCAGAAGACTGTTCAAGCTCCTCGTCGCCCTAGTCGTACTGTTCTTCGTGGGCGGTCCGATCGCGGTGGCGATTTCCCTCTATATCCAGCTGACGCCCGGCTTCATCGACTGGGCCGGTCCGGCTGAGGCGGACCCGCTGGAAGTGGGCTACCGCGGCGACCCCAAGATGGGGCTCGGGCTCGATTTCACCGAAGTGAGCTACGACACCCCGCTCGGGCCTGCCCCGGCATGGCTTATTCCGGCAACCCGGATGCAGGGGCCGTGGGCAATCTTCGTGCATGGCATCGGCGGGCTGCGCTCGAACGGCTATCGCTTCGTGCAATATCTCCACCAGGCCGGCGTGCCGGTTCTGTCGATCAGCTACCGCAATGACGCGGGCGCGCCAAAATCACCAGAGCAACTCTTCAGCTTCGGCCTCTTTGAATGGTCCGATCTCGAGGCCGCGGTGAAATATGCGCGGGCCGAGGGCGCGCCGAGCGTCTTCATCGTTGCCGAGTCGATGGGCGGGGCGATCACCGCGCAGTTCCTCGCGCAATCGGCCGAGGCGCAGCATGTCGCCGCCATTGCGCTCGATGCGCCGGCGCTGGACCTGCCGCTGCTGCTGAAGGTGAAGGGCGAGGACCTTGGCATCCCGCTGTCGGGCTATCTTGTGGATGGCGCGCTCGCCGGCTGGGCGCTCGTGAAGCCCGACCTCCGAGCCGCGGTGGCCTATCAGCCAATCGTGGACTTCAAGGGCCCGGTATTCCTCGCTCACAGCCGTCCCGATCCGCTGGTGCCCTACGAGACGAGTGCCAACCTCGTTGCCAAGCGGCCGGATATCCGCTTCGTTGCGACCGACGCGCCCAAGCATCTGGGCAGCCATGCCGCCGATCCCGCAGGGTTTGCCGCGGCGTTCAACGCGTGGATCGCCGATGCCGAGGCCGCGGCGCAATAGCGGTCAATGGGCGTGCGGCAGGCGGGCGATGATGAAGGCAGTGGCGAAGCCCAGTGCCAGCAGCACCGGCATGAGATAGATCGCAGCGTCGATGATTTCGTAGCTCATGTTCGGCTCCCTCGAGCGTTGGCCCGAGGCTATGCCAGACCGCCTGAACCCGCCGCGAAGGCGATATTCATCTGCCGTTAACCATAAATGCGGCGGCGCTTCGATCAAGAAGAAGGCCGGGATTGCTCCCGGCCTCGATGATCTTCAGTCCGGCACAGCCGCTCAGGGCTTGTCGCCCTTGAGGTATTTTTCCAGCCAGTGGATGTCGTAGTCGGCGGCCATGATTTCCGGCTCCTTGTTGAGCCGCTGGAACAGGGGCAGGGTGGTCTTCACCCCATCCACCACGAACTCGTCGACCGCGCGGCGGAGGCGCTGCAGGCACTCGGCGCGCGTGCGGCCATAGACGATCAGCTTGCCGATGAGCGAGTCGTAATAGGGCGGGATCGAGTAGCCCTGGTAGACCGCGCTGTCGACGCGTACGCCCACGCCGCCGGCAGGGTGGTAGAAGGTGATCTTGCCCGGCGAGGGCACGAAGGTCTGCGGGTCCTCGGCATTGATGCGCACTTCGATCGCGTGGCCGTTGAACTGAACCTTCGACTGCTCGATGCTGAGCTTCTCGCCCGACGCGACGCGGATCTGCTCGTAGACGATGTCGACGCCGGTGATGCGCTCGGTCACCGGATGTTCCACCTGCACGCGGGTGTTCATCTCGATGAAATAGA
>CAYPYV010000216.1:2864-5213 GCA_964414845.1 uncultured Devosia sp. | reverse complement strand
CCATGCGCAGCGGCAGGTCGCGATAGGACTTGATGCCCTGGTTGAAGATCTGGATGTGCGCCGGGCAGTTCATCGGCTTCAGCGCCATCAGGTCACCCTTGCCGGTCAGCACCGGGCCCTCTTCCTCAGTGCCGGGCACCTCGTCGGGGACGACGAACATGTTCTCGCGATACTTGCCCCAGTGGCCGGAGGCCTCCCAGAACTTCGAGCTCATCAGCTGCGGGGTCTTGACCTCGTTATAGCCGTTGGCGTTCACGCGCCGGCGGATATAGGCCTCCATCTGGTTGTAGATGGTGAAGCCGCGCGGGTGCCAGAACACCGAGCCCTGCGCCTCATCCTGCAGATGGAAGAGGTCGAGCTCCTTGCCGAGCTTGCGATGGTCGCGCTTTTCGGCCTCGGCGATCATGTTCAGGTAGTCGTCGAGTTCCTTCTGGCTGGCGAAGGCCGTGCCGTAGATGCGGCTCAGCACCGGGTTGCGGCTGTCGCCGCGCCAATAGGCGCCCGCCACCTTAGTGAGCTTGAAGGCCGTGCCAATATCCTTGGTGGAGCGCATATGCGGCCCACGGCAGAGGTCGAACCACTGGCCCTGCTTGTAGATCTTGATCGACTGGTCGGCGGGGATGGCATCGACGAGCTCGACCTTGAACTCTTCGCCCTTGGCGGCAAAGACGCGCTTCGCCTCCTCGCGGCTCCAGACTTCCTTGGTGAAGGCGGCGCCACGGGCGACGATCTCGGCCATCTTCTTTTCGATCGTGGCGAAATCATCCTCCGAGAAGGGCGTGTCGCGCTTGAAATCGTAATAGAAGCCGTTCTCGATCACCGGGCCGATGGTGACCTGCGTCGCGGGCCAGAGCTCCTGCACGGCCTCGGCGAGGACGTGCGCGGCGTCGTGCCGGATGAGACCCAGACCGTCGGCACTGTCGCGCATGACGAACTCGATGGCGCCATCGGCTTGGAGCACATCGGACAGATCGGAGAGCACGCCGTTCCACTTCATCGCCACGGTCTTCTTGGCAAGCGATGGCGAGATGGATTCGACCACGGTAGTCCCGGTGGTGCCGATCGCGTATTCGCGAATTGCACCGTCAGGGAACGTTACCTTGATCATTTTCATCTCCAAAGGAATAGCCGCACGCGGGCACCATTGCCGGGGCACGGCAGGCGCGCGTGTCTAGCACCTAAGGGCAGGCATTCCAAGCCGAAGCGCGTCAGGCTCAGGGCGAAGCCGGAGCCGTGCTGGGCGCGGCCACTTCGCCTGCTGGCGCAGCGAGGCCGATCTCTGCGATGAGACCGCGATGGTTGGAGCCCAAGGCGTCATCCATCGCCTCGATATGGGTGACGATGGCAGGGCCGCGGGTGAAGACATTGTCGATGGGGACGCCAAGGGGCCCGAGGCGGATCGGCCACGTAGCCGGGTAGTTGGGCGGCGGCACCAAGCTGGCGGCCTTGAGCAGGTTATCGATATTGGCGGACCAGGCCGCGGCGTTGAAGTCCCCCGCAAGCAGCACCGGACCCTCGAGCTTTTCGATGCCGTTGGCCAGCACCCAGGCCTCGCCTTCGGCGAAATCATCGAAATAGGGCTTCACCATATGCGCCTGCACGAGGTTGATGCTGGTGCCGTTGATGATGGTCTTTGCGACGATCAAGCGGTTGGGCCAGACGGCCGAGAGCGAATGCACGCCCACATCGGTGAGCGGGGTTTTCGACAGCATGACAGTGGAACAATCGCGTCCGGCGTCGCATCCCACGGTGTAGGGATAGGTCTGGCGGAGGCGCGGCATCTCGTCGGTAACCGGTCCACCTTCCATGAGGTAGACGACGTCGGCACCCGAGGCGATGAGCCAATCGGCGATGCGCTTGCCATTGGCGAGGTTGCCTTGCAGCGTGTTGTAGCTGACGAGCTTGAGGAGCGGCGTGGTGCCGGCCCTGGCGAACTCCCGGGCGGATTGCTGGTCCAGGATGATCAGGGCGCCCTGCCCGACCGACGCGGCCAGCACCAGACCGAATATGCCGGCGCGCAGGTGCGCCCCGAAAAGGCTGAGCGCAATCACCACGAACAGCAGGACCGCAGCGACGTGGAAGCGCAGCGAGTCGAAGAGTTGTTCCAGCGGCAGGCCGGGCCTGAAAGCGATGACGGCAAGCAGCGCGGAGACGACCAGGGCGAGCATGGTCAGGGCGCCGCGGATTTCACGTTTCATGCGTTTGGGCCCCGGGGACTGGTCGAGCCCAAGGTATGGCGCGGGATTGTGGCGGTGGGAAGGGGGAAGTAGCACCTGTTCTTCCCGCTCCGGTTTACGGGAGAGGGACGCCGACTGCGAGCTTCGGCGCAGACACTCACTCACACCATCT
>CAYPYV010000216.1:0-2764 GCA_964414845.1 uncultured Devosia sp. | reverse complement strand
ACGGGAGAGGGACGCCGACTGCGAGCTTCGGCGCAGACACTCACTCACACCATCTTGCTCATCTGCACGGCGTCGCGACCGACACCGACCAGCTCAGATGGATCCCAATCCTCCCGAACCCAGCCGCATTTCTCGTAAAAGCCCAGGGCATCGGGGGCCGCATTGAGCACGGCCTTCCTTGCGCCCATGGCGCGGATACGGTCGAGCGCGAGGCGTTCGAGTTCGCGGCCAAGCCCCTGCCGCTGCAGATGGTTGGCGATGGCGACCAACCGCACGACCACGAGGCCATCTGGGCGCGGATCGAGCCGGGTGCAGCCGACCGGTTCGCCGTCTTTAACCAGCAGCAGCTTGGTATGCGCCGGGTCGGTGTCATGCGGATGGGCGCGGTCGTATTTGACGCCGGGGAGGCGAGCTTCGGTAAACATCACCGCCTCGCGCAACTGATGCAGCGCCTCCCAATCGGCCTCAGTCGTCACTTCCTTCAATTCAATGCTCATCAATTCCTCCTGGTTGAAACAAAAAAGGCGCCCCTTGGGGCGCCTTCGAACTCGTTACCGGTGCTGAGATTTTCAGCTGGCGACGGCCTCCGTGGCGCCCTGCGCGGCTGCGCCGCGTTCGATCATGAGGCGGTTATAGGCATTGAGATAGGCGCGGGCGGAGGCGACCAGCGTATCGGGCTCGGCGGCATTGCCGGAGACGAGCCGTCCGTTCATTTCGAGCCGCACATGTACGCTCGCCTGCGCATCGGTGCCGCCGGTGACGCCATCGACGGCGTAGAGTACCAGATGCGGGTTCTGCCCGACGGCCTGCTTGATGGCGTTGAAGATGGCGTCGACCGAGCCCGTGCCGTCATAGGTGGTATGGATTTCGCTGCCATCGATCGACAGCCGGATGTCGCAGCGGTGGATGCCGCCGGTCTTGGAGATGACCTCCATATCGACGAGCTTGATGCGGTCATCCACCGAGCCGGCTTCGTCATCGACCAGCGCGACAATATCGGCGTCGTAGACATGCTTCTTGCGGTCGGCCAGATCCTTGAAGCGCTGGAAGGCTTCCTGGAAGGCGTTCTCGCCCAGATCGTAGCCCAGCTCCTTCAGCTTGTCCTTGAAGGCGGCGCGGCCGGAATGCTTGCCCATGACGAGCGTGGTTTCCTTGATGCCGACCGAGGCGGGCGTCATGATCTCGTAGGTCTGGGCATTCTTCAGCATGCCATCCTGATGGATGCCGCTTTCATGCGCGAAGGCATTCTTGCCGACAATGGCCTTGTTGTACTGCACAGGGAAGTTGGAGGCGGCCGAGACGATCTTGCTCACGCGGCTGAGATGCGTGGCCTCGACATGGGTGTCATAGGGCATGGCATCCCCGCGGGTGCGCAGCGCCATCACCACCTCTTCGAGCGCGGCGTTGCCGGCGCGTTCGCCCAGCCCGTTGATGGTGCACTCAACCTGACGGGCGCCACCACGTACGGCGGCCAGCGAATTGGCGACTGCGAGGCCGAGATCATCGTGGCAATGGGCCGAGAAGATCACCTTGTCAGCGCCCGGTACGCGCTCGATGATGGTGCGGAACATGCGTTCATGCTCTTCGGGCACGGCATAGCCGACCGTATCGGGCAGGTTGATGGTGGTGGCGCCGGCCTTGATGGCGGCTTCGACGCAGCGCGCCAGATAGTCGAGCGGCGTGCGGGTGGCGTCCATGGCGCTCCACTCGACATTGTCGATGAGGTTGCGCGCCTGCGCGACGGTGGTGGAGATGATCTCCAGCACCTGCTCTTCGGTCTTGCGCATCTGGTGTGCCAGATGGATGGGCGAAGTGGAGACGAACGTGTGGATACGCCCCTGCTTCGCGTGGCGGACGGCTTCGCCGGCGCGGGCGATGTCTGCCGGAATGGCGCGGGCGAGGCCGGCAACCACGGCGTTCTTCACCTGCTTGGCGACCGCGACGACCGCCTCGAAGTCGCCATTTGAGGCGATGGGGAAGCCGGCCTCGATGATGTCCACGCCCATCTGGTCGAGGGCCTCGGCGACCTGAATCTTCTCCTCGAGCGTCATCGTCGCGCCCGGGCTCTGCTCGCCGTCGCGCAGCGTGGTGTCGAAGATATAGACGCGGTCCTTGTTGCTCTCGATAGCAGTCATGGCGGTGTTCCTGTAGGGCGGCCGGGCAGCATGCGTGCGCTCACGGCCGGACAAAGCTGATGTTCGGCGTTACGTCAATCTCCCCTGACCACCCGTCCGCTAGCGGACCGCCGGTACTCAGGGGCTGATAAGAAGAAGCAGCAGCGCGGCCGGAACCAGCAACAGGGAGCCGAACGCCATCAGCCGGACCCGGCGGGCCCGTTCTTCAGCAATCGCAATGGCAATAGCGCGAGCACGCGACATGGCGAAATTCCTGTGCGGGGTCCAACATGGCGCAAAGCGCTGCGCCACACAAGAGGCTTGTTCTCCCCGCCCCGCAGCGTCTTCACACCGCGAACGAAAAGACCGCTGCGAAGATGACCACGGCAAAGGCAGCGCCGGTGAGCTTGCCGGAGAGTTCGACGCGGGCGAGTGCCGCCGTGTCACCGGAGGCGGCCTTCTTCTTGGCGCTCTCGCCCATGCCGATGAAGCCAAGCATCGCCACCACGCCCAGCATCTTGATCCAGAACCAGAAGTTCGGCGGGGCGAAATTCCATTTGAGCCAGAGCACCAGGACGCCTGTCACGAGCAGCGCGATCATGGCGTAGCGTCCGACCACGGCGAGCGTGTTGCGCAGCGCGATATAGGCA
>CAYPYV010000215.1:282-5230 GCA_964414845.1 uncultured Devosia sp. | reverse complement strand
GATGAGGTCCTTCCCGGCTGCCGAGCTTAGCCTTCGTTACCCCCGCACCTCCGCCCAGCCGCCCGACTTCTCGCTCTCGAAAATCGCGTCCAGCACCTTCATGTGCCTGATCGCGTCCTCGACGCCCCATTCGAGCGGCTTTTCTCCCAGCACGGCCCGACAGAACGCATCGGCCTGCAGCGTATATTGGTCGCAAGGCGCGAACACCTCGCGCCGTGCCAGCGAGCCATCCGCCGCATAGCCCTTGTCGACGAGGATAGCCGTCGCCTTGTCCTCGGGCGCGTTGAACGGAATCAGGATTTCCACCCGCCCCTTGGTGCCGATCAGTTCGAGCCGCTGGCTGCCCACCGATTGCGTCGAGCAGACAAAGCTCGATTGCAGCCCGCCGCCGAAATCGAGCAGCACGGAGGCGAGCCGGTCGGTCTTCATCTCCGGGTCGCGGTCGACCAGCGCCACCGCGCGCTTCGGCTCGCGATCGAACAGGAAGCGCGAGGCCGTCACCGGATAGCAGCCGATATCGTAGATGCCGCCACCGCCGATATCGGCCTGGTTGCGCACATTGGTCGGGTCGGTGAGGAAATAGGTGAACACGCCGCGGATCGCCCGCAATTCCCCCAATTCCCCCGAGCGCGCGATCTCCCGCGCCCGCAGCCATTGCGGATGGTGCCGCACCATGAAGGCTTCCGAAAAGACAATCCCCGGCGGCAGCGACCGCAGCTGTTCGGCTTCCTTGGAATCGAGCGCGATCGGCTTTTCGCACAGCACGTGCTTGCCGGCCTTCGCCGCGGCGAGCGTCAAGGGCACATGCAGATGGTTCGGCACGGGGTTATAGACCGCGTCGATATCGGGGTCCGCCAGCAGGTCCTCGTAGGAACCATAGGCCCGCGCCCGGCCCGAAAGCCCCATCGCCGCGATATAGGCCTCGGCCTTCTCCTCGGTGCGGGAGGCGACGGCGACGACCTCGCTCAGCTCTGACTTCAGGATCGCGGGCGTCACTTTCTTGAGCCCGATATTGGCCGTCGACAGAATCCCCCAGCGCACTTTCTTCATTCGGCGTCTCCCTCATGTTCGGGCGCTAGCTAGCCCCGCCTGCGGCTCCCGGTAAAGCGGAACGATGGGATGAAGCGCCCCTGTCATTCAGGTCGTCCGTCGCATGGCCGAGGCTCCGGCAGCGCCACTCGCACGCATTTAGATGTAAAGAACTCTTGACACCATGTCAGCTCAGGCTTACATCCCGGCATGTCAAGAATGCTTTACATCAGCAAACCGTCGAGGAGTCACATCATGTCGTTTGAAGAGCGGAATGCCTGGGTTTTCGGCGTGGTTTCCTTGCTCGCCCTTGCCTACTACCTCGTGACGATGCTGGGCGGCGACCCATCGGTGCCGCTTGTGGCGCGCGATTGGAAGACCGCCATGCTGACCACCATCGGTGGCGGCATCGCCGTCACCATCGTGCTGTCGATTGCGGTCAACATCGTCTTCGGCATCCTGTCGGGCGATACCAGGACCACCTCCGATATCCGCGACCGGCAGATCAACCGCTTCGGCGACTATGTCGGCCAGAGCTTTGTCATCATCGGTGCGGTCGCCGCGCTGATCCTGCTGATGCTCGATATGCCGAGCTTCTGGGTGGCGCAGGCCATCTTCTTCGGCTTCTACGCCTCGGGGCTGCTCAGCTCCATCGCCCGCATCGCCTCCTACCGGTTCGGATATTCGCCGTGGTGAAGCCGACCCGTGTGTCCAACCGCCTGCGGGTGCTGCGCTTCGAGCATGGGGAAATGACCCAGGCCGACCTGGCCGCAAAGCTCGGCGTCACCCGCCAGACCGTCATAGCCATCGAGCAGGGCCGCTATTCGCCCAGCCTCGAGATGGCCTTCCAGATTGCGCGAGTCTTCGGCGTGCCGCTCGAAGCCGTGTTCCAGTACGAAACGGAGTGATCCCAGATGATCCCGCAGCCCACCACCATGCGCGCCGTGCACCAATCCGCCTATGGCGGGCCGGACGTGCTCGGTCTCGTCACCTTGCCCGTGCCGCAGCCGGGCCCGAATGAGGTGCTCATCCGCATCCGCGCCTCCGACGTCACCTCGGGCGATGCGCGTGTCCGCGCCTTCAACGTGCCCGGCATCTTCTGGCTGCCCGGTCGCCTGAGCCTCGGCATATTCGGCCCGCGCAACAAGATCCCCGGCGTCGATTTCGCGGGCGAGATCGTCGCTGTCGGGCCGGGTGTCACCCGCTGGCAGGTCGGCGCGCGCGTCTTCGGCCAGCACGGCTTCTTTGGCTCGCATGTCGAGTATCGCGTCCTCCCCGAGACCGCGGCCATGGCCGAAATCCCCGGGGAGATGAGCTTTGCCGATGCCGCAGCCCTGCCCTTCGGCGGCTTTACCGTGCTCGATTTCTTCAATCGCGGGGGCTATCGCAAGGGCGAGAGCCTCCTCGTCAATGGCGGATCGGGCGCAGTCGGCGTCGCCGCCATCCAGATCGCCAAGGCCTATGGCTCGCACGTCACCGCCATCAGCAGCAGCCGCAATCTCGAAACGCTCCGCGGCCTCGGCGTCGATGCGGTGCTCGATTATACCGCGCCCGGCTTCGCGCTGCCGAAAGCGGCCTTCGACATCGTCTTCGACACGGTGGGCAACATGCGCTGGGCGGGAATCGCCCCGAGCCTCAGGCCCGGCGGCCGCTTCTATGAGGCGGTGATCAGCGGCGGCCTCGTGCTCGATGCGCTCAAGAACGGCAAGCGCATGGTGATCGGCACCGGCAATCCGACACCGGAAGGCGCGGCGGAACTCGCCCGCCTCGCATCCATGGGCGCTCTTCGCCCCGTCATCGACTCGCGCTTCCCGCTCGCCGAAATCCGCTCTGCCCATGCCCGGGTCGATACCGGACGCAAGGTCGGCGCCGTCGTTCTAGAGATGTGAGGGCTCACGCCACCTGCCCGGCGGCCCAGCCAGAGGCCCAGGCCCACTGGAAATTATAGCCGCCGAGCCATCCGGTGACATCGACGCACTCGCCCACGAAGAACAGGTTCGGGTCGGTGCGCGATGCCATCGTGGTGGAATCGAGCCCCTCGGTATCCACCCCGCCCAGCGTCACCTCCGCCGTGCGATAGCCCTCCGACCCCGTCGGCTTGATCGTCCAGCGGCGGAGCATGTCCTCGGCACGGGCGAAGCCCTTGTCGCTCGTGTCGCCCAGCATGGTCGAAATACCGATTTCCTCGGCCAGCATCTGCGCCAGCCGCTTCGCCATGTGCTGGCTCAGCACGGTCTGGAGGTGCAGCTTCGGCGTTTCCGCCCGCGCCTCGGCCAATATCTCCCTCACCCCACCGCGCGGGAACATGTCGATCGAAATCGCATCCCCCTCGCGCCAATAGCTCGAGACCTGCAAAATCGCCGGCCCGGACAGCCCGCGATGGGTGAACAGCATCGCCTCCTCGAAGCCGCGCTTGCCCACCGAAACCTTCGCGTCGATGGCGATGCCCGAAAGCGGCGCCAGCTTTTCCAGCATGCGCGGCTCGAAGGTCAGCGGCACCAAAGCCGGCCGCGTCTCCGTCACCTTGAGCCCGAAGCGCTCGGCAATCTGGTAGCCGAGCCCCGTCGCGCCCATCTTGGGGATCGACTTGCCGCCCGTCGCCACGATCAGCGAGGTCGTCACCTGCGCCTTGCCGCCGATTTCGACCGAAAACCCCGCCGGCACCTTCTCGATCGTGCCGATCTCGGAATTCATCCACAGCGTCACGCCGGCCTTCTGCATCTCGGCCGTCAACAGGTTGACGATCTGCTGGCTCGAGCCATCGCAGAACAATTGCCCCAGCGTCTTTTCGTGCCAGGCGATCTGGTAGCGGTCGACGAGCCCGATGAACATTTCGGGCGTGTAACGGGCCAGCGCCGAAAGCGCGAAGCGCGGGTTCTGGCTCAGGAACCGGTCGCGCCCGGCCTTCACTGTCGCATTCACATTGGTGAAATTGCAGCGCCCCCCGCCCGAAATGCGGATCTTCTCGCCGGGCGACTTGGCATGGTCGACCACCAGCACGCGCCGCCCGCGCTTGCCGGCCTCGATCGCCGCCATCATGCCGGCGGCGCCTGCGCCGAGCACGATCACATCATATGTCGTCGAAACAGCTTGGGACATGCACGCCAGATCGGGGATTTTGACCCGGCGTGCAAGCGGAAAGGTAAGGCCTGGGCCTCCCTGTCCTGACTCAGGAGAGGCGCAGGTAGTTGTCCTTCCGCTCCTCGTAGAGCTTGTAGAAGGCCGCACCCACCCGCGCCGGCTCGATGGCATTGGGGTTGCCCTGGTCCCAGGCGGTGCCCTTGATGGTGCCTGCGATCGTCACTTCAGCGATATGCACGCCCTCGGACGCGAGCTTGGCGACGAGCAGGCCGACCAGCTTGTGCTTGGCGGCATTGGCGAGCGCGAGCCCCATATTGTTGCTGCCCGCCGCATACTTGTCGACCTGCGGGTCGAGGTCGCGGAAACCGCCATTCGTCACCAGCACCGCGCCTTGGTTGGCCTTGAGGTCGGGCAGCGCCGCCTGCACGGCCGAGAGGAGACCGACGATCGCCACGTCGAACACCGCGCTGATTTCGTCTGGCCCCGCTGCGATCAGGTCGCCACCCACGCCGCCACCATAGGCATTCCACTGGATGGCGGTGATCGGCCCGAACGCCGCTCGCACCGCCGCGACAGTCGCGGCAATGGCAGCCGCGTCGCCGCCATCGGCGACGAAGGCCTTGGCGGTGACGCCCTTGACCGCGAGCGCCGCGACGCCCGCATCGAGCCGTTCGCGGCTGCGCCCGACCAGCGCCACGTTGAACCCCTTGGCGCCGAACGCTTCCGCGACACCCGTGGAAATGCCGGGGCCGTACCCCACGACGATAATGGTTTTCGACATCTACCCATCCCGGGCCGCCACCGGTCGCGCCCCAGCTGCTGTATCTGCCACAGGCGC
>CAYPYV010000215.1:0-272 GCA_964414845.1 uncultured Devosia sp. | reverse complement strand
AATGACTGAAGCTTCGGAGCGGACGCCGGCCCGCCATCCCGGAAACTTGGGCGCGTCACGCCCATCTCACAAGCAGGCACCAGAATGTGCGCTGGTCACACGATCGCCTCTGCCGCCGCGGGCCCGCGACACGAGAGCCCTCTCGGCCACCGGCTCGAAGTGATCAATCCCTTCGAATAGGCAATTTCCTACACCTGCCCCACCCCCCTGCTAGACTCCCGCCCGTTTCGGCGTAAAAGCCGTGCCCAGCATCCGCGAGGAAGGGCTCGACG
>CAYPYV010000214.1:0-5262 GCA_964414845.1 uncultured Devosia sp. | reverse complement strand
TCGGCATTGCGCTCGCAGCCTACGCCGGCCACCAGCACCTGCGGATGATAGACGAGATCGGCCACAGCATCGGCGCGAGGGCTGATTGCAACGGAGACGGCGCCATCGGCGGCGAGCGGATATCCGGCGGCCGCGAGCCAGGGCGCATCGCCATCGAGACGGATCGCGCTGCCGGTGAGCAGGGCCTGCGTCGCGCGCTTCACCGGCGCCACATCGTTCAGCACGAAGCCGGCAGGCGGCTCGTCAAGTCCATGGGCAAAGCGCGTGTCCGACGCCGTGGTCAGAGCCGCTTCCATGCCCAGCAGCGCCGCGATCTCGCGGGCCAGCCGGTTCGCACCGTGGTGGCCGCCGAGCAGCGGCACGACTGCGCTGCCATCCTGCGCGACCGCGATGACAGGCGGCTCGGCGTGCTTGTCACCGAGCAGTGGCGCCACCAGCCTGACGAGAATGCCCGCCGAGCAAATGCCAATGATCGTCCGGCCTTCGGCGAAGAGACGCGGCAGGAGGATTCGCGGCGCGGTGCCATCAGGCGTTGCGAGCAGCACCTCGCCGGCAAGAGCCGTAGCGATGCGGGTCGCCAGCTCACGGCTCGCCTCGGACAGGATGACGATAGCCGGCTTCATGCGCTCTGCTGCCCCCAGGCTTCGCTGCCCCGATAGGCGAGGATGGTGGAAAAATACGGCCGCTCGTCGGCGGCAAACTCGAGCAGCGGCGTGATGCGCTGGCGCGCCGTCGTCGCGTGCTCGATCACGATGGCGGAGGTGGCGTGCCCGGTTTCACGCAGCAGCGCGCGAATGCGGTCGAAATGCCGGCCGACCTTGATCAGCGCGACTGCCGGAGCGGAGGCGAGTTCGGCGCGCAGCGCGTCGTCGGAGAGCGGTGCTGGCAGGACCTTCAGCACCTCGTTTCGTGCGGCCAGCGGCCGGGCAATGGCAGCCGCAGCAGCCGTCAGCGAAGTGACCCCGGGAATGATCTCGACCCTGAAGCGCGTGCCAAGCCGGCTCAGGAGGTACATGGCCGAACCATAGAACAGCGGATCGCCCTCGCAGAGATAGGCCACGTCCGCCCCGGCCTCCAGCCGCGCCGCGATGGCATCGGCGCCCCTATCATAGGCACCCTGGGCTGGTCCGCGCTCCGGAGTCATGGGGATAGTCACCGGCAGGAGTGCTGTTTTCGCCGACACATGCGGGCGCGCGATATCGAGCGCCAGCGTGCCGCCGTCGCCCGTCTCCGGAAAGGCAACGACTGAGACCGCGGCCAGCCGGTTCACGGCCTTGAGTGTCATCAGTTCGGGATCGCCGGGGCCGACGCCCACCAGCGACAATGTACCGTGCGTCGCTGCAATCATGGGTTGGTGGCGAACCCATGCGGCGCCTTGGTCACTGACCATTGCGTCACCGCCATGCGCGGGCGAAAGGCGCGGTGCGCCCCGATCCGGTCGATGGCCGAGACTTCGATACGCACGAGATCGCCCCCGAGTTGCGCATGGCGTTGCGCCAGCGTCAATTCACCCTCGAGCGTCACGGCGTTGGCCACGAACCGACCGCCGGGCTTCAGGGCGGTCCAGCACGCATCGAAGAGGTCGATATTGGCGACATCGCCGCCGAGGAACACGGCATCGGGCGGCGCCTTGCCGACAAAGGTTGCGGGGGCTTCGCCGCTGACGATCTCGATATGCGGCACACCGAGAGCGGCAGCATTCACAGCGATCATTTCGAGCCGTTCGCCTTCGCTTTCGAAGGCCAGCGCCTTGGTGTCGCGGGCGGCGCGCAGCCATTCGATCGCGATCGACCCGGCGCCGGCGCCGACGTCCCAAAGTACCGCGCCGGGAAAGGGCATGAGCTTGCCAAGCGTGGCGGCGCGGATTTCGCGCTTGGTCAGCTGCCCGTCATTGGTGAAGAGCTCGTCTGGCAGACCGGGCGTCGCGGTCAGCAACGCGGCAGAGAGACCGGGCACGCATTCGATGCCGAGTACATAGAAATCCTCGACATCGCGGGTATCGAAACCCTCGGCCTCGCCCGTCGTGATGCGCTCGTCGCTGCCGCCGAGATTCTCCAGCGTGATCAGGCGGCTGCGGCCATAACCGCGCTCGACGAGAAGATCGATGACCGATTCGACCGTCATGTGGTCGGTGGTGAGCGCGAGGATGCGGTTCCCCGGCATGATATGCGGGTGCAGGGATTCGATGGGCCGCGCGTGGAGCGACAGGGTCGTTGCATGCTGCAACGGCCAGCGCAGGCGCGCTGCTGCCAGCTGGAACGACGACGGCGCCGGGTAAACGGCGAATTCGCTGGCCGGCAGGTGCTTGGCCATCGTGGCTGCGATACCGAACCAGAGCGGATCCCCGCTGGCGAGGATCACGGTCGGGGTATCGCGCAGCGTCATCACCTGGTCGAGCATCGCTTCGAGTGGCGATTCCCAGGGTACCAGCCGGCGACCGTCCCAGAGATTGCGCTCGGCGGACGGGGTGACCGACTCGCCGGCGAGCGCCCGCGCCACGGCCTCGAAGCTCCGCCTGTTGACGACGTCGGGGCTCACATCCTGCACCGCGCGACTGCGCGGCATGGCCATGGGTTCGAGATCGGCAAGGAAGCGCTGCGGACCGAGCACGGTTTCGGCGTAGGACAACAAGAGGCGCATGGGGCCCGACAACTGTCCTGGCCCCTCTTCCGTCACTCCGATGATGTGCAGCCAGGCCGTCATGCGGCGAGCCCCCCGACAATGGCATTGAGGGCGGCCGCAGCCATGGCTGAGCCGCCCCGACGCCCCCGAACGGTGAGGAAAGGCACATTTTGGGGGGTGGTTGCAAGCATGGCCTTGCTTTCGGCCGCGCCGACAAAGCCCACCGGCGTCGCGATGATCGCTGCCGGGCGTGGAGCACCAGCCGCGAGCTTCTCCAGCAGGTGGAAAAGTGCGGTCGGTGCGTTCCCTATCACCACCACCGCCCCGGCCAGGCGCGGAACCCAGAGTTCGACCGCCGCCGCGGAGCGGGTGGTACCAAGCGTCTCGGCGAGTGCGGGCACCCCGGCCTCGTTCAGGGTGACCACGAGCTCGGTTGCGGCCGGCAGTTTGCGCCGGATGATACCTGAACGGACCATTTCGCAGTCGCAGAGTATGGGCGCCCCGCCACCAATCGCCTCACGCACCGCTTGGGCGACGTCGGCGGACCCGATGATGTCGGCTGCCAGATCCACCATGCCCGACGCATGAATCATGCGGATGGCCGACTCATGGAGTGGGTCCGGCAGGTGATGGAGGTCCGCCTCGCGCCGGATGGTGGCGAAGCTCTCTGCATAAATCACCTTGGGGTCGCGGATATAGGTATGCCCGCTGGGTTCGGCGACGGAGAGCATATGCATCGTGGCAGCGTGACCCGCACCTGCGATCCATCCCTCCTCGCCGCACACAAGGTCCCGCTCGTCGGGTGCTAGATCGGCCTTGGGCGTCAGCATCTGAGCCAGTATCCCTTCGCGGTCGGCGCGTGCAAAGCCGCGGCTCGCCGCCAGCACCTGTCCCTTGTCGGCCGGTTCGATACTGCGGTCCCGTCCGAACAGGCTCGGATAGATTTCGACCAGCCAGATCGGGTTGTCGGACGGCCCGGAGAAACCGGTCTCGAACGGCCAGACGGCGATGTCCGGACCGAGGACAGGATGCCGGCGCAGCTTTTCGAGCCGCGCGATCCCCAGCAGGGACTGGCTGCCGACAGATCCGGTATAGGTCAGCTTCCAGACCGGCTGCGTCGAACCCACTTCCGCTTCGGCCCGGCGGCGCTCGGGCAGTCTCGGATAGCCGTGTACCGGACGCTTCGGATCAAGGTCAGGATATTCATGCTGGTGCGGGCGGCCCCAGAAATGCGGAGCGCCAATCCGGCGATTGAGTTTTCCGGCCACTTCGAAGCGGTTGGAGCGGTTGTCATCGCCGTCCTCGATGAGGTCGGCCAGTAGCGCCCAGATCGCCTGCCAGTCGTCGCGCCCCGTGAGCTCGCGTGCCGTGCCCCTCGGGAATCCGAAGACGAAATCGAAGCCAAGCATGACACGCTCGCGGCGCGCCCGCGCTGCGAGCAGCCGCGCTTCGAGATGGGCCATGGCCGCCGCGCGTGTCGGAATATTCACCGGGTCCGGACCGTTGCCGGCGGTGTCGCATTCCCCGATCCAGATCGAGTCTTTGCCGCGCGTCGGGACGTTTGCCGCCGACCAGTCAACAGCAATGTAGCGCTCGAATAGCGGCATCAATCGCCCTGGCTTTCGCGCGCCAGTCGGCCCGGCACCTTGGGCAGTGTCTTTGGCCCCAGCGGATGATCGGCATGCGGATAGGGATGGTGGTGATGGTCGGCGACGGTCTCGGCCACCGGCGCAGCAAAGCTCACCAGTGGCGCGGCAGCCACTAGGAGCGCGTGCTGTTTCGGCGCGTGGGTATGCGGGTGGGCGTGATCGTGCCCATGACCATGTGGATGAGCATGGTCGTGGTCATGGCTGTGCGCGTGGTCGTGCACATGGTCGTGGCTGTGGAGCGGCGTCCATGGCAGGCCATGCTTCCGGCAGAAGGCTTCATCGCGGCAGGAACTGTCGCAATCGCCCTTGCAGGGGCAGTTTTCCAGGCCGCCGCCGATGCCTTCGACATGGTGGTGGTGGCTTTCCTGCTTGAGGCCGACTTCGGCTTCGAAGCCGAGCACCTGCTCGCGATACTTGCACATCGCGCAGTTCATCAGGTTCTGCCCGACCAGCATCTCCTGCAGGCGATCGACAAAGGTGTCGATGACCAGGGGGTGGTCGTTGAGATAGGGCGCCTTGAGATATTCGATCTCCGGGTGGATAGCCGCAGCCTCGTCCACCGCGTCGTAGATGCGCTTCACCAACACACCGGTGAACAGGAAATATGGGAAGACCACGATCCGCTCGTATCCGAGACGGGCCGCGTGTTCGAGGGCCGGCGCGACAAGTGGGAAAGTGACGCCGGAATAGGCGACTTCACCCCAGCCGAAACCCATGCCTTCCCAAAGCATCCGCATGACCTTGGCGACGTTGGAATTGGCATCGGGATCAGAGGCCCCGCGGCCAACAACCACCAGAAGTGTCTTCGTGCGGTCTATCTGGCGAGGGCTTGCCGACAGCGCTTGGTCAATACGGTCGCCCGCGGCGCGCAGCATCTTCAGGTCGACGCCAAGCTCACGCCCATAGGTAATCTCGATGCCGGGATGCGCTGCCTGATAGGTGTTGAGCACCGAGGGGATGTCGTTCTTGGCGTGGCCGGCGGCGAACAGCA
>CAYPYV010000213.1:2385-5314 GCA_964414845.1 uncultured Devosia sp. | reverse complement strand
ACCCAACCAGCCGCCTATACCCCCGGCCAAAACCCAAACACCCCATCAAAGGCCACCAAATGAACTCCACAGCGCTCGCGCTCGCTCGCTCCGCCGCCTCGCGTGAGGCGCCTGAGCTGCTTTCCTACGGCCCGCTCACCCTCGAGATCACCAATCTTGCACGCAGCGTCCAATTCTGGCGCGAGGTGATCGGCGCCAATGTGCAGCCGCATGATGAGGGAGCGGCTGTGGCTTCGGACGGCGAAACCCTGTTCATTCTTCGCGAGGGCGCGCGTCGCCCCGCGCAACCTGGTCAGTCTGGGCTGTATCATGTCGCAATTGGCGTGCCGACCCAGGGCGAATTTTCGCGCTTGCTCGGCCGCCTACTGACTGGCCGCGTGCCGATTTCGCCCGTCGACCATCTGATGAGCAAGGCAATCTATCTCTCCGATCCTGACGGGCTCGGACTCGAGATTGCCTATGAGACACCGGAGCGCTTTGGCCGATTCGGCAACATGGACCGAGGCTTTTCGCTCTATGATGCCGCAGGCCGTCCGCACAATGGCCGCGCCGCGCTTGATGTCCGGGCGGAGCTTGCGGCCATGTCCGGCCGTACGGACGACCGGCTTTCAGGCCGCGCGCGCATCGCACATTTGCACCTCACCGTCGCCGACGTACCAAAGGCAGTCGACTTCTTTTCCGCTGTCGGCTTCGCGCCCAATCTCCTGCTTCCGCACATGGCCTTCGCCGACCTTGGCGCAGGCAGCGCCTATACCCACCGGATAGCGGTAAATGCCTGGCAGGGCCCGCGCCTCATGCCAGCGCCTGCCGGCACTGCGAGGCTCGCGCACTACGAGCTGAACGTGCTTGATCCTTCCGTCTACGCCTCGGCAGCAGCCCAGCCGGGTGCACGTCCGGTCAAGAATGGCCTGATCCTGACCGATCCCACTGGCACACCCTTCCGCCTCAACGCCCCTTCCTGACCTCGCGAGCAGACCAGTGCAACGCACTTCCGAGCCTGTTGCCGGTGCCGGGATTACGTCGCACTGGCCTAGACCGCCTCGCGCCGGGCAGGACGTCCGCCGCGGAAAGGCGGTCCGCCAAGACGGAAACGCGCAACCTAGAGCGCTTTCAGGAAGAGCTGCGTGATTTTCCGTTTCGAAAGCGCGACCAAACAAAGACCTTCAGGCGGCACGGGAACCAGGCATGCCTTTTCGCATACTCGGCGCACTCCGAAGGGATGATCGGTGACGCCGCCTCGGTCCTGGATCCTCAAGACCATTCCAACGCGGGAACATGCCCGCACATTGGTCGCACTCTCTTGTACCTGCACCGAACGCTGCACTGACAAGACGGCAGTCGACGACGAAGGCTTGGACGTGCAACCGCGGGGCGGAGGCCTCCCCCTCTGCCAGATTCAATGGACAAAGAAGCCGCCGCCACCCGAGCCCTCCACAAATCACGGGGCTCCTTATGAGCCACAAGGCTTGAGCTAGTCGCGCCCAATAGAGAGATCGAGCACCTTGCCTTCGAACAGTCGATCACGCGATCCTTCGAGGTGAAGGCGCATCGTAGCCTTGGCATCGGCCGCGTCTCCACGGGCTATGGCTTCGTAGATGCGCTCGTGCTCAGCAAATACCCGCTGCAACTGCTGGCTCGGCCCCATCAACGATAGTCCATGCAGATGCATACCGACGGCAATGTGCGGCTTCAGCGCATCCATCGAAGCCGTGTAGTAGTGATTATTGGCTGCCTCGGCCACGGCGCGATGGAACAGGAAGTCCGCATCCGAGCGGTGCAGCTTGTGGCTCGTCGCATCGCGCAACTCACCCAGCGCCTCGGCAATGCGTCGGATCGCCATCTCGTCGCGCCTCTGTGCGGCAAAGTAGGCTGCGTCGGGCTCCAGAGTGAGTCGGAACTCGTAGCAGCGCTGGATATCGGCAATGGTCTTGACGGGCGAATAGGCCAGATGCGTCTGCGGCGACACGGAGGCGCGCACAAAGGTACCGGCGCCTTGGCGGGAATAGACGATACCCTGCTCGCGCAGCCGGCTCAGCGCATCGCGCACGATGGGCCGCGACACGCCCAGATTGGCGGCAAGCTCGTGCTCGCCCGGCAGGCGGGTATCGGGTGGGTAATTGCCCTGCTCGATGCGCTGCCGCAGTTCCTCGAACACCCGGTCCACAAGCTTGGCGGGACGGGGCTTCAAGGCTGAGTCCGTGGAGGTGGAGGTGTCGCTCATCGCTCTGACTATGCTCCCGGCAACAAGGCGGCCAAAGCGTCTACTGCCCCAAACCCACCGGATTTGACAATTGCACGGAGCGGCGGGTGGTTCACCGGGTGCAGATCGAACCACGGCAGGCCGGGCCCCGCCTCGCCTCTCGGCTCCACAAGCCCTACCTGCAGGGCGTCGAGCACGGCAAGGCCAGTGTCGCCCCCACAGAGCACAACGCATTCGGGGGCAGTCCCGGCAATGGCCCGAACCACGCCGGAGGCGAAGCGCGCCGACAGCTCCGTGTCAGCGCCCGCGAAGGGTCCGGTCGATTGTAGCAGCGCCGGCAGAGCCTGCGGCAACTGCCTGACCTCGCCCATGGGAGCCGCAACGACTTCGACACCTTTCAATGCCGCTATCTGCGCCAGAGTAATGGGGTCATGAGACCCGATAGCGAAGAGGGTCGCGAGGCTGGGAACAAAGGGCGTGCCCTTGCTGGAGTCAGGGGGACCGGCAAGGGCCTGCCCAAGGCCGCGCGCCCCGACGGCGAGGGTACGGCGCCAGTCTGTGCTGGCCGCGCGCCGGGCAAGATCGGCGGCGCTGCGGGCATCCGCGATGTCGATCGCAAGCCTGTGGCCAGCAAAATGCGGAGCGACGGCTAGCGGAATCGGCACGCCGTGACCGGTGACCTTGCCGTCGATGGTCCAGCGGTCCTGATCGGGAATTGCGGGGGCGATG
>CAYPYV010000213.1:0-2285 GCA_964414845.1 uncultured Devosia sp. | reverse complement strand
GTCAGGTCGTCGGCGACGATCAGGACGTCCGGGCCTCTCATCCGGGCACGGCATGGCAGGCGACGAAGTGGCCGGCGCCAGTATCGCGCCAGTCTGGCACTTTACTGCGGCACACATCCATCGCGAGGGGGCAGCGGGTGTGGAAACGGCAGCCGGAGGGCGGATTCAGGGGGCTCGGTACATCGCCTTCGAGCACCTGCCGCTGCCGCTTCCGTTCTGCGATCGGATCGGCCTCCGGTACGGCAGACAGCAAGGCACGCGTATAGGGGTGGAGCGCATTGCCGAAAACCTGGTTGCGCGTGCCGAGTTCGGCAAAACGGCCGAGATACATAACCCCCACGCGATCAGAGATATGCCGCACCACCGCAAGGTCATGCGCGATGAACAGATAGGTGAGGCCGTATTTTTCCTGCAGGTCGAGCAGCAGATTGATGATCTGCGCCTGAATGGAGACATCAAGCGCCGAGATCGCCTCGTCGCAGACGATGAAGCGCGGCTCGCAGGCGAGCGCCCGCGCGATCGCAACGCGCTGTCGTTGCCCACCGGACAATTCGTGCGGATAGCGCTGCGCAAAGCGCGGCGGCAGCCCGACATCGCCGAGAAGGCGCGCGACGCGCTCGGCAAGGTCGGCCTTCTTTACCAGCTTGTGGAACAGCATTGGCTCGCCCACCGCCTCACCCACCGTCATCCGCGGGTTGAGCGTGGAATACGGGTCCTGGAAGACGATCTGCAGGTCGCGCCGGATCGGGCGCATGGCCTTCTCGTCGAGCCCGGCAATGTTGCGGCCTTTGTAGAGCACCTGCCCTGACGTCGCGCGATGGAGGTTGAGGATGGTAAAACCGGTTGTGGACTTGCCGCAGCCACTCTCGCCCACAAGGCTCAGGGTTTCGCCAGCAATGATTTCGAAGCTGGCATCATCGAGAGCATGTACGACGGCGGACGATTCTCCGAATGCGCCCAGCCTAATGGGGAAGTGCTTCTGCAGATTCTCGATTCTGAGCAGCGGTTCGGCACCCATCACGCGGCCTCCCTGACCCGGTTGGCGACATGGCAGGCAACGCGATGCGGCGTCGCGCCGCCACGCAGCGGGGCCAGCGACGGTACGATCTCCCGACACACGCCTTCGGCCAGCGCACAGCGAGGGGCGAAAGGGCAACCCTGTGGCCTTCGACCCGGCTCGGGTGGGGTGCCGCCGATGGAACTCAAGCGCGTGCTATCCTCGCCGTTGAGCTTGGGGATGGAGGCGAGGAGCCCGCGGGTATAGGGGTGCGACGGTTCGCCGAAGAGCAGTTCGGCCGGGGCGTCCTCGACAACGGTGCCGGCATAGAGCACCGCGATACGATCGGCGAGCCCGGCGATCAGCGCCAGATCGTGCGTGATCCACACGACCGACATGCCGAGCCGCTGCTTCAGGCTTTTGACCAATTCGACGATCTGCGCCTGTATCGTGACATCGAGCGCCGTGGTGGGCTCGTCCGCGATCAGCAGCTCCGGATCGCAGGCGAGGCCGATGGCGATCATGACGCGCTGACGCATGCCTCCCGAAAGCTCATGCGGGAACGAATCGAGGCGCTGCTCCGCACCGGGAATACCGACGAGCTTCAGCAGTTCGCCGGCTCGTTTGCGGGCCGCGACCTTGTCGAGCTTCATGTGTTGCCGCAGTGATTCCATCAACTGGTCGCCAATCCGCATGACCGGGTTTAGCGAGGTCATCGGGTCCTGGAAAACGAAGCCGATCTTGCCCCCGCGCACCGAACGAAGTTCTGCGGGGCCCATCTGCAGCAGGTCCGCGCCATCGAAACGCGCCGTGCCGCCGGTGGCATGGATCTTATTGGGGAGGAGCCCCACTAGGCTCAGCATCGTCAGGCTCTTGCCGCAGCCACTTTCACCCACGACACCGAGTGTTTCCCCCTTTTCGACATGCAGGTCGATGCCATCCACGACCACGGCCTTGCCACGGCGGGTATCGATCTCGATCCTCAGGTCGCGCACATCGAGAAGGCGCTCGGTCATTTGTTGCCCCTCGGGTTGAGTGCATCGTTGAGACCATCCCCCAGGAAGCTGAAGGCTATGGTGGCAACACCCAGAACGATCGCGGGCGCGGCGAGCAGATGGGCGTGGTTGCGCCAGACCTGCAGTCCGTCCGATATCATGTTGCCCCAGCTCGGAATGGGCGGGTTGACACCGACGCCCAGGAAACTGAATGCACTTTCGAGCACCATTGCATTTCCAAGCCCGGCGCTGATGGCAACGATCAGGGGACCGATGGCGTTGGGAATGATATA
>CAYPYV010000212.1:0-5335 GCA_964414845.1 uncultured Devosia sp. | reverse complement strand
CGTGCCGCCTCTGCCAGCAGCCGATGCGCGCTGCGATTGAACACCATGGTGTTTCCGCCCGCGATCGACTGCACCAGCGCATTGCCGAAGCTTGGCGGCCGCCGGAAATCCGGGGATTTCCCCACCACTTCGCCCTGTTCGTCGATCAGCAGCGTCCGCGAACAGAACAGTGCGGGCCGGTCGCCATAGCGCGCAAGCTCCCCTACGGCAGTCGAGAGCTTTTGCGGCTCCCACAGGTCGTCCTGGTCCGAGAATGCCAGATAGTCGGCCGATACTGCGGGGTCAGTCAGCAGTGCCCGGAAGTTCTCTGCAAAGCCCTTCTGTGGCCCCTGTCGCCAGCGGAACGAACCCTTCCGCCAGCCGGCGCCGAGCCTCGTCAGCAACACTGCGGTATTGTCATGCGAGCCGTCATCCGACGCGACGACATCGATGACCGGGTAGTCCTGCGCCGCAATCGAGCCCAGCTGCGCCTCGAGAAAGCGTGCGCCATTGAAGGTCGCAAGCAATATGGCGATCCGTGGTGCCGATGCGCCGACAGTCTCACGCGGCATGGTCCTCAACTCTCCCAAAATGCATGCGAGGAAGGCGCGCCGCTACGCTTGCTTAAGCTCATGGGTTCACTATTGCCGGGGGTAGGGAGGGTGCAATGGCTGTTGTTGCGCTGGCGCTGGTTATACCGGTCTTTTGGCTCGTCATCTCCGGCATCAGGTTGGCCGGACACCTGCAGCGCACCTGGCGGCCGCTCCTGATCGGTGGCGTGCTGCTGTTGGCTGGTGCCACGCTGTCGGCATACATGCTCCAATCCGACGAAGCGCCGTCCTATTCCGAAGGCGACCGCACGCTGCGCGCCATGCTTGAGTGATTTGAGACAGTATTGTGCAAAATCGTGGCGGCTCCATCGCGTCTTTCTTGCAACAGGCCGGGGTTGACTGCGCGGCGTTTTGGCTCACACTGACCATGCGGTAATCGAATGCTAAGGAGGCCACCGTGTATCGCGTACTCGCTGTTTCCGGTCTTGTACTCGCCCTCGCGGTGCCACCGGCATTTGCCACTACTCAATCTGATGTCTTCACGGCGTGCACCGGCTCCGGCTCCACCTCCACTGGTTGCACGTCGGCGATCGCGGCCTATGCGAACGCTTCGGGCAAGACCGGCGCCGAACTCGACAAGCTTCTGGGCCAGCTTGCCTACAAGCTGTTGGCGGGTGGATATCTGAACGCGAACACCGCGACCGTGATCGCGGCTG
Source organism: uncultured Devosia sp. (assembly GCA_964414845.1). Classification (GTDB taxonomy): domain Bacteria; phylum Pseudomonadota; class Alphaproteobacteria; order Rhizobiales; family Devosiaceae; genus Devosia_A. The sequence continues at coordinate 4,089 of CAYPYV010000212.1, read as the reverse complement.
CCCTCGATGCCATCGCGGATAAGGTAGTCAGTACCGCGCTCAAGACAACCATCGGCAACTTCGCCGACGACGTCGAAGCCGACGGTGATCTGGATACGCCGCTGCCTCCCAATCCACCTTCGGCCAACAATCCCAGCGGCAACTGATCTCGACGGCGTTGCCCTTCTGCCTCTCATAGCTGCGAAAGATCTTCCGCGGACTTGCGGGAGCTTGGCTTTGGCTTGACGGACTCCGGCAGTGCGCTCAGTTTCCGAGGGTCACTCATATTCACTGAGGCCAGCTTGAATCGCGTTCTTTTGCCCAGCCTTGCCGCAGTCGCTGGCATGCTATCGGTTGCCCCTGCTTTCGCACTCACGACAAAGGACGATGTTGTTTCTGCCTGCACTCAGCAGGCTATCATCACTCAGACTTTGAGGCTCCAAACCAAGATCTGGGGGACCACTAAGCCCAGCTCCCCAAGCATTGAGATTGACCCGGTTACGGGCCTGCCGGTGGTCAAGACGCCGACAATGGACCTGTCCGATTTGACGCCCGTTCTGCCTAGTCACAATGCTGAGCACTCTGGTTATCGCGTGCACCTCGCCGAAACCGGCGGGACGCCCTCGGCTTCCGACACCTGCAAGACGGCCATTGCCAGCTACGTGCAAGGCACGGGCAAAGTCGGTGCTGATCTCGACAAGCTGCTGGGTGAACTCGCCTACGAACTGATCGGCAAGGTGACGGGGGGCAATTCCAAGCTCGTGGAGACGGCGCTCGAGGCGATTGCAACGAACGTGTCCGATGAGAGTGCGAAGCTGAAGCAATTCATTCAGCAGAAGGCCAGCGAGGCTGCAGCCGGAAGCGTCCAAAAGCCGAAGAATGCGATGAGCCCCGCCAATCCCAGCGGCCAATGAGGTCTTTGCGGTCCATGGTCGGCTTCTGTCATTTGACAGACAGCGGTGTTGCAGCGACAGATTTGTGAGAACATAAGTTCGATTCTCGATCTTGAACTGAGGCATTCGTGGCGCGGCATCGAATGACGGCTGCCTTGGCAGCCGTTACCTCACTTGGCCTTGCCCTCGGCGGCATCGCCCTCGGCTTCAGGGAACTGGCTCCCTACTTCTCGTCCGGCTACAGCGACGAGGAGCGTTTTGCCGTGCTTGTCGGCGGCGACTATTATCCGGGCATCTCGCGGTTTGGCCGCAACATGTATCTCGATGAGTGCACCAATGTGGTGGGGGGCATGTACGCCATGTTCCAACCCGATGCCGAGCGCAATAAGCTGATCGGCAACTGTCTCGTGCAGATTGCTGCACTCCAGGCGTCGACGCCTCTGGATGGCCGTGTATGGATCGTATCGGCGGAGCTTGAGGCCGCTGCGGGCAACCTGCCCGCTATGCGTCAGGCAATCCAGCGCTCTCGCGCGGCTGCACCGGGCATTGCTGCCTATGCCATTCGGCGCCTCAATCTGCTTTCCGCGCACGGTATGGTTCCGGGCGACGAGGCGGGGCGCATCGCCGATCTGCGTGTGCTGTTCAACGGAGAAACAGGTCGCGCCTACCTCTCAGAGCTCTACATGCGTAGCGAAGCCGACAGGGAGCTCGTGACCGGTCTGCTCGACAAGCAATCGCTCGAACTCCAGCAGAAATTCGTTGCGACCCTGCAGCGTGCACAGGCGGGTGGGGCATGATCGATCGGTCCCTCTCTCACGATCCTGCTGATGCGTTCCCGCGCGAGGCGGGCCATGTCGTGCCCGTTGCCGGACGCGGCGCCCGCAGCTCCGCGGCACGGACCGGGGGGCAGCAGCATCGGCTGAACGGGGTTCTCGCTTTCGGGCTGGGCCTCGTCATTGTGGTCTCGCCCATCCTGCTCGCCAGCAATCGACCGGCATTCTGGACACTGTGGGCGACGGTCGTCGGCGCTTTTGGCGCCATCTACGCCATGCGCCTCTACATGCTCGACGTTCCGGCGCGTGCGCCCCTGAGCCGCATGTGGGTCGAAGCAACGCTGTTTGCGTTGCTCTGCCTGTTCATCGTCGCACAGATGTTGCCGCTTGCACCGCTCTTTGCAGGCTTCGGCATCGGTGTCGCTGAGGTGCCGACCCTGGATGGTGCGCCCATCCCCACCAACAGCATCAGCCTCGACACCGGCGCGTCCGCCATGACGCTGCTCAACTTCGTCACCTATGGTGTCTTCACCTTCCTGGCCGCGCAGGTTCTGGTCAATCGCGGCCGAGCCCGCTTCTTCGTCGTGCTGCTGTTCGGCGTCATCACCGCTGAGGCCGTCTACGCACTGGTGAGCCTTACGCAGCTTGGCGACACGCTGCTGTTCTTCGACAAGGAGGCATACAAGGGTGTCGCCACCGGCACCTTCATCAACCGCAACTCCTTCGCTACCTACCTCGGTGCCGGCATCAGCATCGGCACTGCCTTGTTGCTGACTATCAACAGCACCACGCGCACGCTCACCGTGTCGCAGCGCATCAGCCGCGTTGCCTCCTATGTGGGCTCGACGCTTATCATCGCGGCGGCACTGCTGGCCACCGGCTCGCGCATGGGCATGGTGGTGGGCTTTGTCGGGCTTGTCGCCACCGCGGGGTCGTGGGCGCTGCTCGGCGGCGAGCGGGGCCGGCTGAAGGTCGTCCTCTACATCGTTGGTACCGCGCTCATTGTCTTCGTCGCGCTCTTTTCCCTATTTGGCGATACCGTCCTCACCCGTCTGATTTTTGATGGTGGCGAGGAAGGCCGGTTGCAACTCTATCAGCAGGTCTGGGGACTCATCCTCGAGCGCCCGCTGACCGGCTATGGCGCGGGCAGCTTCGCCTCCGTTTATCCGGCCTATCAGACGCTCTTCAACCAGGCGGACTATCTCTACGATCTGGCGCATTCCACCTATCTCGCGCTCTGGTTCGAGCATGGGTTGGTCGTCGGCAGCATTCCGCTCATCATCATCGGGGCGGCCTGTATTCGCGCCGTCATCAGCATGCGCGAAGCGGAAAACACCTTGGGCGCGTTGGTAACGCTCGGGGTCACCGCTACCTTTGCCGTACATTCACTGGTCGATTTCAGCGCCGAAATGCAGGCCAACGCCTTCGTCATCTGCATCGCCATCGCACTTGCCATCGCGGCGGGGCGCCGCGGCAAGTCGACATCGTCCAATGTCTAGAACCTGGCTCTCGTCCATCCTGTCGCGGCTTCGGGCGCCCGATGCCGAGCGCGAGCCGGGTGGCGGCCTCGGTGCTCGCCATCTCGTATTCGATACCGCGCCAGACTTGATCTATGCCGTGGGCGATCTGCATGGCCGGCTAGATCTGCTGCGCCAGATGGAGACGGCCATCCTCGCGGACGCATCGGGCGCCAAGTCGATGCCCTGGGTGATTCTTCTCGGCGACCTCGTCGATCGCGGCCCGGAAACCGCTGCACTTATCGATCACGTCATGGCCGCGCCGCCCGATGGGATGCGGCGTATCGTGCTGGGTGGCAATCATGAGGCCCTCATGCTGGCCGCGATGGATGACCCGCGCGCCCTCACCGACTGGATCGACATGGGTGGTCGCGAAACGTTGATCTCCTATGGCGTTTCCTCGGATCTCTTCGATCGTGGGCGCCTCGATCTGAAGTCCGTACGCACCGCCATCGCCACCTGTGTGCCCGGGGATCATCTCGATTACCTCGCCGCCCGGCCTCTACTGGTGGAAACCCCGGGCGCGATCTTCGTGCATGCCGGCCTCGTGCCCGGCCGCCCGCTCGCTGCGCAACGCGCCGACGACCTCATCTGGTATCGCGACAAGTTCGACACCGATTACTCCGGTTTCGGCCGGGTCGTGGTGCATGGCCACACAATCGTGCGCGAGCCTCTCGTCACGCCCTTCCGCATCGATGTCGATACCGGCGCCGTCGGAACGGGCCGCTTGACGGCCGTGCGGATAACACCCGCTGCGCCGCCCGCTCTTCTGACCGTCACTGGTACGCGATCGTGACTGTGCGCGCGCTGCCTTTTCGCTTGCGCCCTGTGGGAATGACTGCAAATCAGAATGCTTGGGGGCATTGTCCCGGCGCGGCGGATACGGATTCGACTTCATGGATGCTAATGCCTTCGATCTCAGGAATA
>CAYPYV010000211.1:0-5337 GCA_964414845.1 uncultured Devosia sp. | reverse complement strand
GCCCCGATATGCGGCAGGTTGCGGTTGCGCTGCGCGTAGTCGATCCCATAGCCGACCACGAACTTGTCGGGAATTTCAAAGCCGATCCACTTGGCCTTGATATCCACCTCGCGCCGCGACGGCTTGTCGAGCAGCGCGCAGACTTCGATGCGCTTCGGGTGGCGGGTGTTGAGGATTTCGAGCACATGCTTCAGCGTGTAGCCCGTATCGACGATATCCTCGACCAAGAGCACGTCGCGCCCTTCGATTTCGCCGCGCAAGTCCTTCAGGATGCGTACTTCCCGGCTCGATTCCGTCGAGTTGCCATAGGACGAGACCTCGAGGAAATCCACTTCCACTGGCAGGTCGAGCTCACGCACGAGATCGGCGATGAAAACGAAGCTGCCACGCAGCAGGCCAACCACGACCAGCTTGTCGGTGCCCGCATAATACTCGGTGATTTCGCGCGCGAGCGCCTCCACCCGCGCCGCAATGGCTTTCGCCGAGATCAGCTCGTCGATCACATAGGGCTTCTGGGTCATGGGCGCGAACCTCCGGGCATATCATAGGCGCGGGGGCGGAAGCTGCCCGCTCCCGCCCCCGATGACAAGATGATTCCGGCTCGGATGCACCGATGAGGTGCCGCCTCAGTAGTCGAACTGCTTGCTGAGCGTCAGCTTGAAGGTCCGACCGGTGGAGCGCTCCACCGCCAGGTTCTCGCGATAATCCGCATTGAACAGGTTCTCGATAGACGCGGTGATCGAGGCGCCTTCGAGCGGCCCCTCCTCCGGCTTGTACGAGGCGAACACGTCCACCTTGGTCCAGGCTTCGGCATCCCCGTCGCCACCGGAGGCGGTCGACACTTCAGTCAGCGGCTCGGCAGCGAAGGTCACCGTGCCGCCATACTCCACCTGGCCTTCGAGCGCGCGGCCGCCCAAGGTCAGCACCAGCTTGTCCTGTGCCAGCGTATCCACCACCGATCCCGCGGGGATCGAGGCGCTCACGTCCTTGAGATATTCGCCGCGCGTGATGGTCAGCGCCGCCCGCCCGAACAGCAGCTCGCTCTCATACGACCCCTCGAGCTCGAAGCCATAGAGGGCCATGTGGGCCACGTTGACGAAATAGGGCAGGCCAGGGGTCAGGCTCGCGCTGACATAGTTCGGGTTCGAGCGGATGCCGTCCTTCACATCGTTGTAGAACAGCGTGCCCTTGAGGCTCAGGGCATTCTCGCCGCCGAGAATGTCGTTGAGCTGGGTCGAGGCACCGATCTCGAAATTGTCCGAGCGCTCCTTCTTCAGCTCGAGGCTCGGCAGCCGCACGACATTGCCGCCCGACACCGAATACTGGAACATCTCGTCCAGTGACGGCACGCGCTCGGTATGCGCGATCGAGCCGAACAGGTTTACTTCGTCCGTCAGCTTGTAGAGCCCGGCGATCTTGGGAGAGAGCGCCACGTCGTCCTTGGTCTCGACACTGGCGGTCAGCTCGTCCGACGGCTCGAGATGCACGAAATCGGCGCGCTGCCCGGGGATCAGCGTCAGGTCGCCGATGACGATCTCATCCTGCGCGAACAGGCCGAGCTTTGTCTGCTGCCCCTCCGGATGCGTCGTGATGATCCCGCCTGCAAGTGGCTCCGCGGTGCGGTTCTGATAGGCGAGCGAGGCGCCATAGGTCAGGTAGTGGTCGATCCCCTCGCCGTCGCCCGAAAGAAACTCCGACGTGTTCTCGATATTGCCCTGGAAGGTCTCGTAGCCGTAATTGGCATTGCCGATCGTGCCGAGCTGCACGCTGGCATCCGATTGCTCGACGGCGGTCTTCGAGTAGCTCAGCGTGCCCTTGAAATCGACATAGGGGTTGTCGCTGTCGGGGTTCTCGTAGCTCAGCACCACGGTATCGTCCGTCACGTGCCGGTCGATCGTGCCGAAGGCGGACGACACGCTTGTATAGCCGTTCTGCGCATAGGGCTGGTCGTCGGCGTCCGAGTCCCAGTGCTGGTAGCTGAGCCGGATCTTCTCCTCGCCCTTGCCGTCGTCGCCGGGCGTGCCGAAGCTGTAGGTGCCCTTGACGAGGCCGGACCAGGTTTCGAATTCCGAGCCGGTGCGGTCATTGCCGTTCGCCAGCTGCTGGATATCGGAGCGGCGGAAATTCCCCATCGCCAGCACTTCGATATCCGGCGTCAGCTTGTGCGCCCAGATCGCCGAGGTCAGCGACTGGTTGCCGTTCGAGCTCCACTGCTGCTTGAGCCGCACGGCCCCGGTCTGCCCGTCCTTGATGAAATCCGAGGCGTCCTTGGTGGTGAAATTGATCACGCCACCCAGCGCGCCCGAGCCATAAAGCGTCGACGAGGCCGGCCCGCGCAGCACTTCCACGCTCTTGTAGAGCTCCGGGTCCGAGAAGAACGAACCCATCCGGTACTGCTCGTAGAACTTCGGCGCGCCATCGACACTGATGATGATCTTGCTGCCATCGCCCGAGCTGGTCGCCGAATCGAGGCTGCCGATGCCGCGGATGTTGAAGCCCTCGCCCAGCGGACGGTCCGCGCCGATCACCGACACGCCCGGCACGCTCTTGAACATGTCGGCCGTGGTTTCGGCCTGCTTGGCGTCGATATCGGCCTGGTCGACCACCGTCACCGCCTGCGGCGTATCCACCGCAACCTTCTTCGTGCCCGCGCCGATCACCAGGCGCTCCAGCAGGGTCACGAAGTTGAACGAGCCTTCCGTCTCGGCCGCCTGCCCGAAGGCAGCGCCCGCCCCGGCGACGCCCATCGCCACCAGCGCCACGCCACCCAGCAGCGTCCGCCTGTGCGCGGAGCGCTTCCAGGAAAAGTGGTCACGGTTTTCCGGTTCGGAAGCGCCACCAAACACAAACCTGGGCCGGTTCATCGTTTCGGTCGAAACCTGAACCGGGTCATCCATAAACCGCATCGAAATCTCCATACTCATGCCGAGCCCGTCTGGGCTCCCTGTCTGCTGCTGCTGGCTGGCACGAGGCTGGCTTGCGGAATTGGTCGCGTTCCGGACGTAATGTTGACTCCGAAACTCCACTATTGATTGCCCTATAAATCATGAGTATGGATGTCAACATATAAGTTGGCGATAGCCGGGACGGAGCCGATCCGTCGCATGCCAGGCCGACCCCCTGATCACATTGACCTAGGAGTTGTCCCATGGCCGAGCCCCAGCGCCCGACCCCAACCGAGATCCGTCGCCTGCGCGGACTTCGCCCCGAAATGCGCGAGCGCGACTTTGCCCGCATCCATGGCATCACCGAAGCCGAGCTGGTCGCCGCCTGGGTGGGCGCCGAGAACACGCTCGGACACGCCGTCACGCGGCTCCGCGCCGATGTCGAGGCCATCCTCAAGGCCGCGCCCGGCCTGGGTGAAGTCATGGCGCTCACCCGCAACGAGAGCGCCGTGCACGAAAAGATCGGCCCCTTCGAGGAGGTGAAGTACTCCCCGCACGCCTCGCTCGCCCTGGGTGACAATATCGACCTGCGCATCTTCCCCAAGCACTGGGTGCACGCCTATGCCGTCGAAAAGACCGACAGGGAGGGTGTGCTCCGCCGCTCGATCCAGGTCTTCGATGCCGCCGGCGACGCGAGCTTCAAGATCCACTCCCGGCCAGCCACGGACCTTGCCGCATGGGCTGGCCTTGTCGGCTCGCTGACCCATCCGGAGCAGTCCGATACGCTTCCCATCGAAACGCTGCCGGCCGAAACCGAATCCGTCGAGGCGGCCTCGCCGGAAGAACTGCGCGCCCGCTGGGAGCAGATGACGGATACGCACCAGTTCTTCCCCATGCTGCGCGAGCTGAAGCTCACGCGCCGGCAGGCGCTGCACCGTATCGACCGCTACTATGCCTGGCAGCTTGATCCCTCGGCCCAGCACGCGCTGTTCTCGGGCGCAGCCGAGATCCAGGTGCCGATCATGGTCTTTGTCGGCAGCCGTGGCACCATCCAGATCCATTCGGCGCCGATCACCAACATCGCCACCATGGGCCCCTGGCTCAACGTCATGGACCCGACCTTCCACCTGCACTTGCGGCTCGACCAGATCGCCGAGCTCTGGGCTGTGCGGAAGCCGACCAAGGACGGTCACGTCACCTCCGTCGAGGCCCTGGGCGCCGACGGCCAGTTGATCATCCAGTGCTTCGGCCAGCGACATGAAGGCGTCGACGAACGGCCCGAATGGCGCGCACTGGTCGAGAGCCTGCCGCTGCTTACCCGCTCCGACGCCGCCTGAGGCCCGCCATGTTCCGTCGTACCTTCCTCGCCGCGTCTCTCGCGGCCGGCCTCGCCCTTCCCGTTCTTGCCACCGAGGTCACGCCGCTGCCCGACAGCTCCCGCATCGCGGTGGTGGGCGGCTCGCTGCTCGAGATCGTCTTCGCGCTCGGTGAGGGCGGCAGGGTCATCGCCCGCGATACCACCGGCATATTCCCGCCTGAGGCGGCGACCCTGCCCGATGTCGGCTATATGCGTGCGCTTTCGCCTGAGGGCGTGCTCTCGGTGAACCCGAGCGCATTGCTGCTCATCCAGGGCTCGGGCCCGCCCGAGGCCCTCGAAGTGCTCACCAAGGCAGCCATCCCGCAGGTCACCGTCCCCGAGAGCTGGTCCCATGCCGGCATACTCGAAAAGATCGCGACCGTCGGCGCGGCGCTCGGCGTGCCCGACAAGGCTGCGGCGCTGTCTGCCGAAGTCGATGCCCAGCTCAAGGACGCCGAGGCGATCACCAGTGCCATCCCCGATGCCGAGCGCAAGCGCGTGCTCTTCATCATCTCCATGGCTGACGGCAAGGTCCGCGCCGCCGGTGGCAATACTGCGGCCGACAGCGTCATCACGCTTTCGGGGGCCATCAACCCGCTGCACGATGTCACGGGGTACCAGACGCTGTCGGACGAGGCGATCCTCGCCGCGAAGCCCGACGCCATCCTGATGATGTCGAATGGCGGCGAGGGAGACTTCTCCGCCCAGTTTGCCCAGAACCCGGCCCTCGCAGCCACCCCTGCCGTCACCAATGGCAAGGTGATCAAGCTCGATGGGGCCTATCTGCTTGGCTTCGGGCCGCGCACACCAGCCGCCATCACCGAAGTCGCGCGCGCGCTCTACGGGGAGGCGCGCTGATGCTTGACCGGATGGCCCCCGACCGCAGAGCGTTTCCAGGAAAACTGGCAACGGTTTTCCGGTTCGGAAACGCGACCACAGAAAAAGTCCCGGCGCATGGCGCAGTGGCCATCCGGTCGCGGTTCGCCAGCCTGTTCCGTTCCGGGGCCGGCGACCGCAGCGCACGAGCCCGGCTCACTCTCGCCGGGCTCGTGCTGTTCCTCCTCCTGGCCGCTGGCCTCAGCCTCACCACCGGCG
>CAYPYV010000210.1:0-5386 GCA_964414845.1 uncultured Devosia sp. | reverse complement strand
TCCGGCGCCTCGACATACTCGGCACGGATGCGGTCGAACACATCGCCGAACAGCGCAAGATCCTGGTAGATCTCGGCCTCCGTGCGTGGGTGCGGTTTGTCGGCGGCGGCCGCCTCTGCCGCGGGATCCGCAGGCGCGGGCTGCTGGTCCTGCGCCACGAGCACGGGGCCTAAGCCAAGTCCGAGGGCAAGCACTACGGCTGCAGAAGCAGCGAGGCGAAGGGGCGTCAGGCGCATACGCTTTTATCCACTCTGAGTTGAGGCCGTCGCGACAGACCACCAGCCTGTTGGGTCGACGGGCTCATTGGCTTTCCGCATTTCAATATAGAGGGTTGGGCGCTGAGCGCCAGCACTGGTCGCAAGCGTGCGCCCAATAGTCTGTGATCCCATGGCGCCGACGGGCTCGCCCATCATCACGAACTGACCGATATCGACATTCACCTTCTCAAGGCCCGCAAGCAGGACGGTGTAGTCCTGACCCACATTGAGAATGATGATTTGGCCATAATTGAGGTAGTCGCCCTTGTAGAGGACCCAGCCATCAGCCGGTGCGACGACCTGCGCATCGGCTCGGGTGACCACCGACAGCCCGCGCGAGATGCCGCCGAAGCCATCGCCCGCGCCATAGTCGACCACGGTGACGCCATTTGCCGGCATGGTGAGGTAGCCGCGCGCCTGCGCGAAGGGGACGGCGGGCTCGGAGCGGCTGCTATTGGCCAGCGCGATCCTGATGGTCTCGGCGTCGAGGGCCGGGACCTGAGCGCCGGAATTTGCGGTGGCGGTGGCCTCGGCAGCGGTGGCGACGGCCTGGGCGCGGCGGGTCAACTCGTCGATCAGCTGGCGGATGGAGCCTGCCTTCTGCGCCAGGGCCTCGGCCTCGGCCTCCTGTGCAGCGAGAGCATCGGTGGCACGGTCCTCCGACTGCTTCCGGGCAGCGACGAGCGTGCCGATACGCAACTGCTCTTCCTCGAGAATTTCGAGATTTGCCTCGAGCTTTCTCTGCTGCTCCAACGCCTCGGCCTTGATGGCATTGAGCCTGTTCAGGTCTACCATCACCCTGTCGGCCTTTTCCTTGAGCGTGGGCAGAATGGCGGACATGAGGATGGCGGAACGGGCGGAGCCCAGCGCATCGGAGGGATTGACGATAAGGGCCGGCGGCGGATTGCGTGACACGCGCTCGAGTGCGGCGAGCACGTTCGAAATGCTGGCATCGGCGCCATCGAGGCGGCCGCGGACCTCGAGCTCCTGGACGATCAACTCGCCGAGCTTGTCCTCGAGGACGGCGATGTCGGTCTCGGCGCGCTTCACGCGTTCGGCCGCTGCGATAAGCGCCGCGTTCTGCTTGGCGCGGTCGCCCTGCATCGCTTCGATCTCGCGCTTAAGCTGATCCGAGCGTTCCTTGGTCAGGGTAATGGAGTTCTCGACCGCCTCGAGCGCCTGCTGCTGCTGGGCGAGGGGATCGGTCGGGGCGGGCGGCACGGCCTCGCCCGGCATGGACGTCGCCGCCTGTGGCTGGGCCCCGACGTCGCCGTCGGCACCCGCAGGAAGCGCAGCGCCCATGTCGTCGACGCCCGGACGCAGGCCGATCGTGTTCGGGTCAGTGCTGGCAGGGTCGGGCGCTGCCGGTGTCGTCTGGGCGTTGGCAAAGGGCACGAGCGCCGCTCCGGACAGAAGCAGCGCACCAACAAGACCGGCCATGAGCCAGGTTCGGCTATGCCGCATCAGCAATGGGGCCCGAGGAGAATCATTTTGTCACCATAGCCGATAGCGGCAGGCTTTGGCGTTTTGGTGGCGACGGAAGCCGACCGATCATTCGCGATGATAGGGGTGGCCCGACAGGATGGTCGTGGCACGATAGAGCTGCTCGGCCAGCATGATGCGCACCAGCTGGTGTGGCCAGGTGAGCGGAGAGAAGCTGAGGACGAGATCGGCGCGCGCCACCAGGTTGCGGTCCAGCCCGTCTGCGCCGCCGATGACGAAGCTGATGGCGGGACGACCATCGTCCCGCCAGCGGCCCAACTGGGCGGCAAAGGCCTGCGAGCTCGTCGATTTGCCATGCTCGTCGAGCGCGACAACAATGCCCTCGGGCAGGGCGGCGGTGAGGGTGGCCGCCTCATCGGACTTGCGGGCATCGGCACTGCCGGCGCGACTTTCGGGGAATTCCAGAACGTCGAAATGCGTGAGGGCGAGCGGCTTGCCGCTGCCCCTGGCGCGTTCGAGATAGCGCGAGATCAACTCGCGCTCCGGGCCCTGCTTCATGCGTCCTATGGCGGCGATGGTGATGCGCATGGTGAAGGAGAGCCCTGATCTCACAGTCGGCGGCCCTCCCCCCCCGGGGGGGCAGGGACGCCGACTGCCAGCTTAGAGTGTCATCTCACCGCGCGGCGGCGGCGAAGTCGACGGTCCACATCTTCTCGATATTGTAGAATTCGCGCACTTCGGGGCGGAAGATATGGACGATGACGTCGCCGGCATCGACCAGCACCCAATCGGCATGCGGCAGGCCTTCGACCCGCGGTTTGCCGAAGCCCTGCTCGCGCAGCATCTTCACAAGCTGGTCGGCGATGGCACCGACATGACGGTTTGAGCGCCCCGAGGTGACAACCATGTGGTCGGTCAGCGAGGACTTGCCGGTAATGTCGACGGCGACAGTCTGCTCCGCCTTGGCGTCATCCAGGGTTTCGAGCACGAGGTCGATCAGCACGGGGCCTGCGGCTTCTGCAGGGGCGGCGATCGCCATTTCTTCGGCTTGCCCGGCGTTCGGCGCGGACTTGGTGGCTGTCTTGGACTTGGCCATCAGAATGCGCCTCCCGTGAGAACGGCCGGGCGCGGCGCGGAAATTGCAGTCGATATCGTCGTCGAGTTCAGGTTCAGCATTATTCCTCAATAGTCACCGGCGTGACTGTTCCTACAATATGAGGCCTCGGCAGGGGTTCCGCAAGCTGGACGAAAGCTCACCTCGCCGCTGCGGCACGCCCCTGGCGGATGGCGGAAGACGAAAGCGCCGAGGTCACTCCGGTCAGGAGGGTCCAGGCGGGTGGATCGGCAAGCGGCAGTTCGCGGGCGCGCTGTTCGGGCAGGCGCTGCGGGCCGAGGCTGCGGGCGGCAAGCCCGGCCATGGCGCGAAGTGTGGCGCCGGGACGGTCATAGACCGCGATCGGCATCAGCTGCGCGATGTCGCGCCAGCGTTCCCAGCGGTGGAACTGAGCGAGGTTATCGGCGCCCATGATCCAGACGAAATGCGTATCCGGGCAGGAGCGCTTCAGCCAGCTGAGGGTGTCGACCGTGAAGCGATAGCCGCGCTGCGCTTCGAGCCCCGTGGCAACGAGACGCGGGTGGCGCAGCTTGTGCCTTGCAGCCCGGACCCGGGCTTCGAGCGAGGGCAGGCCGTCATTGTCCTTCAGGGGGTTGCCCGGCGAGACGAGGAGCCATACCGCATCGAGCCCGAGCCGCTTGAGGCACTGCTCGGCAACGAGGCGGTGGCCATCGTGGATGGGGTTGAAGCTGCCCCCGAACAGCCCGATGCGAAGCCCGGAGCCATGTGGCGGGATGGCGGTGAGGCCCGCGCCGAAGCTCACGGCCGGGTCTGCCCGGTACCGCGCACCAGATACTTGAAGGTCGTGAGCTGGTCGACGCCCACCGGCCCCCGAGCGTGGAACTTGCCGGTGGCGATGCCGATTTCGCCACCGAAGCCGAACTCGCCGCCATCGGCGAACTGGGTGGAGGCGTTGTGCATGAGGATGGCGCTGTCGATCTCGTTGAAGAAGCGCGCGACGGCAGCCGGGTCCTCGGCAATGATCGCCTCGGTGTGGTGCGAGGAATAGGTGCCGATATGGGCGATGGCCTCGCCGACATCGGCCACGACCTTCACCGAGATGATCGCGTCCTCGTATTCAGTGCGCCAATCCTCTTCGGTCGCGGGCTTCGCCACGGGGATCAGCGATTGTACGGTGGCGTCACCGCGGATTTCGCAGCCCTTTTCGACGAGCGCCGCGATGACGGGCTTCAGGTGTGTGTCCAAGACGTCGCGATGGACCAGCAGCGTCTCGGTTGCCCCGCAGATGCCGGTGCGGCGCATCTTGGCATTGAGCGTGACCGAAACTGCCATGTCGAGATGGGCCGAGCGGTCGATATAGGTGTGGCAGAGGCCTTCGAGATGGGCGAAGACCGGCACGCGTGCTTCGGACTGGACGCGGGCGACGAGGGTCTTGCCGCCGCGCGGCACGATGACGTCGATATTGCCGCCGAGACCCTTGAGCATCAGGCCGACCGCCTCGCGATCGGTAGTGGGGACAATCTGGATGGCGTCCTCCGGCAGGCCGGCGATGACGAGGCCTTCGACGAGACACCCATGGATGGCGCGGGACGAGTTCACGCTGTCCGAGCCGCCGCGGAGGATCACTGCATTGCCGGCCTTGAGGGTCAGCGCGCCGGCGTCGGCGGTCACGTTGGGGCGGCTTTCGAAGATCACGCCGGTGACGCCGAGCGGGGTGGCGACACGCGAGATGACCAGGCCGTTGGGCCTGGCCCATTCGGCGAGCGTGCGGCCAACTGGATCGGGCAGGGCGGCAATGGTGCGCAGGCCCTCGATCATGCCGTCGATACGCTTGTCGGTCAGCAGCAGGCGATCGAGGAAGGCCTTGGAAATCCCCTTGCCCTCTGCCGCCTTCATGTCCTCGGCATTGGCGGCAAGGATGGCCTCGCGGCGGGCGTCCATGGCCTCGGCGGCCGCAAGCAGCGCGGCCGTCTTCTTCTCCGGTGCAGCGAAGGCGAGCAGATTGGCCGCATTGCGTGCCCGGCGACCGAGCTCAGTCATCAACTCGTCGAGGCTCTGGCCGTCATTGCCGAAAACGGCCTGGAAAATAGCCATCAGACGCGGGCCTCCAGCCCCATGAGAATGACGAGATTATCGCGATGCACCATCTCGGAGCGGGTGCCGATGCCCAGAAGCTGGGTGACCGCCTCGGATTTCTTGCCCTTGACGACGTCGGCCTCCTCGCGCCCAAGTCCGGCGAGGCCGCGGGCAACCTCCCGTCCGTCGGGGCCGAGAATGGCAATGGCGTCGCCGCGCTCGAATTCGCCGGTGACCTTGGTAACGCCGATCGGCAGCAGGCTGCGGCCATCGAGCAGCGCCTTGGCGGCGCCGGCATCGATATGCACCGCGCCTGCAAGTTCCAGCGTGCCCATGATCCAGCGCTTCCGGGCCTGCGCCCGGCTTTCGGCAGGAGCAAAGAGCGTGTGGCGGACGCCCTGTGTCAGCGCCTTGAGCGGGTGCATTTCGGTCCCCTTGGCGATGATCATCGCCGTGCCGGCCTTGGTGGCGATCTTGCCGGCCTCGACCTTGGTGGTCATGCCGCCGCGGCTCAGGTGGCTGGCGGCGCCGCCGG
>CAYPYV010000209.1:0-5392 GCA_964414845.1 uncultured Devosia sp. | reverse complement strand
TGCACGGGATGGTCTCGGGGCTCGGGCGCTTCCAGCGGCTCCACTCGAGGCGGATACCCTTCAGTTTCTCCTCGACGGAGAAATAGGACGGCCAGACCCAGGCGGCGATGGCCAGATGCACCTTGTTGTTGCGGCCGGGAACCGACAGTTCCTCGGAACCGCGCCAGGCAACGGGGCGCACATAGGCATCGACCAAGCCGTTTCTTTCGAGCACGAGGCGCTTGGCCGCCTCAATCTCTTCGACCGAGTAGGGAATGGTGAAATCAAGCGTCTTGCCCGACTGGATCAGGCGCTCGGTATGCTGGCGCGACTTGAAGATCTGCCCGCCATAGGCACGCTCGCCTTCGAACACGCTGGACGCGTAGTGGAGGCCATGCGTCAGCACATGCAGCTTCGCATCCTTCCACGGAACGAGTTCGCCATCGAACCAGATCCAGCCTTCGCGCTGGTCCATCGGCACGCCTGCCATCTTGCTTCTCCCACTCGCAGAAACTGCAGCCTTTGGCTGCTTGAGGTTGTTGAGGCGCAATCCTGCCTCAGGCACACGCCCTTGGCAAACCGGAACGGCTTTGTGATAAGGCTCGGAACCGCGCTTTCGATGGAATGATGATGGCACCAGCCCCGATAAATGTCAACAAGGCTGACATAAATTCACTTCGGGACGCCAACCCGTCGCTGCCGCTCGACGTAATGGGGCTGTTCTTCTTCGCCTACAGGGACTTCGTGGGCGATGCTGATGCGCTGCTGGAACGGCAGGGATTCGGGCGCGCGCATCACCGCGTGCTGTATTTCGTCAACATCAAGCCGGGCATGCCCGTCGCCGACCTGCTCGACATCCTGAAGATCACCAAGCAGAGCCTCGCCCGAGTGCTGCGCCAGCTGGTGGACAATGGCTATATCGAGCAGAAGACCGGCGAGATCGACCGGCGCCAGCGCCTGCTCTACGCCACAGACAAGGGCCGCGCCCTGTTCGAGACGCTGTCGGCTACACAGCAGACGCGCATCGAGGCGGCCTTGGCCGCCCTGCCCCCGGACGGACGGCAGACGGTGCTGCGCTTCTTCGTGGGCATGGTGGAATCGGAAGATCGCGGCAAGCTCGACCAGCTGAAGCTGACCGAGAATTTGTGAGGGGCGGAGGGCGCTCTGGATCCGGCAGTCCGCCCCGAGCTCCATTGAAGAGTGGAGCATCGTTGCCCTCCCCTGAGGGGAGAGGGGCGCAGGGGGCGAAGCGTTGGAGACCGTTTGGATCCCTACATCAGCCGCTGGCCGTTGGGCACGGGGCGTTCGAGCGCCGCGAGGACGATGGCGCCGTTGGCGTCTTCGTAACCCAGGGTCAGCACTTCGGACCGCACCGGGCCGATCTGGCGCGGCGGGAAATTGACCACCGCCATGACCTGCCGCCCTACCAGGGTCTCGGGCGTATAGTGCACGGTGATCTGCGCGGAGCTTTTCTTGATGCCGAGCTCGGGGCCGAAATCGATCAAGAGGATGTAGGCCGGCTTCCGCGCCTCGGGGAACACCCGCGCCTCTACGATGGTGCCGGCGCGGATATCGACCTTGAGAAAATCGTCGAAGCTGATCATCAGCGCCGGCCCAGTTCCTCGGAGCGGCGGCGGGCGGCAGCGACAGCCTTGCCGAGTACCGGCGCGAGGCCATCGGGGCCCATCAGCACTTCGAGCGCCGCAGCGGTGGTGCCGTTGGGCGAAGTGACATTCTTGCGCAATTGCGATGCGGGCGCGGGATCGGCATCGAGCAGCGCGGCTGCGCCGATGACGGTCGCACGCGCGAGCCGCATGGCCTGCTCGGGAGCGAAGCCTTGCTGCTCGGCGGCGGCGGCAAGGGCCTCGACCATGTAGAACACATAGGCCGGGCCGGAGCCGGACACGGCGGTGACGCCATCAATGGCGCTTTCCTCGGCAAACCATTCGACCGCGCCGACGGCGGAGAGCAGCGCATCGACCACATCGTGATCGGCATCGGAAATGGAAAGCGGTACGGCACCGGTAATACCCTTGCCGAGCTGGGCGGGCGTGTTCGGCATGGTGCGGACGACGCGGCGCGTCGCAAGCCCCTCGCTCAGCTGCGCGAGCGAAATGCCGGCCGCGATGGAGAGGACGAGTGTATGCGGGCCGACGACCGGTTCCACCTCGACCATGACTGAGGTGATAATCTGCGGCTTGACCGCGAGCACCAGCACGTGGGTGAGCACGCCCTCGGGGCTCAGCTGCAGGCGGACGCCGTGCTTTGCCGCAAAGGCCCTGGCCTCGTCGGACGCGCTTGGATCGACCAGCACGAGAGCAGAGGGTGGCAGGCCGCCCTCGATCCATCCGCGTGCGAGGGAGAGGCCCATCTTGCCGGCCCCGACCAGAAGGACGGGACCGATATCGGAGAGATTCACGCTTCGCCTACCGTTTCGAACATGACCTGGGTGAGCGCATCCTGCGCGCTCTTGCCTGCCCATATCACGAACTGGAAGGCCTGGTAGTAGAGATCGCAGCTATCGGTGGCCGAGCGCAGCAGCGCCTCGCATTGCTGCGGGCTGACATCGGCGCCGCCCGTCAGGAGGTGCGAGTTGCGGAACAGCACAACCCCCTCGTTGCTCCACATATCGAAATGCCCGATCCAGAGCTGCTCGTTGATGAGCGAGATCAACTGCTTGATCTCGGCGCGGCGGCCTTCCGGCACGCGCAGATCGAACGCGGAGGCGATATGGAGCGACTCGAGATCCTCCATCCAGTTGAAGGAGACGTGATAGTCGGACCAGTTGCCGCGCACGGAAATGGAAATCTCGTCGGCATCCTGGCGCTCGAACGTCCAGTCGTTGATCGACGCGATATGCTCGATCAGGTCGACCGGGTGCGCAGCGCGATCGGGCTCGATTTCCAGCAGATGTGTCATAATCTCGCGTCCCATTGGGCGATATGTGCAAGGCAAATCCGGCAATGACCGGACCCGCGCGGGTACGCTGAAACAAGCCGCACGCGGAAAGCCTTCGAATCGACCTCTTGAACCTCACGCTACACCCGGGTTCTGATTCCGGGACGCATGGCCGAAGCAGCTTCCAAGGCTTTCTGCTGTGGATGATCCGGCTCGAAGGGTTAACAGGGCCTTAATCGCCTGAGTCTGTCCCCAGTGCTTTGCGGCTTATTCGGGACAATGTGTCGAAAGCGACTCAGGTGGTCAGCCGCGCGGCCAATGACGGAACGCGCTAGAGGCCCTTGGGCAGCACCCAGCCGTCGCGATAGGCCTCGGCCCAGAGCGGCAGGCCCAGCGCTTCGGCCCGGCGGGCCTGGGCTTCGCGATCGTAATGCACCGACTTGAGCGACGCGTGCCAGCCCAAGCGGCGCTTCTCGATGATGGCATAGCGCGGATCGGGCGCGCCGATATCGAAGGGCAGCCCGACACTGCCCGGATTGACCAGCAGCCGGTCGCCACGGACCCGCATCAGGCGCGACACATGCGTATGGCCGCAGAGCAGGATTTCCCCCGGCGCGCCATCAGCGGCACGTTCGATATCATCCCGCGAACGGCGATTGGCGCCCTCGTCCATCCAGCCGATGGAATCGGACTGCGGCGTGCCGTGGGCGAGGAGCACGACGCCCTCGTGGAGCAGCGTCGCGGGGTGCGAGGCGAGCCAGGCTGTCTGCTCGGACGAGAGAGCGGCCCGTACCTTGGCATCGACATGCCAATCCTTGTCGCGGCCGTCGAGAATGTAGCGGTCGTGGTTGCCGCGCACATTGATGCTGCCGATTTCCATGAGTCGCGCCGCGACCTGAGGGCCGTCGAGGGGGCCGGACAGGCTGTCGCCGAGCTGGAGGATGGCATCGACATGCTCGTGCGCGATGTCATCGAGCACGGCATCGAGCGCGGCGAGATTGCCGTGGATGTCGGAAATGACCGCGAGCTTCACGGGCGGCGGCGATCAGGCGGCAGGCGGGGATTTCAGCGCATCGAGCTCGGCCTTCAGCGCCTTGAGCTCCTGGCCCTGCACCTGCACCAGCTCGCGCAGCGCGTCGTAATCCTCGCGCTTGACGAGATCCATGTCGACGACGAGACGCTCGAGCTGCGACTTCACCACCGTCTCGATCTCGCGGCGGACGCCGTCGGCGAGGCCGGCGGCATTGTTCATCAGCTTGCCCAGTTCGTCGAATATGCGGTTCGGCTGGCTCATCTCGTCCTCATGGGCATCGGGGTGGCGACATCTGGGGGTCTATTTAGGCCCCTCCCCCTGCCTTGACCAGAGGGCGCTATCGCCTAAAAGGTCTGGCAAATCGCCGCGATGGTTGCGCGGCCAAAAGGAGCGCCGCGTGCCCTTCCCCGCCATCGACCCCGTCGCCTTCGCCATCGGCCCCATCGTGGTGCGCTGGTATGCCCTCGCCTACCTGATGGGTGTGGTGCTGGGCGCCGCCTATGGGCAGGCACTGCTCGCGCGGCATGGGCTGTGGCGGGACAACCGCCCCCCCTTCGAGCCGGGCGCGATCTGGGATTTCGCCTTCTGGGCCATCATCGGCATCGTGGTGGGCGGACGGCTCGGTTATGTGCTTTTCTACAACCTGCCGGTCTATCTCGCGAACCCGATGGAAATCTTCGCGCTCTGGGATGGCGGCATGAGCTTCCATGGCGGGCTTGCCGGCATCATGCTGGCGATGGCGGCGTTCACGCGCTTCAAGGGCGGCAATATCCTCTCGGGCTTCGACCTGTTGGGTGCGATCGGCACGATCGGGCTGTTCCTGGGGCGCATCGCCAATTTCATCAATGGCGAGTTGTTCGGCGCGCCGACCGACCTGCCCTGGGGCGTCGTGTTCCCGACCGATCCGCTGCAGCTCAGCCGGCACCCGAGCCAGCTCTACGAGGCCGTGCTCGAAGGCATCCTGCTCTTCATCATCATCCGCGTGCTGACGCATAACATGGGGGCGCTGAAGAAGCCGGGGCTGATCGCCGGAGTGTTCGGCATCGGCTATGGGGCCAGCCGAATCTTCGTCGAGTTCTTCCGCATGCCGGACCAGCAGATCGGCTATCTCTTCGGGGGCTGGCTGACCATGGGCATGGCGCTGAGCCTGCCGGTGCTGGTTGCCGGAATTGGCCTTGCCGCCTTTGCCTTGCGGACATCAAACGAGGCGAAGGAGAGCGGCAAGTGAGCAGAACCGCCGCCAGCCTGTCGCTCGAGGAGATCATCGACGCGCAGATCCGCGAGACCGGTCCGATGTCGATCGCGACCTATATGGGCCTCGCCCTGGCCTATCCGGCGCGCGGCTACTATGCCGACGGCGATCCGCTGGGCGCGAAGGGCGACTTCATCACCGCCCCCGAGATCAGCCAGATGTTCGGCGAGCTGGTTGGGTTCTTCATCGTCAATTGCTGGCAGCAACTGGGCGAGCCAGCCAGCTTCACG
>CAYPYV010000208.1:0-5396 GCA_964414845.1 uncultured Devosia sp. | reverse complement strand
TGACCCAGCACAATGCGGCGCTGGTGGAAGAGACCAATGCAGCCATCGAGCAGACAGAGGCCCAGGCCAGCGAGCTCGACAACATAGTTGCCGTATTCACGGTTTCGGGCGCCGCCGCGGCTCCCGAGGCCATTCGCAAGCCGGTGAAACCGGCGGCAAAGCCAGCGTCCGAAGCGCCGGCTCGCGGTATCAAGGCCCTGCAGCAGAAAGTCAAAGCAGCGGCCAAAACCTACCTGAACCAAGGCAATGCCGCGGTGAAGGCCGATGACTGGGCAGAGTTCTAGTTGACGGCGAACCGCCTCGAGAGGCGGCGGGCTGTTCGACGACCTTATCCATCCTGTTCTCCCGTGCGCTCCCTCCGAGCTGACCGGGAGAACAGCAGAACAGAAGCCAAAGCGGGCCCCCAGGAGGGCCGCCCGCGCCGGGTGTGGGGACCTATATGCTGAACTTGCGGAAACTGTTCGACAATCTGAGAGCGCGAAAGGCCCGCGCGAGACTGCCAGGAATTCCAACCTACCAGGTTGTCATTGCCTTGGGCGCCACGGTCGTTGGCGTGGGCATGGTGTTTGCAACGATTGTGATGCTGCTTGCCGGAAGCTTTGCCGGATCGAGCGACAAATCCGAGACTCTGCTCAAGTCGATGCGGGCGCAGATGACGGCCGACATGCTGCATGACGGCCTGCGCGGCGTTGTCTTCCGGTCGCTCTATGCCGGTTCCATCGGCGATGAGGCCATGGTGGCAGATACCCGCAACGAAGTGCAGGAGTATAGCGGCGAGTTTCGCGACGCCGTCATGCAGCAGAACCGGCTCGCCATTCCGCCAGAGGTTGCTGGCGCTGTCGCGGAGCTGCGCCAGCCGCTTGACGACTATATCAGCGCCGCGGGCAGCCTGGTGAATCTGGTCTACGCCAAGCAGATGGAGACGGCACAAGCCAAGCTCGTGGCCTTCGACGCTGCCTTCAAGGCGCTCGAGGACAAGATGTCGGCCTTGTCCGACAAGATCGAAGCGGCAAATGCCGATGTCTATGAAGAAGCCCATCAGAATGGCAGCACGGCGACGGCATTTGCCGCCGGGTCGGTGTTTGCGCTGGTGGGGTTTGCGGCGCTGGTGCTCATGATGAGCCGGGCCATCTTCCTCAAGCCCCTCGCGGCACTAACCGCGGGCTTCCAGCGGCTTGTGCAGGACGACCTGACCGTCGAGACGCCGCCCAAGTTCCTGATTCAGGAAATGGGTGTTCTGGGCGAAGTGCAACGCGCCTTCAAGGGAGCGCTGATCGAACGCGATCGCTTCTCCGAGAATGCCCAACGCACGGGTGTGCAGATTGCTCAAAAGGCTCAGGCTTCTGCAGCGCTCAACCGGGAGATTGCCGAAGTGGCCGCCGCCGCGGTAGCGGGCGATTTCTCGAAGCGTGTGCTCGCGACATACGAGGATCCGGAACTCCGGCAGCTGGGTGATACGGTCAACAGCCTCGTGTCGACCGTGGAAGGCTCTATCATCGAGACCGGCTCGGTGCTTTCGGCGCTCGCCAATGCCGACCTGACCCAGCGCATGGAAGGCGATTACTCCGGCGCGCTCGAGCAATTGAAGAACGACACGAACCGGGTCGCCGATCGGCTGAGCGATGTGATGACCCAGCTGAAGGCAGCTTCGGGGGCGCTGAAGACGGCGACCAACGAAATCCTGTCTGGGGCCAATGACCTGTCCGAGCGCACCACCAAGCAGGCCGCGACAATCGAGGAAACCGCGGCGACGATGGAACAGCTCGCCAATACCATTGCCGAAAACGCCAAGCAGGCGCAGACGGCAAGCACCAATGCCGCCGCTGTCGCGAGTACGGCGGAAGAGAGCGGCCGCGTCATGCAGCAGGCGACACACGCCATGGAGCGGATAACGCAGAGCTCTGCGAAGATCTCCGATATCATCGGGCTTATCGACGACATCGCCTTCCAGACCAATCTGCTCGCCCTCAATGCCTCGGTGGAGGCGGCCCGTGCCGGTGAAGCGGGCAAGGGCTTTGCTGTGGTCGCGGTTGAAGTGCGCCGGCTTGCCCAATCAGCCGCCGAAGCCTCGAACGAGGTGAAGGCGTTGATCGAGCAATCCTCGAGCGAAGTTACAGGCGGCACTCGGCTCGTGGGCGAGGCAGCCAAGAAACTCGATGAGATGCTGCGGGGCGCAAGGCTGAATTCGGAGATGCTGGGCAGTATCGCGCAGCAGAGTCGGGTCCAGGCAGCCTCGATCGAGGAAGTGAATGTCGCCGTGCGGCAGATGGACGAGATGACCCAGCACAACGCGGCTCTGGTCGAGCAGACCAATGCCGCAATCGAGCAGACGGAAACCCAGGTGGCATCGCTCGACGAAGTGGTTGCCGTGTTCCGTCTCGGAGACGAACATGCGGCCCCGGCAGCGCATCGGATGGTGCGTCGGGCCGCATAAAGCCCATTCGTCTCAAACACATAGATGCAAATATGCTAAGGTCGCGCGCTTTATGGGCGTGCGGCCTTTGCTTTTGTGCAAGTAAATGTCCGACATATGAGTGTTTGCAGGTATCTGCTGATTTGTCAGTTTCATAGATTAAATCCAAATTCACCCCATTGGGTTTAACTGCCAGCTGGTTCGAAAGCCGATGCAGCCTCAAAGGGGGATAATTTGCTGGCCCGTCATTTCACGATTGCCCGGAAGCTCCCTCTTGCACTCATCGTCTCGGCGCTGGTCGTCGGTGCGGGGGTGGGTACGGCCAGCTATGTGATTGGCTCGGCGGCGCTCGAGGCGCAGGCTCGACAGAACCTTGCGACGCTGGCCTTCGAACGGGCCAACCAGCTGGGGCAGTATCTCGACAGTGTGCGTGTCGATCTCGATACCACGGCGGCCTCGGCGACGACGATCCAGGCGATGCGCGATTTCGCGGGTGCGTGGCTGCAGATCAAGGACGGGCCGCCGGCCGAGGTGGTGCGCAAGGTGTACCTCACCGATAACCCGAACAAGCCCGAGGAGCGCGTCAATCTCGACAAGCCCGAGACGACGCTCAACTACGCGACGCCGCATGCGACCATCCAGCCGCAATACCGCATGAAGATGCAGACGCAGGGCTATGCGGATATCTACCTGTTCGACCCCAAGGGACAGATGGTCTATTCGGCGGCCAAGCAGGACGATTTCGCCACCAATGTAACCGATGGGCCCTATGCCAAGACCGGCCTCGGCGAGGCGGTGACCAAGGCCCTCGCCATCGAGAACCCGGCTGAATCGGCGCTGAGTGATATCGCGGACTACCAGGCGAGCCTCAAGGGGCCCGTCGGATTCTTCGCCAAGCCCATCTTCAACGCGCAGGGCCGGAAGATCGGCGTGCTCGCTTTCGCGCTGCCCGCAAGCCTGCTGCTGCCGGTGATCAATAACCGCACCGGCATGGGCAATACCGGTGAGACACTGATCGTGGGCGCCGATGGGCTGGTGCGCTCGGATTCCGCCTTTACCGACGACAATGATGTACTGAAGACCAAGATCGACTCGCCGGTTCTGGCTGCCGCTGCCGCCGGTACCGCCTCGGCCGGCGACCTGCCGGACTACCAGGGCGGAGCAGCGCTTGTCGCCGCCGCGCCGGTAGAGGCGAAGGGCCTCAGCTGGGCGCTGGCGACGGTGATGCGCGCCGACGAGGTATTCGCGCCGATCATCGGGATGCGGAATGCGATGCTGGCGATTGCCGTTGCCCTGCTCGCCATCGTGGCGGGCATCGGCTTCCTCTTCGCCCGCAGCCTGACGAGCCCGATTTCGGCGCTCACCAAGACCATGTCGAAACTCTCGGAAGGCGAGCTGGAGACAGCAGTGCCAGGCACAAAGCGCTCGGACGAGCTGGGCGCCATGGCCCGGGCGGTCGAAGTGTTTCGCCAGAACGGCCTCCGCATGATGGAGATGACCGAGGAAGAGCGGCAGGCCGCCATCCGTCGACGCGAGGAGCGGCTTTCGATGATGTCGAGCCTGCGCCAGGCCTTCGGCGAAGTGGTGGATGCGGCGGTGGAAGGCGACTTCTCCCGCCGGGTGGATCAGAGTTTCCCCGACGAGCAGATGAACGCCCTGGCCGGCAGCATCAACAATCTCGTCGCAACGGTGGAGAAGGGTCTCGGCGAAACCGCCCGGGTGATGGGCGCGCTGGCAAGGACCGACCTCACCGAGCGCATGCAGGGTGATTTCCGCGGTGCCTTCGGGCGGCTCCAGACCGATGTGAACCAGGTGGCGACGACGCTTGCCGGCATCGTGACGGGGCTCAAGGCCGCCTCGAAGTCGTTGCGGATTGCGACGGGCGAACTGGTCGAAGGTACCAACGATCTGTCCGAGCGCACCACCCGACAGGCGGCGACCATCGAGGAAACTTCGGCGACCATGGAGCAGCTGGCGCATACCGTCACTTCCAATGCCGAGCGGGCGGAAGCCGCAAGCGGGAAGGCCAAGGCGGTGAGTGCGGCAGCGCGCGCCGGCGGCGAGGTCATGGCTGAGGCCACCCACGCCATGGAGCGCATCACCCAGAGCTCCGGGAAGATCTCCAACATCATCGGGCTCATCGACGATATTGCCTTCCAGACCAATCTTCTGGCGCTCAATGCATCCGTTGAAGCGGCGCGAGCCGGCGAGGCGGGCAAGGGCTTCGCCGTGGTTGCGGTGGAAGTGCGCCGGCTGGCCCAATCCGCTGCCGAAGCTTCGAGTGAGGTGAAGGCGCTGATCGAGCAATCGGCGGCCGAAGTGTCGGGCGGGCAGCGGCTCGTGACGCAGGCGGCTTCTCAGCTGAGCTCGATGGTTTCGACGGCCCATGAGAGCGCCGGGCTCATCGGCGACATCGCCGCGGCAAGCCGGCAGCAGGCCTCGGCGATCGACGAGGTGACGCAGGCCGTGCGGCAGATGGACGAGATGACCCAGCACAATGCCGCGCTTGTCGAGGAAACCAGCGCCGCCATCGAGCAGACCGAGGCGCAGGCAGAGCAGCTCGACCGAATCGTCGAAGTGTTCGTGATCGACGAGTCGTCGGTGCGCGGGCGGGCGGCAGCCTAGGCCTATGTTGTGACCTCGTGCTTCGACAAGCTCAGCATGAGGTCACCATGAACATCGCACTCTATGCCAGTGCCGCGCTGACGAGTGCCCTGGCATGCAGCTCCGTCGTGTCGTAGGTCGGCAGCGGGCTCACGTCGTCGTCGATCAGCATGCCGATTTCGGTGCAGCCGAGAATCACCGCCTCGGCGCCACGGCCGCGCAACCGGTTGATCGCCTCGATATAGATGCGGCGGCTCTCGTCGCGCACGATGCCGCGGCAGAGTTCCTCGTAGATGATGCCGTTGAGATTGGTGATGCCGACATCGGGCACCAGCACCTCGAGCCCGGCTGCTTCCAGTTCCTCGATATAGAAGCGCTT
>CAYPYV010000207.1:0-5470 GCA_964414845.1 uncultured Devosia sp. | reverse complement strand
TACTTGGCGATACCCGCGCCCACCTGCGACATGACCTTGAGGTTGATCTCGAGCAGGTCGTCGCGGCTCATGCCGGGCTTGCGCGGCACGCCGGCGGTGACGATCACCACGTCCGCGCCTTCGATATCCTTGTATTCCGTGGTGCCTTTCAGCGAGGCATTATAGCCTTCCACCGGGCCCGTCTGGCTCAGGTCCAGCGCCTTGCCGGCACCGATGCCGTCAGCGACGTCGAACAGCACGATGTCGCCCAGCTCCTTGGTCGCCGCCAGAAGCGCCAGCGTGCCGCCGATCTGTCCTGCGCCGATCAGAGCGATCTTCTTGCGCGCCATACACGAACCCCCATCTCACCTGCTGGAATTTGCGCGCCCCTATTAACCCTGTGGCGTTTCCGGGGCAAGTGAGCCATTCGCTCAACAGCGATGCGGCAGTTGAAGGCTGATTTTCAGATTAGCGAACAGTGAAGCTCAAGCGCCGCAACTCGGCCGATCGCGGTCATCGGCAACGCGCATCAGATCCCGTAACGGGCGGCGCCGTCACGGCGAACCGGCGTCTTGAGCCACGGCATGGTTCTCCGTCATGGCCCGCGCGAGATAGCTCTCGGACTGCATCTCGACGAGTCGCGACACGCAGCGCTGGAACTCGGCCTTCGTCCTGTCGTCCTCTCCGAGTTGGTCGAGTGGCACGGCAAAGCTCGCCGCGAGCTTCACCCCGCGGTCATAGAGCGTATCGACGAGCAGGATGAACCTCTTCGCCGCATTGGATTTCGTCCGGTCGAACTGCGGCACGTGTTCGATCATCACCGCATCATAGGCATGGGCAAGCCGCACATAATCGCGCGCACCGAGCGGTTTCTCGCAAAGCTCATGGAACGAGAAGCGCGCCGCCCCCATCGCCGCGAGCGGCACCGGGATTTCGCGGCCCAGGGATGAAAGCACCGCCTTCTGGCCGCGCTGCCCGCCGGTCAGTCTCAGCCACAGCCTGTCCATCTCGGCATCCACATCCGGTCCGAAGCCGAACCGGTAGACCTCGGCGCCGGCAAACTTCAGCCGGCGATAGTCCTTCGGCCCATCGAGCATCACCGTCTCGCACTCGGTCTCGAGTGCTGCGATGAAGGGCAGGATCAGCTGCCTGTTGAGTCCGTTCTCGTAGAGATTCGCGGGCAGCGTGTTCGAGGTCGCGACCACGGTGACCCCGCCGGCCCACAGCTTTTCGAACAGCCGTCCGAGCAGCATGGCATTTGTGATGTCCGACACCTGGAATTCATCGAGGCAGAGGAGCCGCATCTCGGCGATCAGCGGCTTCGTCACCGCCTCCACCGGGTCGGCATTGTCGGCCTTGCCCTTCGGCGTCTTGCGGAACGCAGCAATCTCCTGGTGCATCTCGTCCATGAATTCATGGAAATGCACCCGCCGCTTGCGGCTCTCCGCCACCGTGTCGAAGAACAGGTCCATGAGCATGGTCTTGCCGCGCCCGACCTGCCCGACGAGATAGAGCCCGCGCACCCGCTCCGGCCTGCCGCCGAGCAGCCTGCCGAGCAGCCCGGAAGGGCGTTTCGCCTGCAGCTCGTCCGCCAGCCGGTCGAAAGATCGGGCCGCCTCCGCCTGCAGCGGGTCGGCACTGATTGCGCCTTCGGCGACGAGCGCCGCGAGCCGCGCGCTGACCGCCCCCCGCGCGCTATCGGTCTCGATGGCAATTTCAGCTTGTGCCATGGGAAATCGCTTCGGTCCGGACTCTTGCACGTCCGCATTGGCGCGCACGCGGTTCCGACCCTATCGGTTCCGCGTCAACGTGTGGTTTCCGTCATCAATGGGAAAGACGGCGGGCCTCAGCCCACCATCGAGATGCCCTGCCCGCCCGCCACCGTGCCGATGAAGCGGTTACCCGAAAGGATCAGCGAAGCGATGATGTCATTGTTCTCGTCGAACAACTGCACCTGGCTGCCCACCAGTTGCCACGAGGCAACAACGCTCAGCCCCGGCAGCGCGCAGCCCGGCGTCGAGGCGCGGTAGCGGTTGGTGCCGGTCTTTTGGGTATAGGTCAGGTTCAGCTTGCACTGGTCTGCGCCCGCAACCACCGTCCAGCCGCCCAGCAGCTTCTCGATGGTCAGGCCACCCGCAAGATCGCGGCCCGGAGTTGCCGGAACCTGCCCGACACTGTCGAGCGACACGAAGGACCCATCCGTCGAGGCGACCTGTGTCGCGAGCGCGGTCGCCGGCTGGGCAGTGGGACTATGCAGAATTGCCGGGTCGAAGCTCTGGCCCAAGCCGTCCGCCACCTGCGTCGAGCCGCCAAGCGGCTGTGGCGGCGGCAGTGCGCCTGGGGCCACAGGCTGGGTCGGCGTGGTGCTCGCCACTGTCAAGGCACCATCGACCGGCGGCAGCGACGCGGAACTCACCGGCACGCTCTGGATCGGCGCGATATCGTCGGTATAGGCGGTCGCGCCCGCGCCGACTCCGCTCGAGGCGCAGCCGCTGAGCAACAGGCCCGAAAGGGCAGCCATGGCGAACGCGCTACGGCCAAAACTGATCATGCATCCGGCTCCGTGCCCAAATGGTTGAGGAAATCTTACCTTGGAGCGCGATATAGCCCTGAGCCCGCCCCCGGTTCAACACCTCGTTCGCGTTGTGGAGCTATGCGCAGAGCTTTGTGGCGATGTTAAGGTTAGCAGGGGTGAGCGAGGGTGAGGCGGCCTAGGGCACGATCTTGGTGAAGGGCATGATGCCAAACACGGTGCCCGACGCATCGATCCAGACTGCCACAATCACACTTTCGGTTTGGCAGGTGACAAGTCCGACGCGCGCTTCATTTTCCCTCAATGCGCTCAGAACCTCGTCGAAACCCGGCGGTAGCCGCTTCATGGACCCGATGCGCCGCCTGAACTCCCAAAGTTTGGCAACCTCGGTCGACAAGAGACCGTAGTCTCGAACTCTCAACGCAGAGCAATTCTCTACACCCAGCATATCAACCGCGACTGTTCGGATCGCCGTCAAACTCGGGGATGCCAGCGGTGCGGTGGCAAGGTCTATCGTGATCGGCGCGGACATGAAGCCTCACGCCGCGATGGGCTCGATGCGGTTGAGCTCTTCCGCCAGCGCGGCAGTTTCCACGGCGATGTCATAGGCCTGTTGCAGGTTCAGCCAGACATCCGGCGATGTGCGGAAATAGCGGGCGAGCCGCAGCGCGGTGTCGGCGGTAATCCCGACCCTTTCCTTCACGATCCGCTCGGTCCGGGTACGCGGCACAACAATCGCTTTCGCCAGCTTCCCCGCAGACAGCCCGAGCGGTTGCAGAAACTCCTCCCGCAGGATTTGTCCCGGATGCAGTGGCGTCTTGAACGCGTTCATGACTAACCCCTACCCCTTCATCTCCGCATAGAGCGCCTCGGCGAGCAGCTTGCCGTCCGCCACCTCGTCCTCGGGAAGCACCAGCGGAATACCCTTGGGGCCATAAATCCCGGCTAGCCCCGGCAGCCCATGCGCGGCATTTTCGTCAGGGTGGAAGCCGTGGGCCTGCATCGCCGCGATCAGCACGCGGGCGATGGCAGGGTCGTCCACGTAGAGCACGGTTTCGAACATGGGTGCCTTTCCGGCGAGTGGTCGCGCGGGTCACGCGACCTCCCGAGTCACCATCATCTTCTTGATTTCGGCAATCGCCTTGGCCGGGTTCAGTCCCTTCGGGCAGACCTTGGCGCAGTTCATGATCGTATGGCAGCGATAGAGCTTGAACGGATCCTCGAGATTGTCGAGCCGCTCTTCTGTCGCCTGGTCGCGGCTGTCGATCAGCCAGCGATAGGCCTGCAGCAGCACCGCCGGCCCCAGATATTTCTCCCCATTCCACCAGTAGGACGGGCACGAGGTCGAGCAGCAGGCGCACAGGATGCACTCATAGAGCCCGTCCAGCTTTTCGCGATCGCCCTTGGATTGCAGCCATTCCTTGTCCGGCGTCGGCGAGGTGGTCTTGAGCCACGGCTCGATCGAGCGGTGCTGCTCGTAGAAGGTCGAAAGGTCCGGCACCAGGTCCTTGATCACCGGCATGTGCGGCAGGGGGTAGATCGAGATCGGTCCCTTGATTTCGTCCATGCCCTTGGTGCAGGCGAGCGTATTGGCGCCCGCGATATTCATCGAGCACGAGCCGCATATGCCTTCGCGGCACGAGCGGCGCAGGGTGAGCGTCGGGTCGATCTTGTTCTTGATGTACAGCAGCGCGTCGAGCACCATCGGCCCGCAATCGTCGAGGTCGACGAAATAGGTGTCGAGCCGCGGGTTCGCGTCCTCGTCCGGGTTGTAGCGATAGATGCGGAATTCGCGCAGGCGGATCCCGCCTTGCGGTTTCGGCCACACCTTGCCAGGCATCACCCGGGAATTCTTGGGAAGCGTCAGCTCGGCCATTTCATGCTCCGTCCATCGCCCGTCTCAGCGCCCTTTCCTGGCGCGCTGTTCGAGCCCGTAAATCTTTTCATTCACGTCATCGAGGCCCTGCGCAAATACCGCCTGCGCATCCTTGAGGCCCTGGTTGTAGTAGAAGGGTCCGATATGCTCGGTAAAGAAATTCAAGAGCAGCTCCGCGGGGATCGCGCCGATCTCGCTGTCGAGTTCCGTCGCGAAGTAATCCTGGATACGCTTGACGACCTCGGTCCGATCATCCTTCTCGAGCCGGAGTGGCTTCACACCGGGCCTCAGTAGTTGGGTTTGCAGATCTTGTTCGACTGCCCGATATAGATTCCATATTTCTGGTTGTCGGATGTCGGCGGCGCCTTGCCCTTCATCGACGAGATGATGACGTCCATGAATTCGGCGTCAACCAGCGTCATTGCCGCATCGGCCTTGCAGCCGCAGAGCGCCTCGTCCTGGGCAATGCCCATGCAGGTCTTGTAGAACTCCGCTTTCTGCGCCTCGCTCGGCGCTGCCGCCTGCGCCCCGCCGACCATCAGCCCCAGTGCCGCCAGCGCCACCACAAAGGTCTTCATCCCTGCCCCGTTTCTCACCGCAACTCCCTGCGGATCATCAGTTTCAGCCCCGACCAGATGTCGGAAACCGCCGCCACCTTGATATCCACCAGACCCGTCGGCAGCAACAGCTCGCGGATCACGTCCTCGGTGATGTCGGTAGGCACCTTGCTCGCCTTTTTCGGCCACGAAATCCAGATGAATCCGTCGCGGGCGATTGCTTCCTTGAGCCGCTGGGCATTGCCCGCCAGCACGGCGCGCGAGGTGGTGAAGCCGTGGATCACATCCCACCCACTGCCTTCGCCGAGCCGATCCCAGCCACTCACAACCCGCTCCCTGAACGCCGCCGCCTCCTTGAGCGCGTCGAGGTCACCCGGCAGATCAAGGAAAGCAACCCGCTGCCCATCCTTGAGCCCGAGTTTCCTGGGCAATGGCGTACCGGAATAGCCGGGAGTAGTCATGAGCATCCCCGCCTAATGCACCGCCATGCAGCTGCTTGGCGCCGTCTTCATGAACTTGTCGACC
>CAYPYV010000206.1:0-5477 GCA_964414845.1 uncultured Devosia sp. | reverse complement strand
CAAAGGAAAACGCATCGCGCTCATCATCAATGAATTCGGCGAACTGGGGGTCGACAAGGATATCCTCGCCGGCTGCGGCGACGAGACCTGCCGCGAGGAGGATATGATCGAACTCGCGAACGGCTGCATCTGCTGTACGGTGGCCGACGAGTTCATCCCCACCATGACGGAGCTGCTGTCGCGGCCAGACCGGCCCGACCATATCGTCATCGAGACGTCAGGGCTCGCGCTGCCACAACCACTCATCCGTGCCTTCAACTGGCCCGAGATCAAGTCGGAAGTGACGATTGACGGTGTGGTCACGGTTGCAGACGCGGCCGCGCTGGCCGAGGGGCGCTTCGCCAATGACGAGGCCGCAGTGGATGCGCTGCGCACCGCCGACACGATGCTCGACCATGAGACGCCGCTCGGCGAACTGTTCGAGGACCAGCTGGTGGCGGCCGACCTCGTGGTGCTGAACAAATCCGACCTCGTGAGCGCGGCGGCGCTCGATACGATCGAAAGTCATTTGCGGGCCGAAATGCGGCCGGGCACCGGGCTAATCCGCGCGCAGAACGGGCATGTCGATGTCGGTGCGCTGATCGGGCTAGGACTGGAGACGGAGGCGCATCTCGAAGGTCGCGACAGCCACCACGAGCTCGAGCATGGCGGCGAGGCGCATGAGCATGACGATTTCGACTCCTTCTCGGTGGTGCTCGACAGCGTGCCCGGCAGGGAAGTGCTGCTTACAGCCATCGAGGCGACGATCCGCGCCCATGACGTGCTGCGGCTGAAGGGCTTCGCCGCCCTGCCCGGCGCCAATGCACGGCTTGCGATCCAGGCGGTTGGGCCAAGGGTCAACGCCTATTTCGACCGGCCGTGGCGAGACGGGGAGATGCGCAAGACGGCGCTCGTGGTCATCGGCGAGAGTCCACTCGACCGCGCGGCGATCACCCAATCGCTCGAGGGCGCGCTCGCTGTGGCCGCCTGATGCATCTTCTCGCCGCGCAGGCCGGTGCGCTGCAGCAGGATGGCGACGCGATCGACCTGGGTCAGAGCCCGGGGGAGATCGTCTTCGCTTCAGCAGCGGACAGCGAACTGGTGATGCTGGCCGGGGCGGCGGATCGCGCGGGCGCGACCGGCCTCAGGCTCGCGAACCTGTTGAGATTATCGCATAACCTCTCGGTCGACCTGTGGCTCGACCAGACAGTGCGGCACGCGAAACTGGTGGTGGTGCGGCTATTGGGCGGCATGGCCTATTGGCGCTATGGCGTCGACGAGTTGTCGGCGCTCGCCATGGCGGGGAAGATCCGGCTGGCGCTGTTGCCGGGCGACGCGAACCATGATGCGGCACTGTTCGCCCGCTCGACGGTGTCGGCCGAAGACTGGGCGGCGCTGCACCGGATTTTCAGTGCCGGCGGGCCGGACAATGCCGACCTGGCGCTCGAAAGCATTGGGCTGCTGGCGCGGGGCGAGGCTATTGCGAATGCGACGCCGAAGCCGTTTCCGCGGCAGGGGCTGTGGCACTGGGAGCGCGGGCTCGTCGAGGACTGGCCGGCAAGCGAACAACCGGTTGTGCCGCTGATTTTCTACCGCGCCTTGCTCGAAGGCGGTGGAACGGCGCCGCTGACGGCTCTATGCGCCGCTCTCGAAGCGGAAGGCCTGGCACCTTTTCCGGTGATGGTGTCGTCGCTTAAGGAAAAGCCCGCCATCGGGTTCGTGCAGGATGTGTTCCGATGCCACAGGCCTTCGGTCATCCTCAACCTCACCGGCTTCGCGCTCGGCATCGACGGATTGGCGGACGCGGACAATCCCTTCGCTGGCACCGACGCGCCGGTGATCCAGCTGCTGCAGGGGGGCCGGCCGGAAGCGCAATGGGTAGCGGACAGCCAAGGGCTTTCGGCGAAAGACCTCGCCATGCAGGTGGTGATGCCCGAACTCGACGGCCGGCACGGCATGCTTCTCGTCGGGCACAAGGCAGAAGCCGTATGGCACGCGCGTACCGAATGCCCGCTCTCGGCCTATGCACCGGATCGGGATGGCATTGCCCGCGCGGCCCGGCTCGCGGCGAACTGGGCGCGATTGCGTGCCAAGGGGCGGGACGAACGGCGGGTAGCCATCGTGCTCGCCAATTACCCGATCCGCGACGGGCGGTTGGCGAATGGCGTCGGCTATGACGCGCCGCAATCGACGGTGGCGATTCTCCGGGCGCTGGCGGGCGCGGGGTACAAACTCACAGGTGGTGCATCGCCCTCTTCCAACACCGGAACCTCGTCCTTCGACAGGCTCAGGATGAGGTTCCTAGGGTCTCTCGGCGCACTTGATGTGGCGCTGCAAGACTCCGACCTGCATGCACAATTCTCTCCTCAGCCTGAGCCCCCCATCGTGAGCCTGTCGAACGACGAAGGCGGCACGCTCGGAAACCACCTGATCGAGCTGCTGCAGCAGGGGCCGACCAATGCCGCACCGAAGCGCGGCGAGGGCATCGCGTGGTCCTTGAGTGAGTATCGGAGCGCCTTTGCCGACCTGCCGGAAAAGCTACGACGCGAGGTCGAGACGCGCTGGGGCGCGCCGGACAGCGATCCGTTCTGCCGGGGCGACGCGTTCCACCTGCCGGTGGTCGGGTTCGGGAATGTGGTGGTCATCCTGCAGCCGGGGCGTGGCTATGATCTCGACGAAACGGCCAGCTACCACGACCCGGACCTGGTACCGCCACACGGCTATCTCGCCGCCTATCTATGGCTCAGACACGGGTTCGGCGCGGACGCGCTGATCCACAACGGCAAGCACGGCAATCTCGAATGGTTGCCGGGCAGGGCCACGGCGCTCGACCAGGCCAGCTACCCGGCGGCGCTCTGGGGCGAGATTCCGCAGCTTTATCCTTTCATCGTCAATGACCCCGGAGAGGGTACACAGGCGAAGCGGCGGACAGGTGCGGTGATCATCGACCATCTGGTGCCGCCGCTGACCCGGGCCGAGACCTACGGTCCGCTGAAGGACCTCGAAGCGCTGCTTGACGAGTACTATGCCGCCTCGGGCATGGATCGGCGCCGGCTCGCGGGCCTCAGGAAACGCATTCTCGACTTCACACGCGACAACCGGCTCGACCGCGACATCGGGCTTGGGACAGACGTCGACGACAATCTTCGCCGGATCGACAGCTTCCTTTGCGACTTGAAGGAAGCGCAGATCCGCGACGGGCTGCATGTGTTCGGGTCATCGCCCAGCGGCCGGCTCGAGCGGGACCTGATCGTGGCGCTGGCGCGGGTGCCGCGTGGCGAGGGCGCGGGGGAAGCGTCGCTGATCCGCGCGCTGGCAGACGACCAGAAGCTCGGCTTCGACCCGCTGAGGGCTGAACTCGGCGAGATGTGGGAGGGGCCGGACCTGCCCTTCTCCATCCACGCAGTTCGCAATGTCGGCGATGTCGTCGAAGCACTGGAGGATTTGGCCGCAGCGCTGGTGGATGGGACAGCAGGGGCGCCGGGGCCGCTGAGCGCGGCAGTGCTGGAGACGGTGGAAAGCGTGATCCGGCCACGGTTGCGCGCGTCGGGCCCCAACGAGACCAAGGCGCTGCTCGATGGGCTCGACGGGAAGTTCGTCATGCCGGGGGGCTCGGGCGCGCCCTCGCGCGGGCGGCTCGATGTGCTGCCGACCGGTCGGAATTTCTACTCACTCGACAACCGCGCCGTGCCGACGCCGATGGCGTGGGAACTGGGCTGGAAATCGGCCGAGAACCTGCTGAAGCGCCATTTCCAGGAGCATGGCACACCGCTCAGCAGCCTTGCGCTTTCTGTCTGGGGAACTGCGAACATGCGGACGGGCGGCGACGATATCGCCCAGGCCCTCGCCTTCATCGGCGCCAGGCCGCAGTGGGACCCGGGCTCGCTTCGCGTTTCGGGCTACGAGATCATCCCGCTGGCCAAGCTCGGTCGGCCGCGGGTGGATGTCACGCTCAGGATTTCCGGCTTTTTCCGCGATGCCTTCCCGGCGCAGATCGCGCTGTTCGACAAGGCGATCCGCGCCATCGGGGCGCTCGACGAGCCGGAGGAGATGAACCCGATCGCCACGCGGATGCGGACCGATGCGCTGGGGCTGATGGAAGCGGGCGCGAGCGAGCTCGATGCCGCGCTCAAGGCTGGGTTCCGGGTGTTCGGCTCGAAGCCCGGTGCCTATGGCGCGGGGCTGCAGGGACTGATCGACACGGGGAGATGGAACGAGAAGGCCGACCTCGCCGAGGCGTTTCTCGAGTGGGGCCAATATGCCTATGGCGGCAAGGCGCAGGGCGTGCCAGAGCGGGCGCGCTTTGCGGCACGGCTCGCGTCGGTCGACGCCGTAGTCCACAATCAGGACAATCGCGAACACGACCTGCTCGACAGCGACGATTACTATCAGTTCGAGGGTGGGCTGGCAGCGACGGCGGAAGTGCTGTCCGGGCGGAAGCCTGTCGCCTGGCACAATGACCATTCCCGCCCGGAACGGCCTTTGGCCCGGACGCTCGAGGAAGAGATTTCCCGCGTGATGCGCAGCCGTGTCGTTAACCCCAAATGGATCGCCGGGGTGATGCGACACGGCTACAAGGGCGCCTTCGAGATCATCGCGACGGTCGACTACATGTTCGCGTTTGCCGCGACCACGGGGGCGGTGAAGAGCCACCACTTCGACCTGGCGTTTGCGGCCTTTGTCGAGGACGAGGCCGTACGGGACTTCATCGAGGCCAACAATCGCCATGGCTGGGACGAGCTGATCGCCAAGTTCCGCGAGGCGCGTGACCGCGGCTTCTGGACGCCGCAATCGAACTCGGCCGCGATGTGGCTGGAAGGCAAATCATGAAGAATGTTATCGTCTATCTGCTGGGGCGTTATGGGGTCGGGAAGCTGACGGTTGGCAAGGCGCTGTGCGCAACCACCGGCGCCCGCCTCGTCGACAATCATCTGATCAACAACGTGATCTTCGGCCTGCTACGCGTAGACGGAAAGACGCCTTTTCCCAGTGGGACCTGGGAGAGGATCGATCAGGTTCGCGAGTTGGCCCTCGGAGCAATCGAGACGCTTGCGAATCCCGAGTGGAGCTACGTTCTCACTAACGCCCTGGATGATACGCCGGAGGACCGCGCCTGGTATGCCAGAGTGGAGGCGCTCGCAGTGCGAAGACGGGCACTCTTCGTACCGGTCGAGCTCATCTGCGCACCCGACGAGAACATGCGCCGCATCGGCACGCCGGAACGCGAAGCGGCCATGAAGCATACTGACTTGCCGTCGGCGCGCGAGCGCCTCGCAGTACGTGTCCTACCTGTCGAACATGCCAATCTGCTCCGCCTCGACACAACCACGCTTGCGCCCGCCGACTCCGCAGCGCGCATTGCCCAGCACATTGCGAGCCTAAAGCCATGACCGAGAAAGCCCCCAAGAAGACCGACCTGATGACCGAGGCGGAGCGTGATGCGTATCACGCCGAAAAGATGCGGAAGAAGAAGGAGGCGCGGA
Source organism: uncultured Devosia sp. (assembly GCA_964414845.1). Lineage (GTDB taxonomy): Bacteria > Pseudomonadota > Alphaproteobacteria > Rhizobiales > Devosiaceae > Devosia_A. The sequence continues at coordinate 15 of CAYPYV010000206.1, read as the reverse complement.
ACAAGATCCTCGCCA
>CAYPYV010000205.1:0-5504 GCA_964414845.1 uncultured Devosia sp. | reverse complement strand
CCATCCTCGACATGGCGATTTCGCGGTTCAACGCCTTTTCGCGGCTGACGCGCGAACTCGAGGAGGCGCGGAGCGCGCTCGAGGAACGCAAGATCGTCGACCAGGCCAAAGGCATATTGATGAAGTCGCGCGGGCTCTCGGAGGCCGACGCCTATGCGCTGCTGCGCTCGACGGCAATGAGCCAGAACCGCCGTATCGCGGACATCGCGCAGAGCCTCGTCACCGCGGCCAAGCTCTTGGGACCATGACCATGCCGAACGCGACGCCAGTGCTGACCGCCGGATTCCTGCCGCTGCTCGACAGCGTGCTGCTGGTGCTGGCCAAGGAAAAGGGCTTCGCCGAGGCCGAGGGCTTTGCCCTGAACCTGACGCGCGAAACCTCCTGGGCCAATATCCGCGACCGCGCCTCGCTCGGGCATTTCGACATGGCGCTGATGCTGGCGCCGATGCCGATCGCCGCAAATCTCGGGCTGACGCCGCTCGCCGTGCCGATGGTGGCGCCGGTGATGGTGGGCCTGGGCAATAATGCCATCACCGTCAGCGCCGCACTCTGGGCCGAGATGGGGGAGCAAGGCGTGCCGGGCGATCTCGCCGCCGGCCCGGCCGGCAAGGCGCTGGCGGCGGTGGTGCGGAAGGGCGGCCCGAAGCTGCGCTTCGGGGTGGTGCACCAGATCTCGTCGCACAATTACGAATTGCGCTACTGGCTCGCGGCGAGCGGCATCAGGCCGGATATCGATATCGAGATCGTCGTGCTGCCGCCGCCGCTGCTGCCCGAGGCGCTCGGCTCGGGCGGGCTCGATGGCTATTGCGTCGGCGAGCCGTGGAACAGCGTCGGCGTCGCGCAGCACGGCGCGCATATTGCCACCACCAAGGCGTCGATCTGGCAGTGGAGCCCCGACAAGCTGATCGGCATGCGGGCCGACTGGGCGGCGGCGCATCCGGAGCTGGTATCGGCGGTGGTGCGGGCGATCCTGCGCGCCGGACAATGGCTCGAAGCGACCGAGAACCGCATGGAGGCGGCGGAGATCATGGCGCGGCCCGCCTATCTCAACCTGCCGGTCGAGATCGTGGCGCGGGCGCTGACGGGCCAGATCGACAGCGGTTCCGCCCTCGTAGACCAGCCGGATTATTTCATCCCCCATGCCGGCGCGGCCAACTTCCCGTGGAAGAGCCACGCGCTCTGGTACTACAGCCAGATGGTGCGGTGGGGCGAGGTCGAGGCCAGCCCCGAAAATGCGGCGCTGGCCGCCGCCGCCTTCCGCCCCGATTTGTACAGGCAGGCAACGGCGCCGCTTGGTCTGTCGACCCCGCTCGCGGACTTCAAGTCCGAGGGTAACCACAGCGAAATGCACATGGTCCCGGGAACCGAGGGTGATATCCCCCTCGGTCCGAACCGCTTCTTCGATGGCGCTGGCTTCGACCCCGATGCACTCGAAACCTACATCGAAAGCCAGCGCGCTCGCGATTGAGCGATCCGTGTGCAAACATCGCGTTTGCCGCAATTTTCAGCATGATGCTGCCTGTTTCAGCCCGGCTGGCGCTTCTTCCGGACAATGTTGAATCCGGTGAATTTTCCATAAGATATTGATATTGAAATGGTATTTATGGTAGCCGGCAACTGGCACGGATCATGCATTGATTTGAACGACAGGGCGGCGCTGAGGCCTCCCCAGACATAGGCGCCCAATGGCGGGCGCTCACAGGCAAGGCTGCCAACAGGTTCCACCGGGTCCTCCCCCGGCTTGGGTCATGTTGGCGGCCTTTTTGTTTTCCTCTCGGTGCATGTGGAGAGTTGAATGAACGAGACGATCACTACCCGGCGCGGTTTCCTCAAGAGCGCCACCGCAACTGCCGCTACCTTACTCGCGGCAAGGGCGCTGCTTCCGTCGGGCGCCTTTGCCCAGGGAGCAGGCCCGGAGGTGACGGCTGCCAAGCTGGGCTTTATCGCCCTGACCGACGCCGCTCCGCTCGTCCTTGCCAAGGAAATGGGCTTGTTCGAGAAGTACGGCGTGCCGGGTGTCGAGGTGCTGAAGCAGGCCTCCTGGGGTGCTACCCGCGACAACCTCGTGCTCGGCGGCGCTGCCAACGGCATCGATGGCGCGCATATCCTCTCACCGATCCCCTATCTCATGCATCTGGGCAAGGTCACCCAGAACAATCAGCCCGTGCCGATGGCCGTCGTGGCCCGGCTGAACCTTGACAGCCAGGGTATCTCGGTTGCGCAGGGCTACAAGGATACCGGTGCTACGATAGATGCGACACCGCTGAAGGCAGCCTTCGCCCAGAAGCAGGCGGAGGGCAAGGAAGTCACCGTCGCCATGACGTTCCCTGGCGGAACGCATGACCTCTGGGTCCGCTACTGGCTGGCGGCAGCGGGGATTGATCCGAACAAGGACGTGAAGACCATCGTCGTGCCGCCGCCGCAGATGGTGGCGAACATGAAGGTGGGGACGATGGACGCATTCTGCGTCGGAGAACCCTGGAACGAGCAACTGGTCAATCAGGGGATCGGTTTCACTGCCGCCACGACCGGAGAACTCTGGCCGCGTCATCCCGAGAAGGCGCTGAGCCTGCGGGCCGACTTTGTCGAAAAGAACCCCAAGGCGACCGAAGCCATCGTCATGGCAGTCATCGAAGCCCAGCAATGGGCCGACAAGATGGAAAACAAGGACCAGATGGCGCAGATCCTCTCGAAGCGCAGCTGGTTCAATGTTCCCGCCACCGACGTCGCCGGGCGGCTGAAGGGCGATATCAATTACGGCAATGGCCGCGTCGCCAAGGCAACCGGGCAGGAGATGAAGTTCTGGAAGGATTTCGCGTCCTACCCGTTCAAGAGCCATGACCTTTGGTTCCTCACCGAGGACATCCGCTGGGGCTATCTCCCCGCCACGACCGACACCAGGGCCCTGGTCGACCAGGTCAACCGCGAGGATATCTGGCGCGCAGCCGCCAAGGCCGTCGGCGTCGCAGATGCCGAGATTCCCACATCCACATCGCGCGGGCCTGAGACCTTCTTCGACGGCAAGGTCTTCGATCCCGAGAACCCCGGGGCCTATCTGGACAGCCTCGTGCTCAAGGCACTGGCCTGATCGCCGCCGGACGACAAGGGGATACAGCAAGATGAGCGCAGAGCCGATACAACTCGTCGCCGAACCCGCACCGGGCCGGACATCCGGTCGGGGCGAAGTGGTGGCCCTAGGCCGTCGCCGGTTGCGGCCGCAGGTGCAGTGGGCAAAGCTGCCGGGTCGGATGGCGGCCCGGCTCGTGCCGCCCCTGCTTGTGGTCGGCATCGCGCTCATCTGCTGGCAGCTCGCCTGTTCGGCGCCCGGCTCGAGCCTGCCTCCGCCCAGCCAGATCTGGAGCGACAGTTCAGAGCTGATCCTCAATCCCTTCTACGATTACGGACAGGGCGATGTCGGGCTGGCCTGGCGCATCCTCGCTTCGCTGCAGCGCGTCGCCCTCGGCTTCGGACTAGCGGCGCTGGTGGGTGTGCTCGTCGGCGCCGTCATCGGGCAGTCGGTCTGGCTGATGCGGGGGCTCGATCCGATCTTCCAGATCCTCCGCACCGTGCCGCCGCTCGCCTGGCTGCCGCTTTCCCTCGCCGCCTTCCGCGACAGCAACCCGTCGGCGATCTTCGTGATCTTCATTACCTCGATCTGGCCGATCCTGATCAACACGGCGGTCGGCGTGAGGGCCATTCCGGACGATCACCGCAACGTCGCGCGCGTGCTCCGGCTGAACCCTATCGAGTTCTTCTTCTCCATCATGATCCCCTCGGCAGCCCCCTATATCTTCACCGGCCTCCGGATCGGCGTCGGCCTCAGCTGGCTCGCCATCGTGGCTGCCGAAATGCTGACCGGCGGCGTCGGCATCGGCTTCTTCATCTGGGATGCGTGGAACAGCTCGCGCCTCTCCGACATCATCGTGGCGCTCGTCTATATCGGCGCGGTTGGTTTCCTGCTCGACAGGCTCGTTGCCCTTGTCGGCGCGCTCTGCACGAAGGGAGCCTGATATGGCCTATCTCAATATCGAAAATGTCGGGAAGAGCTTCGAACGCGGCGGCCGCGTCACGGAAGTGCTGAAGGGCGTGTCGCTCGGCATCGAGAAGGGCGAAGTCATCGCCATCATCGGGCATTCGGGCTGCGGCAAGTCGACGTTGCTCAACCTCATCGCCGGCCTGTCCGAGGTCACCTCGGGTGGCATCCATTTCGAGGGCAAGGAGATTTCTGCGCCTGGGCCCGATCGTGCCGTGGTGTTCCAGAACCACTCGCTGCTGCCCTGGCTGACTGTCTACGACAATGTGCGCTTCGCCGTGAACAAGGTGTTCGGCAACCGGAAATCCGCCGCCGAACGACATGACTGGATCCTGCACAATCTCGACCTCGTGCAGATGGTGCATGCCGCTGACAAGTATCCATCCGAGATTTCGGGCGGCATGAAGCAGCGTGTCGGTATCGCCCGGGCCCTGTCTATCGAGCCAAAGATCCTACTGCTCGACGAGCCGTTCGGAGCGCTTGACGCGCTGACCCGCGCGCACCTGCAGGACTCGGTGATGGACATCCAGATGCGGCTTGGCAACGCCATGGTGATCATTACCCACGATGTCGACGAAGCCGTGCTGCTCGCCGACCGCATCGTGATGATGACCAACGGACCGGCCGCCACCATCGGCGAGATTCTCGAGGTACCCCTCGAACGGCCGCGTCGCCGGCTCGAACTCACCGGCGACCGGACCTACCTTCGTTGCCGCGAGGCTGTGCTGAAGTTCCTCTACGAGCGTCACCGGCTCGTGCAGGCGGCGTGAGGAGCGACGGAAGTGGAAAAGCTCGTCATCATCGGCAACGGCATGGCGCCGGGCCGCATGCTCGAACACCTGCTCGAAGCCGACCCGGGGCGCTTCGAGATCACCATCTTCAACGCCGAGCCGCGGGTGAACTACAACCGCCTGATGCTCTCGCCGGTGCTTTCGGGCGAAAAGAGCTACGAGGACATCATCACCCATGACGATGCCTGGTACGCCACCCACGGCATCACGCTCCACAAGTCGGCGCCCGTGGTCGAGATCGACCGCATGGCGCGGACGGTGCGCACCGCCGGCGGCATGGTGGCGGACTATGAAAGGCTGGTGATCGCCACCGGCTCGTCGCCCTTCATTCCGCCCCTGCCAGGCAAGGACCTCAAGGGCGTCGTCACCTATCGCGACCTCGACGATGTCGAAAAGATGCTGGGCGCCTGCGATCGCGGCGGCCGGGCCGTGGTGATCGGCGGCGGGCTGCTCGGGCTCGAGGCGGCGGCAGGGCTCCGGATGCGCGGCATGGATGTGACCGTGCTGCATCTCTCGCCGACACTGATGGAGCGCCAGCTCGACGCCGCCGCGGGCTACCTCCTCGAACGCGCCATGACGGCGCGCGGCATCAAGGTGATCACGCGCGCCAATACGCAGGAGATCGTCGGCGCGGGCCATGTCGAGGCCGTGCGCCTCGCCGACGGCACTGTGCTGCCGGC
>CAYPYV010000204.1:0-5577 GCA_964414845.1 uncultured Devosia sp. | reverse complement strand
GCGCGGCCATCGAGCGAATAGCCGTCGAGCTCCTGGAACCGGCCCTGCACCTCGCCATAGCGGGTGATGATCTCGTCCATTTCGTCGGCGCGGTCGGGGTCGGCCATCGCCGCTTCGAGCACCGCCATCTCGGCCATCAATTCGCTGACGGGGCCGGCGCCATCCATCACTTCTGCGACGACCGGACGGCCGCTCATTTCGCCGACATCCTGGCTGAAATAGCCGATGGAGACGCCCTTATCGACCGCCACCTGTCCCTCGTCGGGCAGTTCCTCGCCGATGATCATCCGGAACAGCGTCGTCTTGCCCGCGCCGTTCGGCCCCACGAGCCCGACCTTCTCGCCCTTGAGCAGCGAGGCCGAGGCCTCGATGAAGATGATCTGCTTGCCGTTCTGCTTGGAGATGTTTTCGAGCCGGATCATGACGAGGTCCATGGCCGGCGCCTTCAACTGGCAGCGGCGGAAAAGTGGAATGGGACGGGCCCGGATGGTATCGGCGGAGGCGAAACCCCGCGATCTGCGGGCTCTTTAGCGGCTCAGGCGCATGTCAGCAAGCATCGGCGCGGAACCTCTGCCTTACCCGCAACGCGCAAGCACCCGCTTGATCGCAGACGCCGAGCCCTTGGCCGCGAAGCGGTTGGTATCGTAGACTTCGAGTGCGCCCTTGCCGTTGCGGTGCACGAAGGCGACGCTCATCGCCTGCTTCGCGCCCTGCGCGATGCGCGCCCATTGCCGCGCCACCGGCCCCCGCACGATCATCGAACTGCCATCGGCATGGATCAGCGGCATATCCTGCGCGAAGCTCGCGCCCTTCGTGCTGCCGAGCTTTGCGCCTGCCGCCGCATCGGGAAGGATGCCGATATTCATCGACTTGGCCCCTGCCACCGCGCGCTCGGGAGAGCGCACCCAATATCCCATGGCAAGGTCGCCGCCGCGGCAGGCGAACTGGAATTGTGCGGCGCCATTGTCGACATAGGCGATCGGTACCTGGGCATCCTCGAAGAACCAGCTGTCGGCCACCGCCGCGTTGGGCATCATCAGGGCCAGCGGGGCGAGAAGCGCTTTCAGCATCAGGCGGAGTCTCCGGGGGAATCAGGGAATTTGACTGGACCTTAGCCGAACAAGCCGGACGGAATGATGGCCGTTGCGTCGAGCTCATTGCTGGAGCCCTTCCGAACCGGAAAAGTCAGGCAGCTTTTCCTGAAGGCGCTCCTAGTTGCCGAAGCGGCGGCCCGCCTCGATGGCAAGCCCGAGCCCGACGCTGCCGAACGCGTCGGTCGCGACCCGCCGGGCGGCCGGAAACAACTCGCTCAGCACGTCCGACACAGCCGGTACGCGCGTTGTCCCCCCCGTCACGATGAGCGTATCGACCGCCTCGGCCGCGATGCCCGCGCGGTTCAGCGTGTCATGCGCAGCGTCGGCGATCTTCCTTGTAGCCGCTGCAATGGCCTCATCCAGATCCTTGCGGGTGACCGGGGATTCAAGCGCAACGTCGTCCGCATCGAAGCTGAACCGCGCGATTTCCTTGTCGCTGAGCGCTATCTTCGCATCCTCGACGCGCGCCGCGAGCGCGTGTCCCAGCCGGCCCTCGACGATGGCGATGAGCTTTTCGATGCGCGCCGGCGTGGCGGCTTCCTTCAGCGTCGAGGCGAGCTCCGCCATCACCTGCGGCGTATAGAGCCGGTTGATCCGATGCCAGGTGGCGAGGTCGACATAGGGCGACGACGGAACCGGCCGCTTGCCGTCGGCGGTCAGCGTGCCATAGCCCAGGAGCGGCATGATCTTCCTGAGCGACAGCAGCCGGTCGAGATCGGTGCCGCCCACATGCACGCCGCCGGTCGAGAGAATATCCGCCTTGCGGTCGGCGCTGCGGGCGCGCTCGGGCGAAAGCCGGATCACGGTGAAGTCCGAGGTGCCGCCGCCGATATCGGCGACGATGCCGATCTCCTCGCGTGTTACCGTCTGCTCGTAGTCGAGCGCGGCGGCGATCGGTTCGAACTGGAAGGCGATCTCGCGATATCCCGCCTGCCGGAGGGCCGCCGCGAGCTGGCCTTCGGCCGCCATATCCGCCTGATCGTCGTCATCGACGAAGCGCACCGGGCGGCCGCAGACCAGCCGGTCGATCTCGTGGCCGAGTTCGGCTTCGGCACGCGCCTTCACTTCTGCGATGAAGGTCGAAACGATATCGCCGAAGCCGATCAGGCGGCGCTTCACCCGCGTCGTATCGTTGAAGAGGCTTGTGCCGAGCACGCTCTTGATGGCGCGCAGCAGACGTCCGTCTGCGCCCTCGACATAGGTGCGCATGGCATCTCGCCCGAACCGCGTCTCATCGGCATCGAAGGAATAGAACAGCGCCGTGGGGATGGTCGGCTGGCCGCCCTCGAGCGGCAACAGGCGGGGTGGGAGGTTGCCGGTGCTGATGGCGAGGGTGGAATTGGACGTGCCGAAATCCATGCCGCAGGCGGGGCGCGCCATTTCTGCCTCCAGTATCGCGTGAGGTGGCAGCCAAGGGGCCGGCCGGGGAGGCGCGTCTTTATCGGCAGAGCCGGCGGCTGGCAAGGGGAGGCATGCGCCTGGCGTGGCGGAAACGCCGCCGCGCACAGGCCCGTGCAAGAGGGGTCGGTGACGCTCAGTGGCGCGCGCCGGCCCGGGTCTGGGTCGCCGACAATTGCCGGTGCATGCGTCGGATCTGGCGTGGCCCGAGGGTCCGGTCGCCCACCCGCAGCATCGCGCCCCTCAGGCTGACCGGAGCGGCATGTTCCATGGCAAAGCGGACGGCCTTGGCGACGGTGGAGAAGCGACGCGGCCCGAGGGCTTCGGCAGTCGCAAGATTGCTGCCGAGGAAGAGATCCCCCGGAGCGTTCATCATATTGAGATTCATTGAACTTTTCTTGAAGTAGTGGCGCGCGGCCTGGCCGCGGCGCCTCAGCGATCGGCCTGTGGCCGTCGCAATGGATAGGTTGCGCTCTCATAGAGCGCGCGAATGGCGTTGCCTTCGTAGCGCTCGTCGCCACATTCGATGCTGATGCCGGTCAGTCCGACCGACGGCACCGCTTCGATGGCATATTGAACGGCCTCGGCCAGCGATCCGAACTTGTGGAACTGGACGGGTCCGGTGCGCCGCTTCGATCGGTGCACATAGACATCGGCAGGCACTGTGAATTGCGGGTCCTCGGTCACCGGCGCGCGATGGCGATGGTGAACAGGGCTTCGGCCTTCTGGATGCCAGGGGCCACATAGGCGCTCGGCGCCAGGTCGCCCTCGGCCACGACACGATCATAGGCTTCGGCAACCGATCGGACGCGGTAGAGCAGCGGGCCGCGATCATGCGGCATGCAGGTGAGAATCTCGCTCACGCCGGCTGTCCGGTAGGACCTGCCGCCATCGGGCCTGACATCGACCATCTGGCCGACCTTGAACTTGTGGTGCATCGGAACGCTCCGCGTGAAGGGCAAGGGCAGCGTCTGCCGCCCCTGCCGTCGCATCAAGCTGCGCGGATATTGACCGCGGACTCGCGGCCATCACGGCCACGTTCCATATCGAAGCTGATGCGCTGGCCATCGGCGAGGCCGGACATGCCGGAACGCTCGAGCGCGGATACGTGGACGAATGCGTCCTTGCCACCCTCATCGGGGGTAACGAAGCCGAAACCCTTGGTGGAATTGTAGAACTTCACGGTGCCGGTAATCATGACTGGCGCCTTTCTCTCTTGGTGCGCGTCCTTGTTGCGAACGCACGATCTTCCCCGGTGCGACATGCGCCGGAGCTATAACAATTTTGCGAATTGAGAGGGAAAAGCGGCACGAACAAACAAGATCGTGCCAGATTGCCGTCAGAAGGCAAAAACGTATTCCATCTCTATCTGCGCTTAATGTGGCGGGGTCAAGGCAATTCGGCACGCCGCGTCGGATTGGCCGCGCCGCGGCATGGGAGCCCGGCGCGGGCGCGGGTTGCCCCCCGACGCGCCCGACCCATGCAGGCAAGGCAACGCCGACACTCGTGACTTGTTCTTGTTATGTTCTTGGGTGTAGGAGTCATCCTGGAATCGCAGGAGGCCCCAATGTCCATCGCCATTACCCCCAACCGTTCCGAGCAGATCCGCCAGATGGCGGCGCAGGGTTTGAGCGCCGAAGCCATCCGGCTCAAGACCGGCTGGCCCATGGCCAATATCCGCGCCGCGCTCACCAAGGCGCCCAGGGACAAGCCGAAGTCGCGCCGGATGTGACGTGCGTCACCGGAAGATCCCCCGCTGGGTACCGAAGACGACCATGCCAGTCCCCTACGACAAGCAGAAGCCGGCCAACCGCTACAAGCTCGAGGAAGCGGCGCGCTACCACAATCTCGTCCAGCACGAATGCGTCAACTGCCGACGGCGCGTGATCTTCGTGCCCGAGGATCTGATGGAGCTGTTCGGGCCCGATGCCGATGCCTATGCCCGGCACTGGGCCTGCAGCACCTGCGGCACAATCGAGCATGTGCGAGTGACGCTGCGGACGCCCGAAACCGAAGATGTCGCCCGGCTCACCATACGCCGTCTCGACCGCATCAAGCAGGTGCCCGTCTGGCGCGACGAGGTCATGGAGTTCGATCTCTCGAAGCCGCTGGCGCGGTGCTTGCCGTCCCGGAGCAGCTGAATTGGACAGGACACCGGGGACGCTTGTCAGCCGCCCCCTGTCGGGTTCGGCAGCGCGTCAGAACGCCAGCCGAACGCCAGCCAGCACCATGGTGCGGTTATAGCCGAGCTGATAATGGTTGCCCGAGCCGTCTTCGATATCGATCGGGTCAAAGGCGTCCTGGTACCGCGCTTCGAGCGTCAGCGTCACGCCATCGATCACCGTCGCGCCAAGGCCGGCAAAAGCCTGGTATCCCCAGCCATTGCCCGAGGCATCGTCGTCGGGAATGGGGCTGTAGTCCGTGGTGCGGTACTCGAGCGCGATCCTGCCGACGCCCACGCCGCCATAGAGCGAGATCAGGTCGGTCAGCTGCGCGTTATAGACGACATTGCCCATGAGGCTGGTCGCCGTAAGATAGGCCTCGGGGGCATCGTAGCTGTACCGCGCATCCGACCGGATCAGGTCGAAGCCAAGATAGAGTCCATCGACCGGGGTCTCGACGCCGAGCGCCACGCCTGCCGCCCAGCCCTCCCGCAGGTCCTCGGGCGAGCCGCCCCATTCCACCGAATTGGCGAGCGTGACGCCCCCGAGCAGTTGCGCATAGGCGCTGAGACCGGCCGCATCCATGGGCGCGGCCTCGGGCGCCACGAGCAGGTCGGCGGAAAAGGCGGCCGTGCTCATGAGCAATCCTGACACGGCAATGGCGGAAAGAGCGGCAAGACGCTTCGACACGGAAATGGTCTCCGGGAATCACTGATCGTCAAGCTTTAGCAAAGCCTTGGGTCGCTTTGAATCCGCCTTGGCGACATGCCACCAACTTGCCAAAGACGACAAAGGCGCCCATCGGGCGCCTCGTGTCATCAAGCCGTCAGTGACTTGTGATCGGAATTGGTGGAGCCAATCGGAATCGAACCGACGACCTCTTGAATGCCATTCAAGCGCTCTCCCAACTGAGCTATGGCCCC
>CAYPYV010000203.1:2703-5646 GCA_964414845.1 uncultured Devosia sp. | reverse complement strand
AGATCGTCGTCCAGAACCCCGTCGTCGACCTCGATGGCGACGAGATGACCCGCATTATCTGGCAGGCCATCAAGGACAAACTGATCCTGCCCTATCTCGACCTGAAGATCGAATATTACGACCTGTCGGTCGAGAACCGCGACGCCACCGGCGACCAGGTGACCATCGATGCGGCGAACGCCATCAAGAAGCATGGCGTCGGCATCAAGTGCGCCACAATCACGCCAGACGAGGCGCGCGTGAAGGAATTCAACCTGAAGAAGATGTGGAAGTCGCCCAACGGCACGATCCGCAACATCCTTGGCGGGGTGATTTTCCGCGAACCGATCATCTGCTCAAACGTACCGCGCCTTGTGCCGGGATGGACGCAGCCCATCATCGTCGGCCGCCACGCCTTCGGCGACCAGTACCGCGCGACGGACTTCAAGTTCCCCGGCAAAGGGAAGCTCACGATCAAGTTCGCCGGAGAAGATGGCCAGATCATTGAGCACGAAGTGTTCGACGCTCCGTCAGCCGGCGTCGCAATGGCGATGTACAATCTCGACGACTCGATCCGAGATTTCGCGCATGCGTCATTCAACTACGCCATCAACCGGAAGGTGCCCTGCTACCTCTCCACCAAGAACACCATCCTCAAGGCGTATGACGGCCGGTTCAAGGACATCTTCCAAGAGATATTCGAGGCTGACTACAAGGCCAAGTTCGACGAACTTGGCATCTGGTACGAGCACCGCCTGATCGATGACATGGTCGCTTCGGCGCTGAAGTGGTCCGGTGGTTATGTCTGGGCGTGCAAGAACTACGATGGTGACGTGCAATCGGATATCGTTGCGCAGGGCTTTGGTTCGCTTGGCCTGATGACCTCGGTGCTGATGACGCCCGATGGGAAGATCGTCGAGGCCGAGGCCGCGCATGGAACGGTCACCCGTCACTACCGGCAGCACCAGCAGGGCAAAGAGACATCGACCAACTCGATCGCCTCCATCTTCGCCTGGACACGCGGCCTCGCGCATCGCGCCAAACTGGACGACAATGCCGAGCTGATGACCTTCGCACTCACGCTCGAGAAAGTATGTGTTGAGACAGTCGAGTCGGGCCTGATGACAAAGGATCTGGCGCTGCTGGTCGGTCCGGACCAGAAGTGGCTGTCCACGCTTGGCTTCCTCGACGCGATCGATGCCAACCTCAAGAAGGCCATGGGCTACTGACCCTATCGTCTCAGACCGTCGCCCCCGCAGCCGAAGCTCTGCGTGGGGGCGGCGGTTACCCGTTCTTCCGCCCCGCTGTCGTGTCGTAGCCGCGCCGTTCGACAATGCAGAAAAGGGAGAAAGCCATGTCGAAATTCATCGATCTCGACCTCCGCATCCTCGAGGCGGATGGATTTCCGCAATTGATGCCGGCCAACGCAACGGCATATGTCAAGCGGTCCGGTTCAAGACTCTGCACCGCGAGCTACGGTAGCGGTCCGGCAATGCTGCTACTCCATGGCGGTCTCGGCAGTTCGGGGAACTTTGCCCGCCAGATCCCCGCCCTTGTTGCGGCTGGCTTCCGCGTCATCGTGATGGATACGCGAGCGCATGGCCGTTCGAGCTGGGGCGACGCACCACTCGGCTATCGGGAATTTGCAGCGGACGCATTCGCTGTGCTGGACCATTGGGACATCGATCGCGCTGCTATCGTCGGCTGGAGCGACGGCGCCGATACCGGGCTGATCGCGGCGCTTGACCATCCCGAGCGCGTTCGAGGGCTGGTGTTCTTTGCCTGCAATGTCGATCCAACCGGCACGAAACCATTCGAGATGACCGATGTGATCGGGCGGTTCTTCTCGAAAATTGTTGCCGATTACGAGGCACTCTCCCCCACCCCTGCCAATTTCTTGGCCTTGCAGGAGGCTTTGTCGAAGGTGCAGGCCGCCGAGCCCAATCTCTCGGCGGATGATCTCGCCCGTGTGCAAGTGCCGGTGCTCAGCCTTCTGGGCGAATTCGACGAATTCATTACGAGGGACCATGCCGAGTATATCGCGTCAAGCATCCCCGGCGCGCAGTTCCAGCTGCTGCCGAAGGTTTCGCATTTCGCGCCCTTGCAGGACCCGGAGCTGTTCAATGGTACCATGCTGGGGTTTGTAAGCGCCCTGCCGGCTTGACCTCTGTCAGTGCGCGGTAAAGTGCCAACGGTACTCCCGTGGCGTCATCCCGCGCAACGCCCGAAACTGTCGATTGAAATTGGCGAGGGATGCGTAGCCGACCGCATCGGCGATGAATGCAATCGGTTGCGCGGTCCCTGATAGACGAGAGCAGGCCTCGCCGATCCTAAGCCGCGTCAGATAGTCGGAAATCGTCACACCGGTCTGCCGGACAAACATCCGGTGGAGACCCGATGCGGAGAGTGCAGCGACCTCGCACAGTTCGCTGATCGGCACTTTGCGCGCGTAGTTTGCGTGAAGGAATCCCATGACCCGATCGATGCGGTCGCGACTATCCCCAATGTCGGCAGCGGACGGCGCGTGGCTAGCAAGGATGATGGCATCGGCGTCGCGGGCCAGCTGATCGAGTACCCCCAGGAGCCCCAACAACCGGTGGGTGGGAGGCGCTGCAAACAGGGCCTCGAAATCGCGGCGAACACTGGCTACGGCCGGCGCCGAAAATGCAAGTGCCTGCCCTGCCCGCTCGAGCAGCGCACCAACCGAGTGAAACTCGGGAAAGGGCGACACGGCCTTTGCTACCCATTCCGGGTGAAACCACATGACCAGTGCGACATGCGGCCCGTCTCCGACACGTGCGCGCGACGACCAGGTGTGAGGTAGATGCGGACCGATCAGCACGAGGTCACCGTCGGCATAGTCACCCACATGGTCACCGATGAAGCGCTGGCCGACGGAGTTAAGGGTGAGTGTCAACTCGTATTCGGGATGGTGGTGCCACTGGAAGGGAATGGCATCGTCCA
>CAYPYV010000203.1:0-2693 GCA_964414845.1 uncultured Devosia sp. | reverse complement strand
GCATCTGGCCCCCTTCACCATACCCACGCCAGAATAGTATCAGAATTGGACGGACTTCGACAACATCGCAACCAAGAGGTGGAGCAACATGCCTCCCAAGCTCGCCAATCGAGGGGAGAGCAGCTTTGGGAGAGATAAATGCAGCAAGCCGCCATGAAGCGCGACAGCCATCCGACGACCACGGCATCCATCCAGCTCAAGGATATCCAAAAGACTCTGCCGCTCAGGGTATTGTCGAAGGACGACTGGCAGCACTGGATCATGAAGGGCTACGTGATCGTGCGACAGGCCGTGCCTGCGGCCAATGTAGAGCGGCTATCCGAGGTGCTCTGGCGTTTTGACGAGAAGGACCCGAACGATCCGTCCACCTGGTATGCGCCGCAGCGGCGCGATCACATCATGAAGGAGCTCAACGGCACCGGCATGCTGGAGATCTACAACCACCAGGCCCTGTGGGACAATCGGATGGAGCGGCGCATCTATGATGCGTTTGTCGACATTTGGGACCGGGAGGACCTCTGGGTCACTATCGATCGTGCCAATCTCAATCCGCCAAAGAAGGTGAAGGGTAACCCAAACGGCTTCATTCACTGGGATGTTGATACCTCCATCCGCCCGCTGCCTATTGGTGTGCAAGGCGTGCTCAGCCTCAAGAAGCAGGATGGCGATGTCGGCGGTTTCCAGTGCGTGCCCTACCTGTTCGAGCATTTCGAGGAATGGGTGAAGACGCAGCCAGACGATAGAGACCCCATGCATCCGGACATGACTGGCATGAGCGTGGTCAATATCGACATGGAGCCCGGCGACCTGATGATCTTCAATTCGCTCCTGGCGCATGGGGTGCGGCCAAACCATTCGAACGACCGGGTACGGATGGCGCAGTACATTTCGATGCACCCGGCGGACTGGAACAACACCGAGGAACGCGAGGAACGTATCCGGTTGTGGCGCGAACGCGACCACCCAAAGCGCGACGCGTTCCCCGGCGACCCGCGCGAATGGGAGAAGCACAATGCCGAAACCGCGAAGCTCAGCCCTCTCGGTGAAAAGCTGCTTGGCCTGATTCCCTGGTGACCCGGCCCTGACTTGCCCTTTCCAAAGGCGGCGGCCCGAACGCTGGGCCGCCCGTGCCGGTCTGTGACTGTCGTCGTCTCCCAAGGTTTCCATCTCGACGGGCGTCGAAGCTCTGGTAGTCTTCAGCTATCGTCCAGGGGAAACGATCATGCCGAACTTCATCCTGCGCCTTTGTGCTCTCGCCATCGCGGCCGCTGCCACTTGCCTTCCTGCTGTGGCAGCAACCATTTCGGTCGTATCGATGCACTATTCGGCTGGCCATCCCGTGCCGCATTTCCACTACGAGGGCGCTACGGAGGACGGTGACGTTGCGGCACTGCAAGGACTCTACGAGCGCTTCGTCAAGTGCCGGCTGTCCTGCATCGGCCCGGAGGGCGGGGCCACCGCGGTGCTGACACTCAATGGTCCGGGCGGCTCATACTATGAAGGCCTGGCCCTGGCCGACTATCTGCGGGCAAACCATATCGCCACCGTCGTGGAGCGGGGCGCGGTCTGCTACTCGGCCTGCGCCTTCGCCTTTCTCGGCGGTTCCGGCTATTCCTCGCAAGAAGGGATCGGCACCTATGTAGACCGGATGGTCGAACCGGGTTCGACCGTCGGTTTCCACGCCCCCTATGCCGACGAGGAGAACTTCACCAATGCCATGAAGGAGCGCGGCGCCATGGCCGTGCAGGGTGACACCCGCAACAGCCTCGCGGTCATGGTAAAGGAACTGGTGAAGTGGAATATGGACCCTGAGGTCTTGTTCTACATGGTCAACATGGGGCCGGATGAAACTTACAACCTGGTCGCCGCCGACGACCTATATCTGGCACGCACCGCGCTGCCACCAACGCCGACGTCCGAATGGGTGACCGACGTTCGCGAGGCCATCCGCAACGCCTGCATCCGCCTCTTATCGAACTATGAGCGTGCGGACCCCCTGGACATCAAGGAGACATTCCCAACGGAGTGGGTCGACCAGATTGGCAAGACCGAGTTCGGTACGGTTTCCGGTTTCAAGCTAGGCGATCGACTGCTCGACATCGGCAGTTGCGCGGTTACGGATGAGTCGCTGGCTTCGAATGGCGACTATGAAGTGGCACTCTATATGACGGCAGGCCTTGATGGCACAAACGCGCCCATATCGAGCTTTTTCAACCGCCAGGACGGCTGGTCAACAATGGGAATTGGCGGCAATCCGGTAAAGCGCATCTTCCAGAGGGGGCCGATGAACCACTACTTCCTGCCGGTCGGGCTGCAGATCGATAGCCTAGACCTGCCAGGAGAGAAGGGCATTGAAGCCAATCGCTTCTACTTGGCGCTGCCGCCACTGATGGCGACGCTGCCTGAGGGCTTCGAGCTGGAACCCGGCAGGCTTGATGCACGGGTCAGTTCGAAGGGAAATGTCGTCGTGTTCGAACGCGTCGGCCCAGCCGCGCTCTTCGACAGTGCCGCCGCGCTTCCAGGGCTCGGCCGCACTTTCTCGAACAACGCTGGCAACGAAATGAGCTTCGTTCGCGAGGGCACGTATGACGATACAGGCTCGGCCTTTGTCTGGTTTGGTCTCAAGGTTGGGGACACTGCCACAGTGATCGAGGCTATGGTTGTGCGCCCGGATGGCGCCGCCGCGGACGACT